>JAAYGM010000227.1 GCA_012727735.1 Bacteroidales bacterium | reverse complement strand
GACGCCGGCAGAGATCGAGCAGGAGCTTGATTTTTTCCGCATCGAAGCGCTGCAGGATATTCATCGTGAGTGCGGAGATGATGATGCTCTTGTCGTAGAGCGGTACCAGCTCATCCTCCATGATCTGGCGGTACGATGTGATCAGATCGGCATTGGCCCTGGGAGAGACATAAACGGAGTAGAAGAGGTCCTGCAGCGTCTGCTCGTGCTCCTGTGCGTTTTGTTTCAGGCGTTGCTCTTTTTCGTGACCCTCCTCCAGCAGGTCGATAAAGGAGTAGGTGTCGTTCTGCCTGGTGATGATGCTCCTGTACTCATCTGTCGTGAGTGGTGTACGCACATTCATCAGTCGCTGTTTGTCGAAGTAGAGCGACGGGCTCTCCTGCAGGCAGAGGTGCTCGGCGGCATCATCGGCAACGGTATAGAGGTCGCGCAGCAGCTTATCGTAGATATGTTTCTGTTCAGGATCTTTCTTCCCTTCAAGAAGGTAGTGAAGCATGTACTGATAGTTGGTCTCCAGTTCCGCAATCTTCTCCGAAACGGCCCAGTTATGCTGTATGGCGGCAAGCTCCTTCACGCCGTCGATGGCCTGCTTCAACTGCTTTTGTCCGATATGAGCATGTATCGCTGCCAGTTTGTTTGCTGTTTCAGATAGATTCATAATTGTTTTTATGTTGTGATGTCTTTAATAATCAATGTTGAGGGGAGCGATTCCTTCCATGGCAGGGGGGCGTTGATCAGTTTGACCCATCCCTCCACGCCGATGATGACCAGATCCTGCCGCCGTATGAAATCCTCCTCAATCTTCCTGTCATCGTTCCACAGATGCACCTTGCCATCGGTTTTCTTCACGATGAACTGATAGAGCTTCTGCATCTTCGGCTCCGACTCGATGATGCCGATGGCATCCCAGATCATGATCTTCACGTGCTCCTTCTGTGCCATGTGGTGGATGAAGGTGAAGATGTGTATGTCGGACTTACTCAGGATAGGCACGAAAATGTTGTTTCCTTCCTTCAGGCCGTTGTCGATAAATATCCCTGTGGGCACGCTGTTGCGGCTCACCAGCGCTGAGAGCTCCTGTAGTCCCCTGGCTTCACGCTCGCTGAACTGTTCCAGGATGGTGGCTGCAGGGTTGGCAGGGTTGCTTCTCAGCCTGCTGTATTTCTCCACCACCTGCAGATCCAGTTCATCATTGCTTATGCCTGTCAGCACCAGGTTGCACTGCTGCTCCTCCGCCATCTTCATGATGTCGGCAAGGTGATCATCCGACTCCCTTGTGAACACGCGCATGGTGATCTTGCTCTTCTCCCCTTTCGGCATGAAGTCTGCATGAATAATCCCCTGATTGCCGTTGGTCTCCTCTGTCGGCTGCATCTCTTCCTTTTTACCGATGAAATGCAACAGTGTGATGGCCGATTTCTCCGGCCGCGACATGGCCATCTGAAATGCCAGCCTGCTCAATCTTTTTCCTGTCTCCGTATCTGTGAAACAAACCAGGACGTTGGCGGGTTTCTTGAGTTCCGACTCACCGTCGAAGCGGTTTAATAACATATCCACAAAATCCATACCAAAATGTTTTTTTTTAGAGGTTAACTATTCAGAAGCTCATTGTCGAGCATCGAGTCTTTGTGTCCCAGAAAATAAAGGATGCCGTCTATTCCCACCGAAGAGAGTGAATGGTCTGCCGTCTGCTTCACCTTCGGTTTCGCATGAAAGGCGATGCCCAGACCGGCGATACCCAGCATGGGGAGGTCGTTGGCCCCGTCACCCACGGCCACCGTCTGCCGGAGGTCGATCTTCTCCACCTGTGCGATGAGGCGCAGGAGCTCCGCTTTTCTTTTACCGTCCACAACATCTCCCACGTAGTTGCCTGTGAGCTTACCCTCTTTTATTTCCAGCTCGTTGGCATACATATAATCGAAACCATATTTCTCTTTGAGGTGGTTGCCGAAGTAGGTGAACCCTCCCGACAAAATGGCGGTTTTGAAACCCACCTTCTGCAATACCTTCATCAGCCTGTCGAGACCCTCGGTGATGGGCAGCTTATCTGCGATCTCCCTCATTGTGGAGACATCGAGCCCTTTCAGCAGCTTCACCCTCTGTCTGAAGCTCTCTTCGAAATCTATCTCTCCCTGCATGGCCGATTCGGTGATCGCTTTCACCTTGTCTCCCACACCTGCCCTGACGGCCAGCTCGTCGATCACCTCCGTCTGTATCAGCGTGGAGTCCATGTCGAAGCAGATAAGGCGGCGCATCCGCCTGAACATGCTCTCCTGCTGAAAGGAGATATCGAAGTTGAGATCGGAAGAGAGCTCCAGGAAAGACTCCTGCATCTGCTGCCGGTCGATGGGTGTGCCCCTCACCGACAGCTCCACGCACGATTTGGCAGCCCTCTGCTTCTCATCGAGCGGAATACGCCCTGTGAGTCTTACGATGTTGTCAATGTTGAGGTGCTGTTCCGCGATGATATTGGAGACAGCGGCGATCTGTTTGGCGGTAAGTATCCTCCCCAGCAGCGTGATGATATACCTGTTCTTGCCCTGCATTGTCACCCAGTTGGAGTAACGTTCTTCAGTGATGGGTGTGAACCGGACATTCACATCCATCTCATAGGCTTTGAACAACAGGTCTTTCATGATCACGCCCGAATTGTTGTGCATCGATTTAAAAAGGATCCCCAACGAGAGGTTCCTGTGTATGTCCGACTGTCCGATATCGAGGATGAAAGCACCATGCTTCGCCAGTATTTCTGTGAGTGCCGCCGTCAATCCGGGTTTATCCTCCCCGTTGATGTTGAGTAAAATAATTTCCGAGTTCTCCATATTTCAGTTTGTCAGTTTGTCAGTTTTCAGTTGTCAGTAATCAGTTGTCAGCTATCAGTAGTCAGCTATCAGTAGTCAGTAATCAGTTGTCAGTAGTCAGTGGTCAGCTTTTATGCCGGGGTTGATGTTGCTTTAAGCGGTTTGGATTTTCATTTTTAATTTTTCACTTTTCATTTCTTTATATGACCGGCAGCGATACCTGAGAGTAGATATCCTCAATATCCTGTCGTTCAATTTTGTTGAAATCTTCTTCCCTTACCGTGATGAGGAGCCCTGCCATATCCAGTGCACCGGGACTTATGAGCAGCTGTCTCTCTCCCTCTTCGTAATAGTGCCCCGGTCTGTGTGCCCTGCGCGGGAACAGGTGAAGCTTGTACCTGTTCTCCTCCGTGAAAGCGATCACGTTCATCATCGGCTCCTCTTCATCAGGCTGGCGATGTTTCAGGTATTGGTAGACATCTTCAAACAGCTCTTCCACCTCTTTCCTGCTTTCACTCTCAATGGTCAGGCAGGAGCGGAGTGCATTATCGCCCTGCAGCAGGTGCGTTGTCTTGAGTCCTGCCTGCAGATGGAAATGATCGGGAGCAGAGGCACCGCATCTGGGCCCGTTGTAGAAAACAATGTAGTCCGGCAGCTCCCCGGCCAGGGAGAGCATGTCAGCCGTTTTATGGCGGATGCGTTGCGGCACATGGGAATGAATGGGGATGGTGATGTGATTACTGAGGATGGGAAAAGGATTGGTGAGGATGATGTACTTTTCGAGGAACGGAATACCACGCTGTATTGCAGGGCGATTGGGCTCACAGAGGAAGCAGGGGCGCTGCGCTATTGTTCCGTTGTCGATCCTGGCTGCGGTAGATACCATCCTCGCCGCATTATACTGCACCCTCACGGTGAACTTCTCTCCCCATGAGAGATCTTTCTCCCTGATCCTCTCCAGCTGCCCTACGGCATCTCTCAATTGCTGCCACTCCTCCTGCTGTCTCGTGAACAGTTCGTCTATTTCCGTTTGAAGATTCATCCAATATCGCTTTAATTAAAACAAAGATAACGATATTTTCTTTTATCGGATAGTGATTGCCGAAGAATCGGGTTAAAGCAAAAAAGATTGCATTACTGTTTGGTTTTCAGCTTTTTTTGTACCTTTGTGATAACCAGTTACAAAAACAGACGAATGAAATTTAAAACGCTTCTTTTTTCCAGCCTCTCAGTTTTGTTGCTTATCTCCTGTTCGCAGGGTGGCGCTAAGGATGGGGGAGTACCTGCCGATGAGGCGGGAGATCGTGAGCCCGGTGTCGAAGAAGAGGTCGTCGTGGTTACACCGGATGCCGATGAGGACGAGGAGTTTAGCGTGTTTATGGAACAATTCAGCAACGACGAGTCGTTCCAGCTCAGACGGATTAAATTTCCGATCAGTGTGATCATACCCGATATGAGTGATGTGGGTATGGCTCCTACGAAAGAGTCGATCGGCAAATATGATTGGG
>JAAYGM010000226.1 GCA_012727735.1 Bacteroidales bacterium | reverse complement strand
GATTCATAATCATGGGTTCTTTAAAAGAAACCTTTCGCAAATCGATTATGTTGGCGAGATAGCTCAGTTGGTTAGAGCGCATGATTCATAATCATGAGGTCGGGGGATCATGCCCCCCTCTCGCTACAATCTGAAAGAAAAAACAGTTACAGGTTAAAACTTGTAGCTGTTTTTTTATTTAGTCATACGCTGATGCAGATTTTCCAAAAGATCCGACTATTTTGCAGTGTTATGAACAGATTTAATCAACCCATCGATTTATCAACGTTCGATCAGGAGTACACTGTTATTTACCTGGAACCGTCGTTTGATGCTCTCTCCAACAGTGCTGTTTACTCCCGCCACGATGAGTTGAATCACCTTTTCAACGAGGCAGGGTGCGCCTTTCTCTACCTTCCCCAGCTGCTGGACGACCCATGTTGCACGCGTGAACTGCTGGCCTACCACCACCCGCGGCTTGGGGAAAAGGTTTCCGACATCACTGCCAACCGTCTCTACGACATATTGATAAAAGAGTATACCCACTACCTGAGAGGACCGTCCCTTATCGCCATCGATAGCGACAGTAAGGAGTTGCTTCACCTAATTAAGATCGACCCGGAGCAGGCATCAGATTTTCTGCAGGAGTTGACAGATCGCATCGATGAACGGGAGAAGGAATCAGTTCTGTGAAAAGCATCTATCTGAAAAAATAACCTATTTTTTTTCAGAATCGGAGAAAAAGAACTATTTTCAAACCCGAAAACCATAGTTCAATCAATCAACAGAATTAAATATGAAAAAAGGACTCTTTACATCTGTACTTATTTTATTGACATTCAATCTTTTCGCACAGATGGTGCCTGAAGAAACGGAGTGGTATGCGCCCGTTCCACCTAAGGTGAACCCCGGGGAAGGCCCGGGAAGGGCTCCCTCCGACGCCATCATCCTGTTCGACGGGGTAGACCTCTCCCAATGGAAGGGAGAGAAGGGTGATGCTCCATGGGAGATCCGGAACGGGGAACTGACGGTAAAACCCGGTACCGGAAGCATCATGACACGTCAGCACTTCGCCGATGTGCAGCTTCATATCGAATTCAGATCGCCCGACCCGGAACAGCACCACGGTCAGAACCGCGGTAACAGCGGCATCTTCCTGCAGTCGAAGTATGAGGTGCAGGTGCTCGACGGCGACCACAACCCTACCTATGTGAATGGCATGGTGGGCAGCATATACAAGCAACAGGCGCCGCTGGCCAATGCCTATACGCGCAACGGTGAATGGCAGGTCTACGACATCTACTGGCGCGCTCCACTTTTCGGAACCGACGGCCAGCTGGAGTCGCCCGCCATGATCACGGTGGTGCTGAACGGTATCCTGGTACAGAACAATTTTGTACTGAAAGGCGACACCCCCTACATCGGTTACCCCACCTACACCCCGCACGGTCGGCTGCCGCTGATGCTACAGGACCACGGCACAGAGGTCTCCTACCGAAACATCTGGATCAGAGAACTTTAATCGGAAAATTATCGCGGTCTCACACAGGAATGTTCTGTGTGCAGGTCAATGAGTAAGCCAACTTTTCCAACACCGCTGGCATAGGAACTAGCCTAAGAGGACAAACCGATGGAGTCAGATTCAGGGATCTTTTTTTTTGCCTGAAAACGTAACACCATCGATTTAATCATTCCAATTTGTGTCTCAGAAAGAAATGTAAATCTTTCCTGGAACCATACAGAACCAATATGTCGTTAGCATCGAGTATATCATCTGCTGCGGCAACACCCTGAATTAGAGTCTCGGATTTTGTTTTACCCAATATGCTTTTTACTTCAACCTTTTTAATAATGGTCAGGACCAACAGGTTGAAATCTTTTCGAAACCCGACTTCCATAATCGTTTTTCCAACGAAATCAACAGGAACCTTTGCTTCAATGATGCTGTAATCATCATTGAGCTCAAATGAATCAACCACATTACTCAAAGACAATTTCTTTGTCCAGCGCTCTGCAGTCTCTTCTTCGGGATGTACAATTTCATTGACGCCTATGGCCTGGAGAACTTTTTCATGCAATGGGTTTATAGCTCTGCTTATCAATCTTTTTACCTTAAGATTCTTTAACAATGCAGTTGTCATGATATTGGCTCCCTGGTTTTCACCAATGGCAACAAGTACTACATCTGTTTCATTTAACGGAAGCCCTGCAACAGTGAACTCATCCGTGGCATCCATACAGATGGTATAAGTGATCTTTTCTTTGTAAGCATCGACTTTAGTCATGCTTATATCAATGCCTATCACCTCATGCCCTTGTTCTGTCAGTTTCTGAGCTAGTGAAGCACCAAAATTGCCAAGACCGATAATGATAAATTTCATCTTGTTATATTTTTAATTAATGATGATTTCTTCTTTGGGGTAGCTGTAGTTCTCATGCTTTATTTTCCTGAACAGAGCGATTAATAATGAGAGTGTACTGACACGGCCAACGAACATTACAACGATAATGACAAATTTACCGGCAATGCTCAAATCGCCCGTAATACCCAAACTCAAACCAACGGTACCATAAGCTGAAAAACATTCAAAAGCAATGTCAAGCAATTTTTTCCCCGGGTCGAATATAGATATGAGCGTTATCGCAGAAACAATCACCACAAACGATAAGAATATAATGGCAAAAGCTCTTCTTACGGAAACATCTGCGATCTCCCTTCTGAAGATTTCTATTCGTGATTTCCCTCTTGCTAAACTCAAAATATTGAGTAATGCAATGGCAAAAGTGCTTGTTTTGACGCCACCACCTGTGGACTGGGGTGAAGCGCCGATCCACATTAAAAGCATCACCATCATCAGTGTCGGGAAAGCCATTGCAGCAGTATCTACAGTGTTGAATCCTGCCGTCCTGGGTGTTGTTGCTCCAAAGAGGGAGGTTACGATCTTGCCAAAACCGTTGTGTTCTGCCAGGGTGTTGTTGTATTCTAGAAGATAAAAAGCAAAGAACGCAATGAACGTGATTGAGAGCGTTGTGATTAAGTTAATTCTACTGTTTAAGCTCAGAATCCAGGGACGATGTCTCTTTTTCCCTGATGAGAATGAGAACAATTTGGAAACTGAATATTTAAAATAGTTTAAGATGTTCACAACGATGGGAAAGCCCAGACCACCCAACACAAAAGTCAGTATAATCACCGATTGCAGGTAATAGTTATAACGGAAACCTGTGTCATAGATACTGTTACTTAAGGTTGAAAATCCTGCATTGCAAAAAGCAGAAATGGAATGAAAAGCTGAAAAGAAGAGCCGTTCTGAATGGGTATTGAAACTACCTGAGCCTACACTTAAATAAATTAACAGACCCGAAATAAACTCTATTCCAAATGTAATGAGAATGATGTATTTCAAAGTTGAAAACACTTCTCCAAGTTTTCTGGAATTTGTCATGTCGCTCAATGCAAATTGGTTTTCATAAGTAGTACCTCCTTTAAAGAAGTAGCTGAAATAACTCGCAAAAGTAAGAATACCCAAACCACCCAGTTGAATTAAAATCATTATGATCGTCTGTCCGAACAACGTGAAGTGAGTGGCAGTGTCCACCACCGTTAACCCCGTTACACATACTGCACTTGTTGAGGTGAAAAGAGCATCTGAATAGGAGATGCCATCGTAGGTTGCATTGGGTAAAACCAGGAGGAAAGAGCCGATAAAGATCATAACCAGAAAACTGAGAATAAATATCTGTGCAGGGTTGAGCAGTGTTCTGTTGAAGTTTATCCTTAATTCAGAAAATTCTCTGACGAAAGCCAATAATACAGCGATCTTTATCCAGATAGGGTTTTCCAGCAATAAATCAGTATCAAAAGGCACACCAACAAACAGGTACAAATGAAAAATCCATAGTGTAAAGAGAACCGACAACAGGTCAATAATGAAAACCTTTCTTTGAATCAACGTATATTTATGAAAGTATCGGGCAAAGGTTGAGATCAATCCAACAGCAAGCACAAAAAAGTAAAACCCATCTATGAATTTTTGATATATGGCAATCTGTGTATAACCAAAATCAGAGATGATCGTAATCAGTCCGATAAAACTGATCCAAAATGCAATTCTATAAAACTGCTTCGCTTTAAATTTCATTCATTGTCTTGTTTCACTTTGTCGGTATATTTTTAGCGTCTGATTAATCAAGCTTCAACTAACGGTCAAGTGTAAGCATAGTGAGGGTAGATTCTCTCAATTTGCAGATACGCTCTTGGGACATTACACTGTTTCCTCGCGAAGAGAACATTGCTCCCCACTTTTTTGTTTAAGAAATTATGAGATATTTTTTCCCGATTATTTTTCTGCTGATCGTCTTAAGCCTCACAGCTGCAGCGGTCATCTATCTCTCGAGACGGTTTACGCTCTTCTTTCCAGCAGTGACGATGAAGAGCTGGGTATGGATCTTCTCGGTGGGGTTGATCTTTGCCTTTGTCGGTTCGATAGGGTTCAGTGAGCTGACGAGCCTTTTCGTGCGGATTTGGTCCGCTGCCGGCTCCATCTTGCTTGGCGCGTTTATCCTCCTGCTGCTGTCGCTTGCGGTCACCGATCTGCTGCACCTGGCAATCAGAACCTCCCCCGCCCTGCGCGGCTTCATTACGCTGGGGCTAACCCTGGTGATTACGGCCTATGGTGTCTGGAACGCCTACCACTTCCGGGTGAAGGAGGTGACTATCCCCATCAGCGGGCTCACGGAAGAGATTCGTGCGGTTCACCTCACCGATATTCATCTGGGTAACGCCCGGGGAGAGAAGCAACTGAAAGAGATCGTACGGATCACGAAAGGGCTGAACCCTGAAATCATCTTTCATACCGGTGATCTCTTCGATAGCAAGACGCATTTCAACGGTAACGACGATGTGCTGGATGCGTTCAAAACGATCACTATCCCCCACTACTTTGTATTCGGGAATCACGATGAGCAGGTGGGCCTTCTGAAGGTGATCCGCCGTGTGCGTGACAGCGGCACCTCTGTACTGTTCAATGAGGTGGCTCGTTACAAGGAACTACAGATTGTCGGCCTCAACAATATGGCTGCCGATAGTGAGACCTTTGACATTCACGCTTCCAGTGACTCCACGACCGTGGAGAGTGTGATGAACAGTCTGGAGATTGACGTGGAGCAGCCCATGGTGGTGCTGCACCACCGCCCCGACGGAATTGAATATATGGCAGCAAGAGGAGCCGACCTCCTTCTCACAGGACACACGCATGCAGGTCAGATGTTCCCATTCACCCTCATTGCCAAATGGATGTTCGGCTATAACAGGGGCTTATACAAATATGAAGCGATGCATATCTTTGTCTCTCAGGGTCTGGGCACTTTCTTCTCCCCCATCCGATTCGGCACGCATAGTGAAATCATACTGCTTAAACTGGTACCAGAGTATTGAGTTGTTGTCGCCCGAAAGAGATAATAATTAACTTTTCCATCCTCTCTCCCACTTTTTTTATTGCTTGAAAAAGTATACATTTGTATCAGTAACGAACCAAATTAAGCACAAAAGAAAAGAGCCGATGGGTAAGATCTTCTCCACATCTGATTTCGATTTCTTTTCTCCCGAAATGTCGGGGCTGGAACTCCCTTTTGTGGGAGAGATAGCCTGCGGGTTCCCCTCTCCGGCCGATGATTTCCTGCAGGAGAACCTCGATATCAACAAACTGCTGGTGAAGCACCCCGATGCCACCTTCTATGCCGTGGCGCGTGGGTACTCGCTGGCGCCGCTGGTCTACCCGGGCAGTATACTGGTGATAGACCGCTCGGTGGAGTGGTCCTCCGACCTGCTGGCCTGCTGCTTTATCGACGGTGAGTTCACCACGAAATGGATCCGGAAAACGGACGATAAGATACAACTGATCCCCCTGAACCCCGACTTCCCGACACTCGAGTACAGCTTGGAGGAGGCGGAGATCTATATATGGGGTATCGTCACCTCAATTATCAATAACAATGTACGCCTTAGCCGACTGCAATAACTTCTACGCCTCCTGTGAAAGGGTTTTCAACCCTTCACTCAACGGCAAGCCCATCGTTGTGCTGAGTAACAACGACGGTTGCGTGATTGCCCGCTCCAATGAGGCCAAGGCAGTGGGGATAAAGATGGGCGCTCCCGCCTTCCAGATAGAGCAGGTGATACGGAGACACAACGTGCAGGTCTTCTCCTCCAACTTTGTGCTCTATGGCGATATGAGCCGCCGTGTGATGAACATTCTCTCCTCCTACACCCCCTCGCATGAGATCTACTCCATCGATGAATGTTTTCTCGACCTGTCGGGCATAGAGGTCGACCTGATAGAGTACGGTCGCAAAATGCGCAGCCAGGTAGGCCGCTGGACAGGCATACCCCTCAGTGTGGGAATAGCACCCACCAAAGCGCTGGCCAAGGTTGCTAACCGCATCGCCAAGAAGTACCCCGAGCTGAAGGGGGTACATGTGATCGACACCGAGATTAAACGGATCAAAGCGCTGAAGTGGACTGCTGTAGAGGATGTCTGGGGTATCGGACGGAGGTATGCCCGCAAGCTGCGCACCATGGAGGTCAACACGGCGTATGACTTCACGCTGCTGCCCGAGTCGCTGGTACGTTCGATGATGACGGTCGTCGGCCGCAACCTGCAGAAAGATCTGCAGGGAATACCGACCATTGAAATGGAGATACCCGAGAAGAAACAAAGCATTGCCACCACGCGCTCTTTCGATCGTGACTACAACACCTTCGGCGACCTGCACGAGCGAATCGCCACCTTCACCATGCTCAGCGCGGAGAAGCTCCGCGGGCAACAGTCGATGTGCCGCCGCATGATGCTCTTTATCGAGACCAACCGCTTCAACGACAAGGAGGAGTTCTACGCCAACAGCGTGGTGCTGAAGCTACCCTTCCCTACCTCCTCTTCGCTCGAGCTGGCCGGCTTCGCAGTCACCGGACTGAGAAGCATCTTCCGTGCGGACAAGCATTATAAAAGAGCGGGGGTGATTCTGCTGGATTTTGTCGATGCCAACGAGTACCAGCCCTCCCTCTTCTTTAACTCCAACCCGAAGCACAGGAAGCTGATGGAGACGATGGACACCCTGAATCATAAGTACGGGAAGACGCTGGTGCGACTCGCCTCGCAAGATGAGCTGACCCATAAGATGCGACGCAGGCATCTCTCGCAAGCCTATACGACCAGTTTCAATGAACTGATAGAGATAAATTTCTGATATGTGTTTTACCGTTTCTGTGGAGAAGAAGGCGAAGGAGGCCATCAGGGAGTACCTGAAGTCGAATGCCGGTGTACAGATGCCAATCGATTTCAATGAGGAGCTCTATCTTGTCTCGGGCTTTTCCCATCCCCTGTTGCACATCATCAGGGAGGGGGCTATCACTCTGTCCGAATGGGGGCTGATACCTTCCTTTGCAGTAGAGGAGAATGCCGGTGATCTGCAGAAGATGACACTGAATGCACGTGCCGACACGATCTACCGGAAACCTTCCTACAAGGAATCAATCGTCACCAGACGATGCATCCTGGTGGTGGATGGCTTCTTCGAGTGGCGCCACGAGAACAATAGAAAATATCCCTACTACATCTACCCGAAAGATGAAACGGTCTTCTACCTCGGCTGCATCTACAACTCTTGGGTCAACAAGGTGACCGGTCAGGTGCGCGACACCTTCTCCATCATCACCACCGATGCCAACCCGCTGATGGAGATGATCCACAACACCAAGAAGAGGATGCCGCTGATCCTGCACAAAGAGGATCTGGCAGCCTGGATCAATCCCGCGACACCAAAGACTGCGGTCGACCGGCTGATGGTCACCTATCCCGAAAGCGGCATGAGCACCCACACCATCTCCTCCGATGCGGGGAACCCACGTAAAAACAGGAATATTCCGGAGATAAAAGAGGAAATGAGGTACCCGGAGCGAGACACACCCGGACAGCTATTCGTATAACGAGATTGTCAACAGCTGACAGGTACCGCTTTTATTCACTGGTGTGAATGATACAATAATTGAACCCAATTCATTCTTAAAAAATGTTTCCCATTTAAAAAAATCATTTATCTTTGCATGCAAATCATGATTTTAACAATTAAATGGATAACAACAAACAACTAAGCCCCGCGTTAAAAACAGTCGTAGGGGTTCAATTTCTTTTTGTGGCGTTTGGAGCCACGGTACTGGTACCATTACTCGTAGGACTCGATCCATCCACAGCACTGTTTACCGCAGGCATAGGGACACTGATCTTTCATCTGGTTACGAAAGGCATTGTCCCTATTTTTTTGGGCAGCAGCTTCGCATTTATCGCCCCCATCGTGAAAGCGACGGAGTTATATGGCCTTGGCGGCACGCTGTCGGGTCTGGTTGCCGTGGGACTGGTCTATTTCATGATGAGTGCACTGGTGAAATGGCAGGGCCTGAACCTGATCAAACGTCTTTTCCCGCCTGTGGTGATCGGACCGGTGATCATGCTGATCGGTCTCTCCCTGGCCGGTACGGGTGTGAATATGGCCAGTGAGGACTGGTTGTTGGCGATTATCGCGCTAATCACGGCGATCGTGGTGAGTATGTTTGCCAAAGGACTGCTTAAGCTGATCCCCATCTTCGCTGGTATTATCGTGGGCTATATCGCTGCCATGCTGTTCGGGAAAATAGATTTCTCGGGTGTCGCTGCAGCACCCTGGCTTGGGTGGCCTCAGTTCGTCAAGCCTGAGTTTTCATGGGGAGCCATCTTCTTTATGATTCCCGTTGCCATTGCGCCGGTGATTGAACACGTGGGAGATGTCTATGCAGTAAGCCAGGTGGCAGGAAAGGATTTTGTAAAAAAACCGGGCCTGCACCGCACCATGCTGGGTGACGGTATTGCATGCTGTATTTCGGGCTTCATAGGGGGACCTCCTGTCACCACCTACTCGGAGGTGACCGGCGCTATGGTACTCACCAAGGTGACCGATCCTGTCGTGATACGCATCGCGGCAATCACGGGAATTGTTTTCTCCATGGTGGGCAAGATAAGCGCACTCCTTAAATCTATTCCTGGCTCAGTACTCGGGGGCATCATGTTGTTGCTCTTTGGTATGATCGCCGCAACGGGTGTAAACAACATGGTACAGAACAGAACAGACATGAGCAATACACGAAACCTCATCATCGTATCACTCATCCTCACAACCGGTATCGGAGGTGCAGTGCTGCAGATTGGTTCCATCAGTATGACAGGTATTGGTCTTTCAGCATTAGTAGGAATTGTACTCAACCTGATTCTTCCCAAAACCAAGGAGACTGAACCGCTGGACGAAGCAACAGATAAAGAGTAAAATTGAATAGAATCGGATAGATTCAATCATTGAACACAATTGAAGTGCCCTCCGGATGTTTTTTCATACTTTCGGAGGGCACTTCATATAGTGGAAAATTGATCTTCAAAAAGTTTCTTACATTGATTTGCATATTTTTTGATTACTTTTGCATGATAAAGAAGAATCAATGGAAGAAAATAAGAGTGAGTTATTGAATTATACGATGTACGCCGGACTGTTTATGGGCCTTTTCTGGGTACTGAAGTATCTTTTTGTAATTATCGGAAGCTCCTATCCGGTACTTAATTTCATTGGTACATTACTGAGCATAGGAACACCAGTTCTGCTATTTTATTATCTTGTAATGTATAATACAGGAGTGGCAGAGAACAAAATGCGTTACTGGCATGGTGTGCAATTTTCCATCATGCTCTTCTTCTTTGCATCTATTTTGGAATCACTCATTGTTTTTATTCATGTGAAATGGATTGATCCTGCTTTTATATCCAATCTTTACGGCAGGATGATTGAGATGGCTGAATCAATGGAAATAACGAAGTCGCTCGTCACGCAGCTGACGGAGCAGTCCATCCCTACCCCTTTCACCTATATCTTTAATAGTGTGATCATGGCAGATGTCTTTTGGGGTTTGATTCTCTCATTAATCATCGTACCCATTGCCGTTCGCTACAAACCAAAGCAAAACATCTAAACTATATTCCGGACAAATGGATATTTCAGTTGTCATACCCTTATTTAACGAAGAGGAGTCGCTTCCCGAACTGCATAGCTGGATCGCAAGGGTGATGCAGGAGAATGATTTTTCATATGAGATCATTTTCGTGGACGATGGCAGTACCGATCGTTCGTGGGAGATCATCAAACAACTTCGCGAAGAATCGGAACACGTAAAAGCAATTAAATTTCGCCGTAATTACGGTAAGTCTCCTGCGCTGCATTGTGCTTTTGAGAAAGCAGAGGGTGATGTGATCATCACCATGGATGCTGACCTGCAGGATAGTCCGGATGAAATACCCGAACTCTACCGGATGGTGAGAGAGGATGGATACAATCTGGTTTCCGGATGGAAGAAGAAGAGGTTCGACGACAAGTTGTCGAAAAACCTGCCGTCGAAACTGTTCAATGCCACTGCTAGAAGAATATCGGGGATTAAAATACATGATTTCAACTGTGGCCTGAAGGCTTATGATCAGTCGCTGGCCAAAAGCATCGAGGTCTACAACGACATGCATCGCTATATTCCCGTTCTGGCAAAGAATGCTGGATATACCAGGATAGGCGAAAAGGTGGTGCAGCACCAGTCGCGTAAATATGGCAAGAGTAAGTTCGGAGCGAACAGGTTCGTGAATGGCTACCTCGATCTGATGACGCTCTGGTTCCTGAACCGTTTCGGGAAGAAACCCATGCACTTTTTCGGTTTATGGGGAAGTGTGATGTTCCTGCTGGGATTCATCGCTGTGATACTTGTAGGTGGTATGAAGCTGTATGATATGCATCATGGTAACCCCTATCGACTTGTCACTGATTCACCCTATTTCTACCTCTCACTCACCATGATGATCCTCGGAACGCTCCTGTTCCTCGCCGGATTTCTGGGTGAACTGATTTCCCGGAATGCCACAGAGAGAAACTATTACCGGATTGAGGAAGAATTTTGAAATGAGAAGTGCGTACAGGCTGCTTATTGCTGAAAGCTATATCCTAACCGTGTCACATGCAATGCTTTTACTTAAAAGCTGACCGCTGAGTGCTGACAACTGACAATTTCAATGGAATGAAAACAAAAAACAACCTTCTGCTTTTTCTGTTAATCCCTGTTACTTTGCTGTTTTCATGTAATGTGAACGATGATAAAAAGGATTACACCTATCACCAGGAGCAGGGCGAGATTTTCACTACCGGTTATCATATCAAATATGCCTACAGCCGGTCGCTGAAGGAGGAGATAGTGGCTGAACTGGAGAAGTTCAACCGATCACTGAATCCCTTCAGGGAAAACTCCATTATCTCAAAGATCAATCGCAATGAACAGGTGAAGCCGGACACTTTCTTCCTCGATGTGTTCCGTAAATCAATGGATGTTTCACGAAGGACAGGTGGTATGTTCGACATCACCATCTCACCACTGATCAACGCCTGGGGCTTCGGGTTTCAGAATATGAAGCATGTCACTCCCCAAACCATCGATAGCCTGAAACAGTTTGTCGGTTTCGAAAAAATCACTCTCGACAACGGGGGAAACATAGTAAAAAAGGACCCGCGCGTAACCCTGAACACCTCTGCAATTGCCAAGGGTTATTCGTGCGACGTGATTGCCAATCTGCTGAAGGGCTACGGCATAGAGCATTTCATGGTTGAGATTGGTGGCGAAATCATTGCCAAGGGTGTGAACAACAAGGGAGAATGCTGGCGCATCGGTGTGGATAAGCCTGTTGATGATGCTTCAGGCATGCATCATGAGCTACAGGTAGTTCTCTCTCTCTGTGATAAAGCGCTGGCCACTTCGGGTAATTACCGCAATTTCTATATGAAGGATGGCAGGAAGTATGCCCACACCATCGATCCCCATACCGGCTATCCCTCACAGCTGGATATCCTGGGTGCAACGGTGATCGCCGATGATTGCATGACTGCTGATGCCTATGCAACTGCTTTCATGGCGATGGGCATCGAAAAATCGAAAGAGACTGCGGAAGAAATATCCGGCCTGCATTACTATTTCATTTATGAAATGCCTGACGGAACACTCGGCAGCGTCTGGTCAGAAGGCTTTGAGCAGTTTTTCACTGACTAACGACAAGAAGATCATGAGAAAAGATGAAACAAATAAAGCAGATTATCAGATTTACAGAATGATCCCGGGTGACGAAACCGGAATTAATATCCGCTACAATTTCTATGAGTCATTGTTTGGAGAAACATTGATTGCCTCCACCGGTAAAGGTATCTGTTTTCTCTCATTCGGAGAGAGGAAAATAATGGAAAAGGAGTTGAAACTACGATTCCCGGGGGCAGTGCTGGCAGAAGAGAAGACTGAGATCCACACCATTGCTCTTTCTTATCTCTCCCAATCCGTAAGCAATCACACCCTCCCGTTACATATCAAAGGGACCGATTTCCAGTTGAACGTTTGGAATGAACTTTTACTCATTCCTTTCGGACAAACGAGCAGCTATAAACAGATCGCGGTGAACATCGGCAAGCCTGAATCGGCTCGGGCAGTCGGTTCGGCAGTCGGTAAGAATCCGGTCTCCTGGCTCATACCATGTCACAGGGTAATACGTTCCGACAACAAATTGGGTGGATATCACTGGGGACCTGAACTGAAAGTGTTGATGCTGCAATATGAATCCAAAAAATAATTTCTGTTTACATCACTATAAACAATCTAACTTATATGCGTACACTCCATTTATTTACGTTGTTACTTCTGATTGCCTCAATATCAGTGCAGGCACAAGAAAGTGATACAATTTCCTACCCAGTCATCAAGTTCGACGGAACTTTAAAAAACAAGTTTGAACATGCTTCAGAAACCGGTATGTCCCGCTTTTCTGTCAGAAACTCACGGATAGGAGCAAAAGGGATCATCAACCCTTACTCTTCCTTCAGAGTACAGATTGAGCTGAGCGATGAGGGGGATTTCAAAGTCCTCGACCTGAGCGGAACACTCGAGCCGCTCGAGGGACTGTCGTTCACACTCGGTCAGACAAGTATCCCGTTGTTCAACTCCTATATCGTGACACCCGGAACAATGATGTTTGCCAACAGAGCTTTCCTCGGAAAATATTATCTCAGCACCAGAGACCTTGGCCTCTTGGCAAAATATGAGTTTAACCTGGGGGCCGTACCTACAAAACTGGAAGCAGGTCTTTTCAATGGCAATGCGATCAATGATCCGGTATGGAAGAAGAAAAAATCATTCGGTGCTCGTGTCGAACTGGGAAGTATGAAGGGTGCACGCGTGACTGCAAAAATGTATGACTATCCCAGAGATGAGACCCGTGACTTTCTTTTCTACGGAGCCGATTTTCGCTACGAGGCAGAAAGATGGAAGGTGGAGACCGAAGTGATGAAAAGAGATAGCAAAACAGATTCCTATTCAGATATGCTCTCTTACTATCTGCAGGGTGCTTACAATATCCCAGTCACGAGCCGATTATTCGATTATCTGCTGCCTGCCGTTCGCTGGGATGCTATTGACGAGAGACTCGATGAATCAGGATTCGATGTCAATCGTCTGACCACCGGCATAGGCCTGGGATTCAAACAGAAACAGTTCTCCTCTATTCTTCGTCTTGACTACGAATGGTATTTTATAAATAACGAAATACCCATCTTCGCTGAAGGTGCGGAGATGGATTCCGACAAGATAACAGTGGAACTATTAATTACGTTTTAACAGCTAACCAAATTTAAATCTCTATGAAAAAGATTCTTTTAACCTCTCTGACTACCATCCTTCTGATCGGTTCCTGTACAGGAGACAAAACAGCCAGGGTGTTGTTTGATGGTGAAAACAGTGATCAATGGAACAGCCGGGGTGATGTATCACTCAACAACGGAGCACTTAGACTGAACGATGGTGCATCTGTTATGCTTAAAAATGGAAATTACACCGATTTTGAGCTGAACATAACAGCACGAACGGTGGATAATGGCAAGGGAGTGATTACTTTTCATACTGGTGACAATTTTGAGAAAGGGTATCAGGTAGCAATGAACAACGACCAGGAGAGTGCACAATGGTGGACAAAAACAGGTAGCCTGCTGGGTATTCGCAATCTCACAAAATCGATTGTGAAAAGCAATCAGTGGTTCGACATGGTCATCCGCGTTGAAGGCAAAGCAATCACTGTGAAACTGAACGGAAGTCCCATGGTGGAATATATTGAACCAGCATCACCCTTCCGCACTGAAGAGAACGCTGCCCAAATGCTTTCCGGTGGAAAATTTGCCGTGAGAAGCTCGGAAGGCACCATTGAAATCCAATCACTGTCGGTTACACCTTTAAACTGTAAGGTAGATATTGCAGCGCAGCAGGCTGAAGCGATAGATGAAACAACAGATCATATTATCAGGCTGCATCAGGAGAACTTCCCTGTGCTCGATTACCATGTACACCTGAAGGGTATCACCACGGAGCAGGCTGCCGCCCAGTCACGCAGATATGGCATCAATTACGCACTTGCTCCCAACTGCGGCATAGGCTTCCCTATCACCAGCGATGAGGAGGTACTTCAATACCTCGAAGCGATGGAAGGACAACCTTTTATTCAGGCGATGCAGGGTGAAGGGCGCGAATGGCCGGAGACATTCTCAAAAGAGGTGCGAGATCAGTTCGACTACGTCTTTACCGATGCGCTGACGTTTACAGATACTAAAGGTCGCCGCACCCGTCTTTGGGTACCGGAAGAGGTGTTTATTGAAGACGAAGAACAGTACATGGATCTTATCGTTCAAAAGATTGTGGATGTGATGAATGAACCGATGGATGTATATGTAAATCCCAATTTCCTGCCCGATGTGATGAATGACCGTTATGATGCTTTCTGGTCAAACGAGCGTATAGACAAGGTGATCACTGCCATGGTTGAGACAGACAAAGTGCTGGAGATTAACCACAGGTATAAAATCCCGAACAAAGCCTTTATTCAGAAAGCGAAAAAGGCAGGGTTGAAATTCACCTTCGGTACCAACAATGCAGATGGCTCGTTCGGGAAGATGGAGTATTGCATTGAGATGAAGGAGGCGTGTGGCATCACCGCTGCCGATATGTACAAACCATATATTAAGTAATGAGTACAAGAATTACACCCGACTACATCTCCGGTCTGGAGGAGAATGAAATATTTGTCTTTGGAAGTAACCTTGAGGGGAGTCACGGCGGCGGGGCCGCAAAGACAGCACACGATAAATTTGGTGCTATCTGGGGACAGGGAACAGGTTTACAGGGTCAATCCTATGGGATACCCACGATGCACGGTGGTGTGGAGGATATCCAGCCCTATGTGGATGAATTTATCGACTTTGCCCTCTCCAACCCTGAACTGCTTTTCCTGGTGACACGCGTTGGATGTGGCATTGCCGGCTTCCATGAATCTGAGATCGCTCCACTTTTCTCCCGTGCGGCAGATGTGCAGAACATCTGTCTGCCCGAAAGCTTCTGGAACTACCTCAATAAATAACCGGTAGTCGCACAGATAAAAGAGGCTGTCTCATAATATAAAATGAGATGGCCTTGTTTCTGTCTTATTTTTTCACCAAGAATCGATTTCTTCTGTTTTT
>JAAYGM010000225.1 GCA_012727735.1 Bacteroidales bacterium | reverse complement strand
GTCACTTTATGGCCGGCGATCTCTTTGAGGGTGTCGATCCAGTTGTAACCCACACCGTCGGAAAACTGCTCCTTCTGCCGCCAGGCTACCTCTGCCGGAAGGCAGTCAGCAAAAGCCTGTCGCAATATATGCTTCTCAATTTTCCCGTTTCCGGCCATCTTGGCTGTCGGATTGATCCGCATGGCCACATCCAGAAACTCTTTGTCGAGGAAGGGCACTCGACCCTCCACGCCCCACGATGCAAGTGATTTATTGGCACGCAGGCAGTCGTACTGATGCAGCTTGCTCAGTTTGCGTACAGTCTCCTTGTGGAATTCTTCCGCATTGGGTGCTTTATGAAAGTAGAGATAACCGCCGAAGATCTCATCAGCCCCTTCACCGGAGAGCACCATCTTCACACCCATCGATTTAATAAAGCGGGCAATCAGGTACATGGGTGTGCTGGCACGGACAGTGGTCACATCGTAGGTCTCGATATGGTAAATCACATCGCGGATGGCATCGAGACCCTCCTGAATGGTGTACTCTATTTCATGATGGATTGAACCGATATGGGTGGCTACTTTTCTTGCTGCCGCCAGATCGGGTGAATCTTTCAGGCCTATGGCAAAAGAGTGCAGTTGCGGCCACCAGGCATCTTCCCTGTTATCTGTCTCCACACGCTTTGCTGCAAATTTTTTGGCTATGGCCGAGATGATGGAGGAGTCCAGCCCACCCGAAAGCAGCACTCCATAGGGGACATCGCTCATCAGCTGTCGTTGTACTGCCTCCTCCATCGCTATCCTTAAGGCATCCACATCGGAATCGTTGTCTTTCACGTTCTCGTACTCCATCCAGTCACGTGCATACCATCGTGTGACTTTCTCATCCGGGCTGAAGTAATAGTGTCCCGGCAGGAACTCTTCAATCTTATTACAATACCCTTCCAGTGCTTTCAGCTCGGATGCCACATAGTAGGCACCATCGCTGTCCCAGCCCTGGTACAGAGGGATAATGCCGATATGATCGCGACCGATAAGGAAAATGTCCTTCTCTATATCATAGAGGGCAAAAGCAAAGATTCCGTTCAGATCTTCCAGAAAACCGGCTCCTTTATCACGATATAATGCCATGATCACTTCACAATCCGACTGAGTGAGAAACTCGTAACTTTGTTCATATTGCTTGCATATCTCCCTGTGGTTATATATCTCCCCGTTCACGGCAAGGACCAGCTTACCATCTTTGCTGAACAGCGGTTGCTTTCCGGAGGCAGGGTCGACGATTGCAAGACGCTCATGCGCCAGGATGGCGCTGTCACAGGAGAAAATACCAGACCAGTCCGGTCCCCTGTGGCGCAGTTTCTTTGACATCTTCAACAGCTGCGGTCGCAATTGCTCCTTCGGGATTTTGATATTGAAAGTACATACTATTCCACACATATATTATTGATTTGCTGATTTGCAGATAGAACTATTTACCGATTCCGGTTTGCGGGTTACATGCTAAGTTCCCATATACTGATGAGTGAATCTTCTAATTTCCGAATCATCTCATTAATTGCTGATGGATATATTCCGCGGCCTTCCTCCCTGAGGCGATGGCTTTTACCACCAGACTGGCGCCCATCATCGCATCACCGGTGGCAAACACCCTGGCTACGCTGCTGCAGTGCTGCCTGTCCACGGAGACGTTTCCCCGCACATCGTAGTTCACCCCCAGAGCATTCAACAATCCCTCCTGCACAGGATGGACGAATCCGAGTGCCAGCAATACCAGGTCGGCTTTCATCGTTTCTCTGGTTCCTGAGGAGACCATGGAGAAGCGTCCCTTCTCATCTTTTTCCCAGCTGATCTCCTCCACCAGGGCCTCTTTTACATGGCCGTTCTCTCCATTGAAGGCGAGTGTGTTGATCAGCCATCTCCGTTCGCATCCCTCCTCATGCGAAGAGGATGTCTTGAGCACCTGCGGGTAGGGGCTGGGCCAAGGCGTGGCGGGATTACTGCCTTCCGGTGGTTTAGGCATGATCTCAATCTGTGTCACGCTCGCAGCACCCTGTCTGATGGAAGTGCCCACACAGTCAGAGCCGGTGTCCCCACCACCAATCACCAGCACATGCTTATCTTTTGCTGTGATCCTCTCTTCCGTGGCAGTCATCTCACTCTGATGCAGGCGGATCTCCTGAGAAAGAAAATCCATGGCAAAATGAATCCCTTTAAGGTCTCTTCCCGGAGGGGTGATGTCTCTGGGCTTGCCGGCACCAACAGCCAGACAGATGGCATCATACTCAGCCATGATCTGTTCCCCCGGTATATCCTTGCCTATCTCGGTATTGGTGATGAACTCAATCCCTTCCTCAATCAATAATGCCAGACGACGGTCTATGATATGTTTGCTCAGCTTGAAGTTGGGAATGCCGTAGCGGAGCAGTCCTCCCGGGGTATGTGATTTCTCGAAGACGGTGACATGGTGACCCTTGCTGTTCAGCTGCTGGGCGGCAGCCAGTCCTGCCGGTCCGGAGCCGATCACGGCCACCTTCCTGCCTGTTCTCCGTTTGGGTGGTCTCGCTTTGATCATCCCTTCCAGGAAAGCCACCTCTGTGACCGATGCTTCATTCTCACGAATGGTCACGGGTGCCTCGTGCAGTGCAAGCACGCACGACTTCTCACAGGGTGCGGGACATACGCGTCCGGTGAATTCCGGGAAGTTGTTGGTTTCGTGCAACACTTCCACCCCTTTTTTCCAGTCACCCTTGTAGATATGGTCCTGCCATTCGGGCATTTTGTTGCCGAGGGGACAGGCCCAGTGACAGAAAGGAATACCACAGTCCATACAGCGTGAAGCCTGTTGTTTGCGATCTTCCCTGTTCAGGGTCTGCTCTACCTCACCGTGATCATGTACTCTCTCACTAACCAGACGATAACCGGCATCTTTTCTTGGTATCGTCATGAATGCTTTTGGATTTCCCATACGATTTATCTTTAATCTCCCTTAAGGAAGAATTATTAAATGATTGCAACAGCCATCACGCTTATTTCTCCGCCCCGGAGAGAGGAGACTAATAATCCCGTTCAACAACCGCAATCTTTTTGTTCAGCTCTGCAATCTTCTTCTCCTGCAGCACCTTCTTATACTCAATCGGCACCACTTTTTTGAACTTCTCCACATATTCATCCCAGCTTTTGAGGATACGATTTGCCTGTTCACTGTTGGTGTATTGCTGATGTCTGGAGATAAGACTTTTCAGTTCTCTCGCATCGGTGAGGTCTTCCACCAGCGACAGCTCCACCATCTCCATGTTACAGAAAAAGTCGAAATCACCTTCCTCATCCAGCACATAGGCCACACCGCCACTCATCCCTGCCGCAAAATTCCTGCCGGTAGCACCCAGGACAACGGTACATCCCCCGGTCATGTATTCACAGCAATGATCACCGGTGCCCTCCACCACTGCAGTAGCCCCGGAGTTGCGTACACAGAAACGTTCTCCCGCAATCCCGTTAATAAACACCTCACCCGAGGTGGCTCCATAGAGTGAAGTGTTCCCGCAGATAATATTCTCTTCTGCTTTAAAGATGCTTCCTTTGGGGGGTGTCACGATGATACGTCCGCCTGATAATCCCTTGCCAAGGTAATCGTTGGTCTCTCCGTGCAGATAGAAAGTGACTCCTTTCACAAGGAAAGCGCCGAAGCTTTGTCCTGCCGATCCTTCAAACCATGCGGAGATGGTATGATCGGGCATCCCCTCCTCACCATAGCGTCTGGCTATCTCTCCCGAGAGCATCG
>JAAYGM010000224.1 GCA_012727735.1 Bacteroidales bacterium | reverse complement strand
TGCTGCTCACACAGGCTTTCACGCAGCTGTTTCTCCTCTCTATCCTGTCGCCCCGCCTGAATGAGACCTACCTTGCAGCCATCACCATCGCCACCACACTGGTGTTGATACCCTACCTGCTCTCCTCGCTCTACGCCGTGAAGACAGCCTATGCCCTGAGGAAGAGCGAATCGCCCCACCACCTGGTGGTCGCACTGCTGGGAACGCTCTATTCCATTTATGTGATCTATGCCGTGGGGATCAGGTATCTTATCCTCTCTGTTCTCTTTTATGGTGTCGGCTCCCTGCTCTATCTAAAGGCGAAAAGAGAGCAACAAAAACAGCCCAAACACTGGGAATGGGCTGTGATTATTCTGTTACTCTCTGCTTCGGCAGTGATCATCACACTGATGGTCAGCGGGAGGATCACACCCTGACCGCTCAACGGGCAAAGGTATAGCGGAGCGTTGTACCAAAGAGGGTAGGATTGCTGCGCTGCACGATGGGATTCACCTCCCCTGCCATATCCGATGCTTCGAAATAGAAGGAGTTGTACTTCGTGCTGAAAATGTTCTTCGCCCAGAGCTCCAGGCTGAAAGCCCCTTTTTCTGCTGAGAGGCTGGTGTTGGTGACACCATAGAAAGGCTGATAGAGCTCATTCCCCTCGTAATCTTCGTTCGATTCGGTCCAGTAGATCCTGCCTGCTCCGGCATACTGGATATTCCCCACCAAACGCTCGATGAATGAACCGTAGCCGAAATGATGCACATAGCTGGCACCCAGGCTCAGTGTGTGACTCGGAGCAAACGGGATATGGTTGCCTGAATAGTCCTCATCCTCAGAAATATCATAATCACGGAACCGCGCATCGGCGAAACCATAGTCGGCAAAGAGGGAAAGATTGGCCATTGGGATGTATTTCAGGCTCAGCTCAACCCCCTTGCTGGATGATTTGCCCGCGTTGGTGACCACACGCCCGGCGGTACCCTGGTCCACCAGCTTGATGATCTGGATATTGTTCACGTTGGTGTAGAAAAAGGCATAGTTGAGCGAAAGACTTCTATCGAACATCTCGTAACGCCCTCCCAGCTCAAAGGTCCAGCTCCGTTCCGGATCATAGGAGAGCTGCTCTTCTAAGGTGGGCTCAGGAGCAGGAACTGCCGTACCTCCCCCCGGGGCTCCTCCCCCCGGCATCCCTGCCATCGCATTGCGCATGATCGATGCCGCAAGTGCATTCTGCAGCAGCTTCGAGAAAGCCTGTTCGTTATAACCTCCTGTCTTGTATCCTTTCGACGCGGAGAGATACATATGTGCATTGCGTGAAAGCTCGTACTTCAGTGCGAACTTGGGAAGGATCTCCCAGTAATCCTTGCTGTAGTTACCTTCCAGTAGGGTGTCACCCTCCACGAACATGGGAGGCATTGGCCTGCCGGGAATATTAAACATCAGGTTGACATCACCCCCGTCACTCTCGGTAGAGAAGTCGATGCCGGTATGTTCATAGTCGAAGCGGACACCTGCGGTAGCCGATAACCGGTCAACCCCCAGGAACTCATTGAGGGTGGACTGGTGGAAGAGCGCCACACCCCTTGAGGGTTTGGTGTAGATACCGGGGAGATCAATCCGGTCGTTGGCGTACACCAGACGCAGGGGAGCACCCATTCTCTCCATGGCCATATCCAGATGACCCTGCATGATTGCCATCCCATCCTCCTTGATCGCTACCGGTGTGTCAATCACCCGGTGGTCATAGAAGCCGAAAGCACCCAGCACCCAACGGTATCTGCTGCGATTGTCCGACTTCACAGTGAACTCCTGGCTCACCGAGTGCTGTTGCTGCATCTGACGGATCGAGAAAACCGAACGGGGTGTATAATCCTGGTCCATCCGCATATCATCCTTCAGGAACTGATAGCCGGTGGTGGAGTGCACACTGTAGCCATCACCCGCGAAATCGAGAGACAACCCGTTAGTGATAAGGTGTCGGTCGTAAGAGGAGGGTTCATTGAAATTGACTGCCGATGAGTCCAGGTGCATATAGGGGAAAGCTCCACCTGACACATAGTCGTAGTTACCGAAAAAGAGTGCTTTGAACGAAGGGGTCACCTCCCACTCCATCTTCACCCGCCCGCCGGCATTCTCCGAAGCATCCACGTTCTTTCCGGTATAATTGTTTTTGAAAAAACCGTCATCCTTCTTATAGTAAGCAGCCACAGAGAGGCCGAAATGATCGGAGAGCCTGCTGTAGTTAGATCCTTTCACGGAGAACTGACCATGGTTACCTCCCCCGAGCATCACAGTCGTCCCCTGAAAAGAGAGCGGCGACAGGGTGTACATGTTCACGATACCTCCAATGGCATTCCTGCCGTAGAGGGTTCCCTGCGCACCACGCAGCACCTCGATACGCTGGATATCCTGGAACTCGAAATCGAAGGCCGAAGGGTTAAAGCTGGGCACGTTGTCTACGTAGAGACTCACGGTCTGCGATCCCAGTCGCGCACCGATACCACGAATATAGATAGGAGTGGATACCTTTGAGCCGTAGGAGGGTATAAAGAAGTTGGGGACGAAGGAACTCATCTCGGGGAGTGACTCAATCTGACTATCTTTCAGTTGTTTTGGGGAGACCACGGAAACAGCTGTAGGCAGATTCTTCAGCTCATTGGTCTCTTTAACCGATGTGGTGACGACCACCTCATCGAGGTAATAAACCTTCAATGTATCCTGAGGATCGGTCTCTCTATCTGGTCTGATCTCTTCTGAAAAGAGAAAAAAAGTGTTACAAATAATGGATATGAGCAAAAACAATTTTTTCATTGAATATGTTTTATTATTGTAGTAAATAAAATGAATGCAAAGTAACGCTATAATGTGTTACCGGACAATCACTACAATTAGTGATTTTTTTCCGTAATGTTGAATAAGTGTTGTTTTTCTTAATATTCCCGCTGTTTGTGTAACATTTTTTTGTTTTCTGCATCTACAATAAAAGAGGCCTCCCTCTCAGGGTAGGCAAAATCTAATTATATCTTATCTGCTCATGAAACGAATTGCATTGAGAACCTACGGCAAAATAATCGCTTTTCTGTTGAGTCTGTATGGATTCCTGCCGGGATGTAACATCGGCAGTGACCCTGTGGTTGTTGAATATGGTGTACCCTCAGCCGATTTCAAAGTGAAAGGGATGGTGGAAAGCGCAGTCACAGGAGAAGCGATCTCCAATATCCGGGTGATTCTGAAAGAACCTTTTTCATTGAAAGCTGATACCACATTCACCGATGCCAGCGGCGCTTATTCGATGGAGGCAAAACATATTTTCGGGTTCCCTGTCACCCTGTATGCCGATGACGTCGATGGTGAAGCAAACGGAATGTTCAGCTCCGATAGTATGGTGGTGAGATGGGATGATGTGACACGCATAAAAAAGGGAGATGACAGGTGGTATGATGGCGTTTTCGAGAAAAACGATGCCCATTTCAGCTTGAAAGATGCACCTGCTCTACCGTTGTATGGCGTCCGTCCCGAGGGTGAAACAGACTAAACGGTGATAAAATGAATCTGTCAAAAAAAGTCCTCCTGGATTTGTATCTTCATCACAGGAGAATACAGGCACAGCTGCATGAGCTCACCTACCTGTTTTGGGAATGCACCTTGCGGTGCAATTTCTCATGTGTTCACTGTGGTAGCGACTGCACACGTGACTCCATCGTGTCTGATATGCCCAGAGAGGATTTCCTGCAGATCCTCTCCGATCTGCGTACGCACCTCAATCCTCACAAGACAATGATCGTGCTCACCGGTGGTGAACCCCTGATGAGAAGTGATCTGGAAGAGTGCGGGAAAGCAATGTATAAGATGGGCTACCCCTGGGGCTTCGTCACCAACGGGTGGGGACTTACGCAACATCGGCTTAACACCCTTCTCGATGCAGGATTGCGCTCCGTCACCATCAGCCTTGATGGCTATTCAGAGGAGACACATGAGTGGTTCCGCGGAAAAAAAGGATCATGGCTCAGGGCCTTGAACGCTATCTCTTACGTAACCTCCGTGCCCGAACTTGTTTACGATGTGGTTACCTGCGTCAACAAACGAACCATCGCGGAGCTCAACAGCATCAAAGAGTTGCTTATCTCCCTCGATGTAACCCACTGGCGCCTCTTCACCATCTTCCCCAAGGGGCGGGCAAAAGATGACCCACTGCTGAAGCTC
>JAAYGM010000223.1 GCA_012727735.1 Bacteroidales bacterium | reverse complement strand
CAGATCCTATATTGTTTGTCGGGCGTCGTTCAACACAGTCATTCTTAAGACTGAA
Organism: Bacteroidales bacterium; assembly: GCA_012727735.1. GTDB lineage: Bacteria > Bacteroidota > Bacteroidia > Bacteroidales > Dysgonomonadaceae > Proteiniphilum. Next base: position 2,083 of record JAAYGM010000223.1, on the reverse strand, counting down.
TTTTGTCCTGCAATAAAAAGCGTTTATCTTTACACGATGAAAAAATTAGTGATTGCGGGATGCGGTTTTCTGGCCGATATCGTGGCCGATGCGTTGATAAACGGGTTGTTGCCCGACTATGATCTGGTAGGAGTCTATTCACGGACAGCTGAGAAAGCAGATCGTCTGGCAAACAAAATGGAGCAACATGGAAATGGATGTAAGGCAACAACCTCTATGGAGGAGTTGCTTGCCCTGAAGCCTGATTTCCTGGTGGAGGCTGCCTCACCTGCGGCGATGAAGGAGCTGGCCCTGCCGGCTTTAAGGAACGGCACTTCGGTCGTTACACTGTCTATAGGAGCTTTTGCGGATACAGCTTTCTATCATGAGGTGAGGGAGACGGCGGCAGCCCACGGCTCACGGGTTTATATCGCTTCGGGTGCCACGGGAGGGTTTGATGTGCTCCGCACCGCTACACTGATGGGGAATGCCACCGCAAGCTTTTTCAATGAGAAGGGAGTGGCTGCCCTGCGGCAATCACCTCTCTACACACCCGATATGGAGCGGGAGAACAAGGTCGTTTTTTCCGGTACAGCCCGCGAGGCGATTGAGACCTTCCCCACCGGATTGAATGTGGCTGTGGCGGCTTCGCTGGCCACTGTGGGCCCTGAGCAGCTGCAGGTGACCATGGAGTCAACGCCCGACTTCAGGGGCGACAGGCAGCGCGTGGAGGTCCGGAACGAGCAGGTGCACGCTGTAGTCGATGTATTCAGTGCCACCTCAGCAATAGCGGCATGGTCGGTGGTCAGCACACTGAGAAATATTGCTTCGCCCATTGTATTCTGATTTCTGATGCGGAGGATGAGCGGCAGTCCCGTCTCCTCTTCAGAAAATGGTTGCTGATGATTGGGTAAACGATTGTTACAAGACTATACCGGTGTAGTCGGAAAGGTTCTGCAACACCTTCTCACTTAACCGGTCGAAAGCCTGACGGGTACGTCCGCTTGATACCTCCATGCAGCGTACCTTCGGATGGTCGAGCAGATGTTCACCACCCAGTGCTCCCACGGTGTCGCAGAAACAGCGGTTGTCGCCCCCGAGCCATTTTAAAAAGGGCTGTTCATCCCATGCAGGAGAAAGCCCGGTATTGAACAGTATCTTTTTGTTGCCCAATTTCTCAAACTCACCCTCATGCAGCAGGATGGTATTCCGGTTGAGGCAGCAGCATACCACTTCGTTCTGTTCGAGCAGCTCATCCAGCGGGAGATACCGATACCCTTTTGCTTTGGCTTCTGCCTTCTCGCTCCGTGCAAAATAGGATATCTCTGCTCCAAAAAAACGGAGTGCATCGGCAATCATACCCCCTGACTTACCCAGCCCGACGATACCGGCTTTAAGGCCTGTGATCTCACGCGCCATGCCATCCCACGGTGCCTGGTCGAACCCGTGGAGGCAGCGCACCAGCTCACTGATCACATACTCCACCACACCTTCATCCCCGTAGTCGCGGATGCCGGTGACGGTGATCCCTCTGCTGTTGGCGTAATGAATATCCACGTTGGCGCTTTCGGGTGAATAGAGTGAGTTGCACATGCCGATGTACCTTACGTTGGGACATTGCTCCAAAGCCTCTTTGCCAAGGTAAGAGGTGTAGCTCAGCAACACCGCATCGGCATCTCCGATGCGTGCTGCGATCTCATGGTGATCCTCCGGGATATCCGGGTAGAGGATCACCTCATTGGCAAAAGCATGCAGCTTTTTTTCTGCAGAGGGAATTAAACTGACTGGTTCTATCGCTACCAATTTGTGAAACATCTGAATCGGAATTTAGGGGTGTATGGGTTCACTGTGTGAAGGACAAATATAGGATTTTTACAGCAGATTGCCAAACCATGCCCCCTCCGGAGCCTTATTCAGACTTCAGGGAGGAGGCCGGTTTAAGTTCAGAATTGGTAACTTATACCTCCCGACAGCCAGAATCCCGGCTGTGGGATGTTGCCGAAATCGACATGGGTGGTGTTGAAGAGGTTGTTGACCTGCATGAAAATGTCCATGTTGCTCAACGCATAATTTGCTTTCAGGTCGAGCAGTGAGAAGGGTTTGT
>JAAYGM010000222.1 GCA_012727735.1 Bacteroidales bacterium | reverse complement strand
TACTGAATGCAATCAAAGATAATGATGTTTATAGCTTTATCCCTTCCATCTCTATACTGGTCGCTATGCTGGCAGCGGTGATAAACATCATTCTGCTCATCCTGTTCATTCACAATATCGCCATAAGTATTCAGGCAGACAAGGTGATATCTGATATTTCAGACTTTATTTCGATGCAGGTAGGAACGCTGTTCCCGGAAAAAATGGGAGACGAAAAAATGAAAGAAGAGCATGTGGATTCCGCAGCGGCAATAGCAGCATATCAAAAGTCTGTTTCTATCAAATCGCCTAAAAACGGATATTTGCAGTATGTAGACAGTGAGTCGCTTATGGAGATTGTGAGCATGAACGACACACTATTTGAGATTTGTCAAAGACCGGGAAGCTATCTGATAAAAGGAGAGAAGATTGGCATACTTCATTCGACCAGAGATTGGGAGAGAGATGAATTGGATATTTTTCTGAATCAATTCGTAATAGGTAAAACAAAAACATCCCAGCAAGACCTTGAATACTCGATCCACCAGATGGTTGAGATCGCTGCAAGAGCTCTTTCACCGGGAGTGAACGACCCATTTACAGCGATTGCATGTATTGATCATCTTTCGTCGACCATGGCATATCTGGCAGAAGCGAATTTCCCTTCACAATATCGATTCGATACAGAAGGTAATCTCAGGATTATTGTTGATACGTTCACCTTTGAAGGTGTCTTAGATGCGGCTTTTAATCAGATAAGGCAGTTCTCAGGGGGGAGCCCTGCTGTAATCATCAGGTTAATGGAAGCATTGACCACAATTTATGGTTTCACAGAGAAGGAGAATCATAAAAAAGCAATTCTGAAGCATGCTGAGATGGTTTTGACTATTGGAAAAGAAACCATTAAAGAGAAGAATGATGTTGATGACCTTACCGGGAGAGCTGAGACCTTACTGAGAGCTGAAATGATTATAAAAAAAATGTCGGACCAATGATTAATCGGTTCGACATTCCCTTTGTGTTATTGCACGTTATTGATTAGTAGGTATTCTTTAGTTGTCTTACCAGGACTCGAACCTGGACAAACAGGCCCAGAATCTGTTGTGCTACCATTACACCATAAGACAGTGGTGAGGTGCAAAAGTACTATATTTTTTTGAGAACAAAAAAAATATCTACAAAAAAATCTCATTTTGCTCCAAAACAACCGTTTTTTTTCGATAATGGTCGAGTAAAGTGGCATAGACGGGGTGTCGGCGCAGGATAGCGGCGTTCCCCACAAGGAATAACTGCTGCCGTGCACGGGTGAGTGCCACGTTCAGCTTTCGGTCCACCGTGCCGTCGTGGTTGAGGTTACAGAGGAAGTTCATCTGATAGGGTTTGTTGATGCAGAACGAGAGGATGATCACATCGCGCTGGCTGCCCTGGAACCGCTCTACCGTATCGATCATCACATTCTCCATGCCGTCGATGCCGGCCTCAGCGAGCCTGTGCCTGATCAGCGCTATCTGGTTGCGGTAGGGAGCGATGATGCCGATGGTGCTGCTGTCGAAGGCCTTCCCGTTCGCTGTGTAGAGGGTCCGGATGGATTGAATCAGCCGGAAAATGGTGTAGGCCTCCGTCTCGTTGATCTTGTCGGAGAGGGTGGGGCCGCAGATCTTCTCGGTGGAGAAGAAGAGGGTGCGTTCAGCGGCCACGTGGCGATGGAAGAAGTCTTCTGACGAATGGTCCAACGACCATGCATCCGATTGCCACTCCTTTGCGGGAAGCAGTCCACCCGAATAGAAATACCTGCCCGGGAATGCGGCGATGTCATCGTGCATCCGTCCCTGCAGGGTGAGTTGCACGTAGGCGTGGTGCCACCCCTGCGTGCTGCAGCGACGCAGCAGCCGTTCGAAGAGTGAGTCGCGGCAGTCGGTGATGCCCGCCTCACGCAGCAGCGGCTCCTCTATCCGCGAGAGGAAGGATTTCTGCAGGACGATAGTCGCGAGCTGATTGTGATCGCCAATCATGATGAACTTATCAAAATGAGGCAGCAGGCCGATGATCTGCGGCTCCAGTATCTGCGATGCCTCGTCGATGATGGCCAGGTGGAAATGCTTCAGCGCGAAGAGTTCCATCCGTCCCTGCATGGATGAGAGCGTGGAGACATAGATGCGGCACTGCCTGATCTCCTGTCGCAGCGACTCCCTGTTTTTCGCTTTCTCGGAGATCTGCTGCAGCAGGCGGTGGCGATAGGGCTCCGCACAGGAGAGCTCCGTGCCCACACGGATGTAACTGTCGCACGCCCCGTCAACGCATCTGAAAGCGGCGTTAATCGCTTCGCAGAGCTCATCCACCGCACGGTTGGTATAGGCCAGCACCAGGATGTTGTTGTCGGGCCGTTTGTGGTACTCCTCAATCAGGCGACGGGCAAAGATGGAGGTCTTTCCCGTTCCCGGAGGACCCACGATGAGGAAGTAGTCGTCTGCCTGCATCGCTTTTTGAATGATATCTTCGGGATATTCCGGTTGGTTGATAGGACTTAAATCATCACATTCCTCTTTAGTGGAAGTTCCGGCAGTTGGATCGGTAGCTGTTTCGTTTTCGTCCCCGGTAGTTGTTGTGTTGTTACTCCCGGAAGTCGTTTCATGTTCGCGTCCGATTGTTGTTGGATTATTACTCTCCGAAGGTGTTTCGTGTTCGCTCCCGACGGTTGTTTCCAAATTCATCGGTGCCCTTAACCCGAGAAGCAACTCTCTCTTCTGTTTTGATGCGTTGAGGAGAGCGTAGATGCTTCCGTACATGTTGTTGTAGGAGCTGTCCATGCTGTCATGCTCAATAGCCCAGAGCCTGTTCTCGCTGAAAAAGCGGCGGTTCCTCTGCTTGTAGCGGAAGCGCACCTCCACCATCTCCCTGGTGATGCGCACGATGCTCCCCTTCAGTATCTGCCGGCTCAGCACCGTATCGCTCTCATCCATTCGCGGATAGACGATACATATCTCCCCCTCCCGGAAGTTGACAATGTCGTTATCCTCTCTGTTGCGCGAAAAGAAGATGGTCATATCGTTCCCACTGTCGTCGATCTCGCTGATGGTGAGATTGTATAACAGGTCGAGTGCCCCGGCACGATCACTGAAGTCGCTGTTCCAGAGTGATGCCAGTCCGGTGGGTGATTCATACTCCACATCACCGATCTTCTGGAGGTAAAGCTCCCTGGCGATAAAGCGGATAAAGCGGAAGAACCAGGCTTTCTCAAGGTCACTGCATTGCGAGAGCACGGTGCGGATATCTTCAATCTTTGCTTTATAAAAATTGGGTAATCTTCTTTCTGTCAGAACGCTGTTAAAGAGCGAGGAGAATAGTTCATCCACCGTTCCGTTGTCTCCCTGTATGATCTTCTGTTCATTCGCCACGATCAGGTTGCGGACATGAATGATCATCTTCTCCAGCTCCCTGTAGACCGGTGCAAAACGGAGGTTCTCACCCGGATTCTCTCCTGCCGAGTAGAGGATGGCTGCCTCCACGTGGCGGGCATCCTTCCCGAAGACGCTCTCCACCATCAGCCTGTAGACAGCCGTCTGCACCTCGTGGTTGAGGGCGATCTTGCCGC
>JAAYGM010000221.1 GCA_012727735.1 Bacteroidales bacterium | reverse complement strand
GTTTTCTCGGGCGATGTACCACTGGGAGCGGGGATGTCCTCTTCAGCCGCCCTGGAGAGCACCTATGCTTTCGCACTGAACGATCTGCTGAACCTGGGCATCGATCAGTTTGAACTCGCCCGCATCGGACAAAGCACCGAACATAATTATGTGGGTGTGAAGTGTGGTATCATGGATCAGTTCGCCTCCATCTTCGGTAAGAAGGGGCATCTGATTCGTCTTGACACCAAATCGATGGAGTACGCCTATTTCCCCTTCGATCCCGAAGGTTATAAGCTGGTACTGCTGGATACGGTGGTGAAACATGAGCTGGCATCCTCTGCCTACAACAAACGTCGCGAATCATGCGAACATGCGGCAAGAACAATTGCCAAACGTCACCCTGAAGTGGAATTCCTGCGTGATGCATCGATGGAGATGCTGAACGAGGTGAAGGGTGAAATCTCAGCAGAGGATTTTATGCGTGCTCAGTATGTGATTGAAGAGACACAACGCGTAAGAGATGTCAGCGATGCGCTTGAACGCGGAGATTACCTGACCGTAGGTGAGAAGATGTACGAGACACATCACGGCATGAGCAAGTTGTATGAGGTGAGCTGCGAAGAGCTTGATTTCCTCAACGATGTAGCCCGTGAGCATGGTGTTACCGGTTCACGTGTCATGGGAGGCGGCTTCGGCGGCTGCACCATCAACCTGGTGAAAGATGAGTTGTACGATTCATTCATCAAGGATGCGAAAGAACAATTCAGCGCCAAATACGGCCATGAACCAAAGGTATACGATGTCGTCATCAGTGATGGCGCACGTAAGCTTTAGGTTATACCTGTGAAACAATGGTTGGAAGCAGCAACCCTCAGGGGTGATGCTTCCGGCCTTTTTCCATTTTTTTATTTACCTTAATTGCTATGTTACCATCTTATTACGAGAACAACACACATTTTCTGATAGCCGTGGATTGCATCATTTTTGGTTTCAGGAAAAAAGAACTTCACGTGCTGCTTACCCGTCGCCCTGTAGAGCCACTGAAAAACGAATGGTCGCTCATGGGTGGGTTTATGGAAGAGAATGAGAGCCTTACCCAGGCAGCAGAGAAAGTATTGTACCGGTACACACAACAGAAAAACATCTACATGGAACAGGTGGGTGCCTATGGAGAGGTTGATCGCGATGCCGGCGGCAGGGTGATATCGGTTGCCTTCTATGCAATGGTTAAGATGGAGAATTTTGACACCTCGCTGGCACGTAAGTTCGATGCCAGGTGGATCAATGTTACAGCGCTCCCGGAATTGGTGTTTGATCACAACCAAATGGTACACGACGCCCTGACACTCCTGCAGTACAAGGTATCTACAGAGCCGGTCATCTTCAATTTCTTTGATAAAAAATTCACCCTTCCCGCTTTGCAGGATCTGTATGAAGCGATCTACCAGATACCCCTTGATAAACGTAATTTCCGAAAGAAGCTGGGGACCATGGATCTGCTCGATAAGCTGGAAGTGAAAGACAAGGAAAGCTCCAAAAGGGGAGCCTACTATTACTCATTCAACCGGGAGAGATATGCCGATCTGATCAAAGCAGGAAGACGGTTTTCAATGTGATGATGTCTCCTCCTGATTGATTTTCAATTTTTCAGATAGTAGTTGATCGTGGTAACAACACGTACGTTCTTGATGAATGGTGTGTTGGCATCACGGTCAGATATGGTGAACTGACCCTGTGAAGCATCCCGTATTTTACCCAGTTTACTTCCCGAGTCGAGTGCAAATTTCTCTGCCGCCAATCTTGCATTTTTTGTTGCCTCCTCAATCATCTGCGGTTTGATGTCGTTCAACCCCGTAAATTCGTAAAGCGTACTGAAGCGATAATCACCTCCCGTGATCGCAACACCTTGCTTCAGTAATTCTGTCTGGCCCGAGATCAGCCTGCGTACTTTCTCCACATCTTTTGAGGTGACCGTGATGACCGATGTGGCATTGTAGCGATACTGAGGAGCTTGTGCGGAATAACGCTCAGCCTCCATATCAATGATCTCCGGAGCTGCCACACTCAGCTCTTCATCCGTAATACCGTTTGCCTTCAGGAAAGCGACGATGGTGCTGTTTTTTGTTTGAATATTGTTATACAACGTCAGAAGATCATTGCCCAACTCCTTGTACATCAGTGGCCAGACAACCTTGTCCGCAGCCACCTCCATCTCAGCCAGCCCTTTTACACTCACTACCCGGTCCCGGTCTTTGAAATTGGCGATTCCCCTGTTCATCATGAGTCCTACCACACACAAACCAACCGCCATGATCAGCGCTTCAATAATCCAGTTTTTCATACGATGATTACATTAAATATGATTAGTTATACAATGGATTGCCTGCAATTCCCGAATAGTGTCCCGCACATATCATCTCTTGAACAGGAAAATTCCAATGTCCCCGGAGAATTGAATTGATTTTTATTCATTATACACCCGTACAAAGGTAATAATTAATTGACATCAACCTTAAAGTAAGGAAAAAGAATCAATCTATCCTGTTTCCTGATTGGTTATTGGGGGAAAAAGTATAATTTTGCCCCCTGTTAATATTTTTTATTTAGATTGAATGTAAATTATGGCACGACTGAAAAAAAGAACAGCAAACGTTCTTGCTACACTGGCCGGAATATTGTTGGCTGCCGGCTATTTCTTCTTTGGCGCCTGGAGAGGCTGGGAGTATATACTGGGTTTTTTCCCCATCATCACCATCGTGGTGGTGATTGTAGGCGTAGTGTTATGGATTCTGGAAATGAGCAATGAGAAAAAAAACCAGGAGCAGTGAAGTTTCCGGTCGCATAGCAAAAAGAGGATGACCTCTCGTCCTTTCCTCAGTCGTTCGGGGATTGATAAATAAGCCTGTTCAGCTCACATACCGTTCAATATTTTCTGGTATACTTCGATATAACGCCCCGCCATGATCTCCTTGCTGAAATTCTGCTCCACATGTTCTCTGCAGGATTGGCGGCTGATGGTGTCTATGCGTCTGATTTTCTCAATGGCATCCCCGCTGTTCTCCGCCAGGAAGCCGTTCCTCCCATCCACGATCAGCTCAGGCATGCTACCCTTGTTAAATGCTACCACGGGGGTGCCGCATGCCATCGCCTCCACGATGGAGAGGCCGAATGGTTCATTGAAGCTGATGGGGTGCACCAGCAGACGGGCATTGCCCAGCAATGCATCACGCCTGTCGTCACCCACACTACCTATATATTCAATCTTCCCCTCTTTCAGAAAAGGTTTCACCCGGGTGTTGAAGTACTCCTCATCCTGAATGATCCCTGCAATGATAAGGGGCATATCCAGCGCCATTGCGATCTCTACTGCCTCCTTCGTTCCCTTGTCGGGGTGAATACGACCGTAATAGAGCATATAGTCACCCGCGGGATCAGCATTATACGTGAAGTTGCCGGTATCTATCCCGTGGTGGATGGTGGCGATGTAATCCAGCTCGGGCGACCGGTCTGCATCACTGATCGAGACATAGTGTGTGTGGTGATTATACTTCCTGTAGACCGGCATGATCCGTGGCGATGAGAAGCCGTGGATGGTCGTTACAACCGGTGTGTCAGTCAGACCGGCGTATGATAATGGCAGGAAATCGAACTGGTTGTGGATGATATCAAACGCCTCCGCATGTTCAAAGCAGTTGGAGATGTGCAGGCACTCCCACACCTTGGCGTCGATGGTCCGATCCTCCTCATATCCTCTGGGAGAGACCGAGCTGAGTGTGGCTGCGGTGAGCGAGTCGGCTGTAGCGAAGAGAGTTACATCAATACCCTTTCTGATCAACTCCTCGGTCAGGAGCGAGGTGACCAGCTCCCATGGGCCGTAATGTACGGGAGGGGTGCGCCAGGCGATGGGGGCGAGCATTGCTATCTTCATCTCTGATTTCTTGTTTCTTATTTTTCTTTCTTCATTTCCTCCAGTAACTCATCCAGAC
>JAAYGM010000220.1 GCA_012727735.1 Bacteroidales bacterium | reverse complement strand
TCGTAGTTGGCCGAGAGGGAGAGGTGCTGCTCCCTGCCCGCCGTATTCTTCATCCGCCGGTCATGCAGCGGCAGCTGCCAGGTGAGGTAGGTCACCGTGTCTGCCGGCAGGCGGTAGTCCGCGTAGCTCTGCAGCGTGGCACGGCCACGGAGGAACCACGCCCCCTTTTTACTGTTCACCACCACCGAGGTGCCGTACAGATCGTTGTTGCTCTTGTAGGTCACCAGGGCATCACCCCACACGCCGTCATCCGCAGGCACCGTCGGCGGCAGGATCTCAATCACCCCTCCCATCGCGTCGGAGCCGAAGAAGAGCGACATCGGACCTTTATGCACCCGCACGTTATCCACATCATACTGATCAATTTCCAGCCCGTGGTCCGCCCCCCACTGCTGGTTCTGCTGCACGATGCCCCTGTCCGCCACCGCCACGCGGTTGAACCCCAGCCCCCTGATCACCGGCTTGGAGAAGCCCGCACCTATATCCATCGAGGAGAGGCCCGGCAGTGCCGAGAGTGTCTTTGCGAAGCTCACCGCGTTGTGCTGCATCAGGTAGAGACGTCCAATCTCCTCCACCGCCAGTGATGAGGGCAACACACGCTCACGCTGCGATCGCCCCTCCACCGTCACCTCCTTCAGCTGCAGCGCCGAGGGATGCAGATGCAGATGCAGCAGCGTGTCCTGTACCAGCGTCATCGAGAGCCTGAGCGTCTCGTAGCCGATGTACTGCACCGTGAGCAGGTAGTTGCCCCGCTCAAGGCCATCCATCGAGAAGAAGCCATCGCCGTCGCTCTGCAGGTGCCGCTCCCCCGGCTGCAGCATGATAGAGGCCGCCGGCAGGTAGTGGTCGTGCTCGGCGCAGTGCACGTATCCTTTCACCGACAATCCCTGTGGGAAAGCATTCAAAACCGCTGCCGTCAATAACAACAGCACAAAATATATCCTCATAAATATTGATGTATGATCAGGAAGGTATGCTATAAGCAGCAGGCCCGCCCCCGATAACCGTAAACAACACTTTTATCACTACTCAGAACGAACAGGATATGCAACGCAGTCCGCACACAACCCCTCAATCACCACGAACACATCATGCATGATGAAACCCTGCGGCAGCTCCGCGTCGAACCGTGTCTTACCGCGCAGGCAGAGCACCTCGTCGCACTTCTCACAGTGGAAATGGGAATGGAGATGATCCTCCTCATGATGATCGCTGCTCAGCGCATACTTCACCGAGTTGTCGTTTAGCACGATCTTGTGAATGATGCCCCGCTCCTCCAGTGTCTTCAGTGTTCTGTAAAAGGTCACCCTGTCGAACAGATCAGAATTTCCCTTCAGCTCGCTCTCCGACTGTGCTGTATCGCTCTTCAGCAACTCACTCAGGATGTACTTCCGGCAGCCAGTATTCTTTAAATCGTACTTGTATAATAGTTCTTCTACTGTCATAATGAAACATGCTTTCAAATGCAACAATGTTGCAAAGATAAAGCAAAAAAAAACAGTTTGAGTGATTCAGACTGTTTTTTTATTTTTTTTAAGAAAAAGAGCAATCAGGCTGGAAGCTGATCACTGACTACTGACAAATAACTCCCAAACCACTGCCCTTAGCAAACTTCCACATCTAAAGCTTACCGCTTATTGCTTATAGCTGACTACTAGTAACTGATTTCAGCGATATACTCAGCTCTGTAAGATTGATGGAGGCCGGTGATGACCCGTTTTATTTCTCCCTTCATATCGGTGTAGATTACCGCACAGGGGAAGGTAGAGCCGAACATCAGCATATCATTCCCGATCTTCTGCACACTGCTCATATAAGCAGAACTAAGTTCCTTGGGTAGAGCCACGTCCAGAAGCAGATCCGCTTTCTGGCTGGTCTTGTCTACATCGTATATCAGTGCACGGGTTTTTTGTCGTGTCGACCCGTTATCGATCAGCAGTACCTGATCCTGTTTCAGTGGCATGGCTGTATGGATTCCGCTGGTATAGGCAGATTCTGTGATCTCTATGTTACCATCAATCCCCACCCTGTACTCAACGTCTCCGGTTGTTTTGTTGATCTTCCAGAGCTGATTCAGCCAGTTAAACGTCATGTAGAAATTACCTTCCTCATCGAAGTTAACCGAATTGGCATGTAACCAGTCATCTTTATACCAGATGGGGTTTTCCAGCACACTGGTGATCGCAACCATCTTCATGATGTCGGGATCATCCCTGGGATCCATCTCTTCGAAACAATCCCACTGATAGAGAATCTTCCCATCAATATCCAGGATGGTGAAACCGTCACCCCAGACTGTCTCGTCAGTGTCACCGCCCCACATAGAGAGATCATACTTCCGTGGCACAAAGTTGACCACCAGAAGGTTACCATCAGGCATCCGACGTATCTCGTGGTGTGGATAGAGATCTCCTGATTCACGCTCAAGAACGATGTTCCCGAAGAGATCCATCACCACAATCCAGTCACCGGTATACTCCTTCTCCGGGTGATCACCCAGGATGGCAAAGAAAGTGTTGGTAGCAGGGTCAAAGTTGGCCACCTTCACAGCCTTCTCCATATTCTGATACCATAACACTTCACCCTCACTGTTCATCAGTGTGATGTAACCCGGTTTGTCCATTCTCACCTGAAGTACGTAACCAGGAATCTCTTCATCCAGTCTGTTTTGAATCATATTGTAGACAGGCACATCAGATGGCAGAGGGCGGGTGGTGAAGCTATATATATCAGAGACCACCTGCGCATTACCGGAACTGGCATTGAGTGAGAAGCTGTACTGCCTATCCGGTTCCAGGAGCACCAGTGTGGCGACAGCCTTACCGTTTGCCTGCGCCATCATAGTTTCCTTCTTCAGCGATTCATCGTCTGTGGGCCAGTAAGAAATAGAATATTCCGTTTCACGCAGGAATGTGATGGTGATATCGACGCGAAGGGAGTTGTCCTGCCTCACCTCCGACTGTATGGATTCAATCAGATCTGCCGGGGTGAGAATCGCATCATCATTCTCACAGGCTGACAAGAGCAGTAGAAATGAGAAGAGCAAGTAAGATAAATAAATTGTTTTCATATAACGAATTAATTGTTTTTTATTAATTATTTGTCATCACTGACTCCACTGCTGAAACCATCACCCAATCAATCCACAACTCACCCGGCAGCTCCTCGTTGTGAATGACGCCAGCCCAGGTAGTGTTACCGTTTAGTGTGCCACCCAGAGAGAAGTTGAGGATGATGTCGAACGGGTAGTGCATGAATGGAAACTGGTTGTGAGCCACTTCCGTCTCTTCCGCACGGATGTTCTCATACCGCCAACTCTCCTCACCATCCACGTAGAAGATGACTGCCTCATCGGTACGCTCGGCAGCATAGAGATGAAACTGCGTGACGTCGAATGCCCTGTCAGGATTGGGGTTGGTGACACCTGCTGAACCCTCGGGACCATTGATGTAAAAAGTGTGGACCGTCTGATATATCTGGTCCGGGGTTCCTTGCACCCACTCCATTAGATCTATCTCCCCTCCGCGTGGCCACGCGGGTGCCCCAACCGGCATCTGCCAGATGGCGGGAAAGCCACCACGTACCTGCTTTGTCAGTCTGGCTCTCACCTCTACCCTCGTGTTGCCGGGGAACCCTTTCCTGGTACGGATACCACCATTCTTGTAATGTTCCCCTTCGCGGGTGGCTGAGAGCTTCAGAAAACCATCTTCCACCCTCACGTTCTCATAACCCTCCACATGCTCAAAATGCTGCGACCAGGCGTTGTTCGCGTAGGTGCATCGCTTCCAGTTCGTTGTGTCGGGAATCACATCCACACCATTGAAGAGGTCGATGAACAGGATACCGGGAGCATCCAGATCAGGATCTTCAGCACGATGGTCTGCCGCCGGGGGCGTACAGGATAAGGAGAACCAGAGAAAACCACAAATAAGAAGGAGGTATTTTAAACAATGTTTCATACGTTTTTTTCATTCTTCAGATCACGACTTCGCGCGCCGGAGGCTTCATCAGCCCCCTTGTCAGTAGTTTATTTCAGCGATATAGTCCGCACGGTACGACATGTGGGGAGTGTTGATCACACGCAGGATATTGCCTTCAAGGTCAGTATATACAATCTTGAGAGAGTATGTTGAACCAAATATCAGCACGTCATCACCTATTAGCTCCACACTCCCCTGATA
>JAAYGM010000219.1 GCA_012727735.1 Bacteroidales bacterium | reverse complement strand
ACAGCCGTGAGTATCAGTACCACCTTTTACGACTGACCTATCACGAAACTGCAGTTCCGATAGTGAATAATTTCAATGTTTCACAATTAAAACAACGTATTATGATGATGAATCAATCCAAATCGCCCGCCTACAGAGTGGGCAGATACCTGCTAATGCTCCCCCTGGTCTTGCTGTTTCTGACGGCGAACAGCCTCTATGCTGCTCAACAGGCGCCTGCAGATGAAGAGAGACAGCTGTTCAATCCTGCAGTTGCTGCATCTTCACAAGATCAGGAACATGTGTCAACCGACAATAGAATCACACCGGAACAGGTGCAGGCAGCGTTGCAGGATCAAAGCCTCCAGCAGCCGCCGCCTGAAAAGAAGGAGGAGGTGATTTTTGTTGTGGTGGAAAATATGCCAGAGTATCCCGGTGGGAATGGCGCCATGATGAAATTTATCGCCGACAGTATCCGTTACCCGGTAGAGGCACAGCAGAAAGGTATTCAGGGGCGTGTGATCTGTAACTTCGTGGTGATGAAAGATGGCAGCATCAGTGATCTGCAGATTGTACGCGGCGTGGATCCGCTACTGGATGCTGAAGCACTGCGCGTACTGGGACTGATGCCCGACTGGAAACCGGGCAAGCAACGCGGTCAAGCCGTGAATGTGCGATATACACTACCTGTGGTCTTCAGGCTTTCGGGCAATGAATCGAAAGTGATTATCGATGAATTGAGAACGAATGAGGGAGACCTTCAGGTGCAGGCAAGTGTGTCATCAAACTTTATTTTTCCCGGAGAAGAGAATGGTCTTTTCAAGTTTGTCTCATCCAGGATTAAATATCCGGTTATAGCACAGGAAAATGGAGGACAGGGACTGGTGGATGCATCATTCAAAGTTGATAACACCGGAACCATCACTGATGTGAAAATTGTGTCAGGAGAAAATGCCATTCTGAACAAGGAGGTGTTACGGGTGATCAATGAGATGCCGCAATGGGTAAAGGATAAGAGCTACCTTGTTTCGGGCAGGGTAACAGATTCCGATCTTCAGCCTTTACAGGGAACATCTATCATTTTAAAGGGTACGAACATGGGTACGATAACGGATGCAAGCGGTAATTTCAGGATACATGTTCCGGCTAAAGAGGGATCACTGGTTTTCTCATTTATCGGATACAAAACGACAGAAGTTTCTTTGTCCGACATCAAAACCGGAAATGGAGCAATTGAAACAAAACTTGCGGTCGTCTTCCGTTTACAGGGTGATGACACAACAGAACCCTATACAGGCCCTACACCCGATAATGCGATCGTTGTGGTTGGTTATGGGTCGAAGAAACTACCTCAAGTAAATGATCCGCGATAAAACGAAACCGTCTTGTTGTTGATTGAAAAAAAGATGGGAGGCGGCGAATCTATCGGGCCTCCCTTTTTTCAACTTTAAATGAAGGGTCTATGAAAACCAGGCTATTCATTCTTATCC
Source organism: Bacteroidales bacterium (assembly GCA_012727735.1). GTDB lineage: Bacteria > Bacteroidota > Bacteroidia > Bacteroidales > Dysgonomonadaceae > Proteiniphilum. Next base: position 1,047 of record JAAYGM010000219.1, on the reverse strand, counting down.
TTCTTGCTGCCCGTTTCTTTCCGGGACATGCTCAGGCTGATCAGGTGCAGGAGGCGATGAGGAGTAATCGTTACCGGGAAGCGATAGCGCTGTTGGAGCGTGCACCGGTGAGTGTGGAGCACCAGCTGCTGAAGGCGGAGTGTTATCAGATGCTTTATGATTACCCCGCTGCGCTGGATATTTACGAATCATTGACTGCCGGTAATCATGAAACGGTCGGGATGCTCACGGCGGCGGCCGATTGTGCTTCACAGGCAGGTGATCATGAAACATCGCTCAGATACTGGCTGAAAGCCGGTGAGCTATCGCCCGGCAATCTCTATCTGCAAACAAAAATAGCGGTTGCCTTTTATCGTGCAGGTGACTGGCAGGGTACTATCCGTGCCTCTGAGGAGGTCTTCAGGCAGGACTCCATTCCCATGTTGCTGCGTCTTGTGGGGGACGCACATATCCAGTTGGAAGATGGTATTGGCCTGCTATATTATACCAGGGCGCTGGAGATGAATCCTGCCGATCATGTGACACTGCGAAAGCTGTGCGATTTCTACTATTCTGTGAAGGGGTATGGATCGGTGATCTCCCTGACGGATCAATACCTCACTGAGATTGACCCTGACCGGAAAACGATTGGTCAGCTCAACGGAATGGCGCACTACGTGACGGGTGATTACAAGCAAGCGATCGACCGGCTGAAAAGAAATACAGCGCTGGGAGACAGCACCTACACCACTACCTATTTCCTGGGGATGAGTTATTACGCCTCCAGGCTCTATTATGATGCCACCAGATGGCTGGGGTTGGCTTATGAGCTTGCACCACAGACAGATGTCAACCTGTTGCTCTATTACGGCACATCACTGGCACGCACATTTGACAGAAAAAAGGGGATTGAGATATTGAATGAAGGTGTGGAAAAGATTGAATCGTTGCAGGAGATGCTTTTCGACTTTGATCTTTCTCTTGCCGATGCCCATCACCGTAACAATGCTCCCTCAAAAGCGATCGGATATTATCAGTCGGCATGGAAGCGGCAACCCGAGACCTATT
>JAAYGM010000218.1 GCA_012727735.1 Bacteroidales bacterium | reverse complement strand
CGAACCCCGGGAGTGAGCTCATCGATTCAACATACCAGCAACGCTATTTCGATGTAAATTAAGAGAAATGAAATTACAGTTACACAAAGAGGGTAAAGGCCCGTTGATCAGGATATCTATTGTACTGGTCCTGATCAACCTGATCACATTCACCTTATTGCCCGACACCCTTTTCACGATCATTGTGCTCACGTTGTCCATTATATTTTTTGGCACTGCACTCAACTTTTACAAAAAGCCCGATCGTACATACAAGGGTGATCTGCACGGATTGGTGAACGCACCTACCGACGGGAAGGTTGTTGTGATCGAGAAAGTGTTTGAGAAGAAGTTCTTCAATGAGGAGAGGATACAGATCTCTATCTTCATGTCACTCTTCAACGCCCACGCCAACTGGGTGCCTGTTTCAGGAAAGGTGACACACCTCTCGCACGTGGAAGGCAATTTCAGGGCAGCCTACCTTCCTAAATCGAGCCACGAGAATGAGCATACAAACATATTGATAGAGACACCCGACCATGGGGCAATTCTCTCGAAACAGATTGCCGGTGCCGTTGCCCGCCGGATTGTCACCTATGTCCATGAAGGAGATGAGCTGCATATCGGTTCTCCGCTGGGATTCATCAAGTTAGGCTCAAGAATGGATATATTCCTCCCATTAGACAGCGAAATACTGGTGGAGCTTGGTGAGGAGGTGCATGCAAACGCCACATTTCTTGCACGCCTGAACAAACTAAGCAATCACGAGTTATGAAAAAACAGATCCCCAATATCCTTACACTTCTCAATCTATTCTCCGGTTGCATCGCAATAACGATGGCTTTTCAGCACAACTTTATGGCCGTGGTGATCTGGGTAGCCATAGCGGCTCTTTTCGATTTCCTCGACGGTGCTGCTGCGCGACTGCTGAATGCGTGGTCACCCATCGGGAAAGAGCTGGATTCGCTGGCCGATCTGGTAAGTTTTGGCGTGGCACCAGCCGCGACCCTCTTTATGCTGCTGCGTGATCAACTGCTGTTGCCCGGGTTCCTGGAGCCTGCAGCTCTTTATATGCCCTACCTTGCTTTTCTCATACCTGCTTTTTCCGCCTATCGACTTGCAAAGTTCAATCTCGATGAACGGCAGACAACCTCTTTCCTGGGTCTTCCTACCCCGGCAAACGGGCTTTTCTGGATCAGTTACACTTATGGCCTGCAAAAACTGGCTGTGACCAATGAGAATCTGTTCTACCTCACTACCGCCCTTATTCTTATCTTCTCCTGGCTGATGATTTCAGAGATCCCCATGTTCTCGCTGAAAATAAAAAGTCTGCGCCTGAAGGGTAATGTAAGACCGGCAATTCTGGTCCTTCTGATGATCCTTTTTATGGTATTCCGGGGTATCCTGGGAATAGCGGGAGCGATAGTTGCATACATCCTTCTCTCACTCCTGACCCCGGTAAAAGGGGTAAGGAATCGTTAAATAATACAAAGAGATTGAATTGATTGACACATTCATTGTATCTTTACTTTATCATTAAAATTTCATTTAACATATGGGAGTACTGATTAAATTTATCCTGGTCTTTGTCGCCATCTATCTCTTGTTGAAAGGATTCGTCCGTTTTCTGTTCGGTAAACGAGCCGGGCAATCATCCCCTTTTCAACAACAACGTACTGAAGAACCCGGGCAGCCTGAAACGCAGGAAGATCGGATTATTGAATATCAGAAAAAAACATTCGAATCGAGTGATGCAGAAGATGTGGAATTTGTGGAAATTAAAGATCACAAGAGCGGCACCTGAACCATCGAAACCACCACTGACTACAACGCTGACTACAAAACAGATAAAATAAACCACCCCTCTCTTTTTTTAAGAAAGGGGTGGTTTGTTTGGAAGAGGGCAACATTTCTCCCTCCACTGTTTTATTGTTTGATGAAAATAACTATTTTTGTGCAGGAAGAAAATCATTTCATCACATATAAGCAAATCACCAAAATCATATTTTAAGATTATGACAGATATTTTTGACAGGCTGAAAAATGTCAGCGGACCATTGGAGCAATACCGTAAAAAAGCAGAAGGCTATTTCATGTTTCCCGAACTGGAGGGGGAGATAGGGCCGCGGATGAGATTTCTCGGCAGAGAGGTCATCACCTGGAGTCTGAATAATTACCTGGGTCTTGCCAATCACCCCGAAGTACGTGAAGCAGATGCCAAGGCTGCTGCAGACTGGGGGATGGCTTATCCGATGGGTGCACGCATGATGTCCGGTCAGACAAAATATCACAAGGAGCTGGAAGAGAAGCTGGCCAGATTCGAGAAGAAGGAGGCCTCCTATCTGTTAAACTACGGTTATCAGGGTATGGTCTCCATCCTCGATTCACTGGTATCGAGAAACGATGTCATCGTCTATGATTCCGAAGCACATGCCTGTATCATGGATGGTATCTTCCTGCACAAAGCCAAGGGAGGTAAGAGTTTTGTATTCCCGCACAATGACATGGAGAGATGTGAGAAGATGCTCGGCTTTGCCACCAGAAAAGCAGAAGAGAACAATGGCGGCATCCTGGTCGTCACCGAGGGTGTGTTCGGCATGTCGGGTGGTCTGGGAGATCTTCCGGGGATTGTTAGACTGAAAGAGAAATACAACTTCCGTCTGCTGATAGACGATGCCCACGGCTTCGGGACCATGGGTGAGACAGGCGCCGGAGCCAGCGAGCATTTCGGGCTGATGGATGCGGTGGATATCTATTTTGCCACTTTTGCCAAATCGATGGCAGGCATCGGTGCGTTCGTCGCTTCTGAGAAAGCGATCATTGATTCACTCAAATACAACATGCGTTCACAGATCTTTGCCAAATCACTGCCTATGCCGATGGTGATCGGTGCCCTGAAACGCCTTGAGATCCTTCAGACACAACCACAGCATAAGGAGAACCTCTGGAGAGTGGCCAAAGCACTGCAGGAGGGACTTGTAGCAGAGGGGTTCGACATAGGCGATACCGATTCACCGGTGACACCGGTCTACTTCAACGGCACCGTGGCGGAAGGCACCAATATCGTAGCCGACCTGCGGGAGAACCACAATATATTCTGTTCCATTGTAGCCTACCCCGTCGTACCCCGGGATGTACTGATGCTCAGGCTGATCCCCACGGCATCACACACACTGAGAGAGGTCGAAGAGACCATTGAGGTATTCAAGAAGATAAAAGTCAATCTCGCAGCAGGTAAATACAAGTCAGATGAGATGAAATCGATGTCGATTGAATAACAGGGGTGGGTGACAGTCATCACCGTCATCTCATCAAAACGGATCATAACATGTTACGAGTAAAAATACAGCACAAGTATCATTTAACCTGCACCCAATGCGGCCATGAGACACCCAACTTCTGGACCTGGTTCGAGCAGAACCAGCAATGTCCCGAATGTGGCAGCAAGCACTCCGAGGTGTGGTACAACAGACGATATCAGCGCCTGTCGCGCATGATGAAACGCAAGCCCGACAGCTTCTGGCACTATTTCCCCTTTCTCCCTTTGCTGAGAAGAAGGCATATCATCTCGAAAGGTGAAGGGGCCGTTCCCGTGGAACAGTGGTCCTTCCTTGAAGAGTTCGCCAAAAAAAACTACGATCTGGATATCCATGTACATGTTTACCGCAACGATCTGAATGGCGGTACCGGGACCTTCAAGGACCCTGCGGCATCCATGGCTGCCAGCCTGTTCAATGAGATCGGGATCAAGCAGTATTGCATTGCCTCCACAGGCAATTCCGCGACCGCCTATGCCAAGTACCTTTCTATGGCGGGGGTGAACTGCTCCGTCTTCATGCCGGAAGATGCCATCAAGACATCGGAGGCGACCATCAGCTCTTACGGACAGCAGGTCTTTCGTGTGATGGGTGATTATGCCAAGGCCAAAGAGATTGCTGCAGGTTATGCAAAGCTGTACAATATACCCATCTCTACAGGTAACGTAGACCCCATCCGCGTGGAGGCGAAGAAGACCATGGTGTTCGAGTGGCTCCGCCAGATGGATAAATTCCCGGACGTTTATATCCAGGCGGTGAGTGGTGGTACGGGACCCATCGCCATTGACAAAGGTATCCGTGAGATCAACCATCTCCGCCCCGAGTTGAAGAACCCACGCTTCCTGCTGGTACAGACCGACGGCTGTGACCCGATGGTGCAGGCCTGGGAGAAGGCGGAGGCTGCCGGTTTTCCGGAAGGATATGAGAAAGAGTATCCTGTCATCGATAATCCACAGACAGAGGTCCCCACGCTGGCTACCGGCAACCCGGCCACCTACCCCATCCTCGCCGGGCTGGTCCGGAAATCAGGGGGTGCCTTCCTCAGGATGCGTGAAAAGAAACTGGTGCCGGTGGGTAAGCTGACAGCCTATGAACAGAAAGTGATCCCCGGTCCGGCCTCTGCCGTCTGTCTTGCCGGCTTCTTCATCGCTTTAAGGAAGAATCTGATCAGGAACGGCGAGACCGTGCTGATCAATATCGGCGAAGGGCCCAACCGCGCTCCCCTCTTCCTGGAACAGATGATCTATACAACGCACAACGTAAACCATGTGGATCAATGTGAACCGCACTCCATTGACGATTACCGTGCGCAGCTATGGAATGATGTGCTGGAATGATTTGATAAATGAAAAGTGAAAACCCGAACCGCTGTATGCAGCATCATTCCCTGCTATAAAGCTGACCGCTGAATGCTGACCGCTGATAACTGAATGCTAACAACTGAATGCTGACAACTGAATGCTGACCAATAAAACAATATGGATTACAGGAGCCTCCTCCGGTATCGGTGAAGCGTGTGCCTATCTGTTCGCCCGGGAGAAAGCCAATCTTATTCTTACGGCTACACGGGCTGAACGGCTGGCGCAGGTGCAGCAGGAGTGCATCCGCCTGGGTGCACGGTGTGAGATACTGGCTTATGACCTCACCGACCTCAACCATATTGATGCGCTGACTGAAAAGGCTGTCGCTTTTTTCGGCAGGATTGATATCGCTTTCCTCAATGCCGGCATCAGCCAGCGCTCCAAAACAGTGGAGACCTCGTCTGAGGCAGAGAGGAAGATCATGGATGTGAACTTCTTCGCACCGGTGAGAATAACCAAATCGCTCCTGCCCCGGATGATAGCACAGGGAGGGGGCACCATCGCGGTGACAAGCAGCATCGCCGGCAAGTTCGGTTTTCCGCTGCGCTCGGTATACGCCTCCTCCAAGTTCGCCCTCTACGGATTCTTCGAAACGGTGCAGGCTGAATATTTCGGTGACAATATCCGGGTGGTGATGGTCTGTCCCGGGAGGGTCCGTACGGCGATCTCCTGCAATGCGCTGGAGGCCGACGGCACGAAGCATGGCAGGATGGATGAGGGGCAACAGAAAGGGATCACGGCCGAGAAGGCAGCGAAAAAAATAGTGAGAGCCATCATAAAACAAAAGCCGGAGGTGCTGGTAGGTGGACCCGAACTGCTGATGGTTCATATCAAACGGTTCTTCCCTGCCCTCTCACGCAGGCTGGTACGCCGCATCAACCCCACCTGACTCCCGCGTCAATCAAAATCAATTTTCTCTCACAATCACAATCCTGTCCCGACTCAATACATCAATCAACACCATCACCCTATCAAAAAAAATAAAGAATGGACAAAAAATATAATATCGCAGGTATACAGCAAATCGGTATCGGAGTAGAAAATTTCGCAGAAGCGTGGAACTATTATATCGATGTGTTTCAGGCCGACATCCGCATCCTGGAAGATGACACCGTGGCAGAGCTAATGCTCCCTTACACCGGCGGGAAACCGCAGAAACGGCATGCTGCGATCGCCATCAACATGCAGGGGGGCGGTGGGTTCGAGATATGGCAGTACTCCGACCGCAAACCGGAGCCTGTCGGTTTTGAGATTCAGGCGGGCGATCTGGGTCTGTTGGTGGCGAAGATAAAGAGCCGTGATGTGGATAAAACATATCAACTGTTCTCCGGAAAACCGAATGTGCACATATTGGGTGGGCTGACAGATGCGATTGACGGAGGGAAAACCTTTTTCATCAGAGATCCGTTTGGCAACATTTTCCAGATCGTCCATGAACCCTCTCTCTTCCGTGATGAGAAACAGCTGACGGGAGGTATTGCCGGAGCAATGATAGGGGTGACCGATATGGAGAGGGCGATGACCGTCTACAGGGATATACTGGGTTATGACATCATCGTAACCGATGAAACCGGCACTTTTGATGATCTGAAAGCATTACCCTCGGGTGGGGGACGGTTCCGCCGCCGTCTGCTGACACACAGCAAGCCACGCAAGGGTGCACTCAGCGAGCTGCTGGGTAAGTCCTGCATAGAGCTGGTGCAGGCGATGGACCGCACACCCCGTAAAATCTATGAAGGCCGCTACTGGGGTGATCCCGGATTCATACAGATCTGTTTCGATATCAGCAATATGGATGCCCTGCGGGATTACTGTGCCGCGATGGGACATCCTTTCACCGTCGACACCACCCGGAAATACAAGAAGGGGAGCTCGTTCGATATGGGTGAAGCAGCGGGTCAGTTTGCCTATATCGAAGATCCCGACGGTACGCTCATAGAATTTGTGGAGACGCATAAGATTCCGATCATGAAAAAGCTGAACCTCAGCCTCGACCTCCGCAAGCGTGATCCCGAAAAGCCGTTGCCACGATGGTTGCTGGGCATGCTACGCTTTATGCGGGTGAAACCGGAAAATTGATAAATAAGCACGCTTTCACACAATTTTTCCGCCCTTTTTCAGTTATGTAGATAATGAAAAAGCGGCGGTTTTCTTGTTTAATACTCTTGTCCATGTGCTGCATGGTAGAGGTGCAGGCGCAATGGGATGCTCCGTTTTCGCAGCAGTGGGCTGCAAGAAGCTTTTACAACCCCTCCTTTAACGGGGAGACAGAACAGATCACAACATCGGCGCACTACCGTTATCAATGGGCCGGAATAGAGAATGCTCCCCGCAAGCTGCTCCTCACGGCAGGCATGCCGCTTGAATTCCTCCACCGCCGCCACGGTGCAGGCCTGATTGCCTACTCTGAGAATGTAGGCGAGCTACGCAACACCTTGCTGGCTGCGCAATACAGCTATATCATCAGAACAGGAGGCGGATTGCTGCAGGTCGGACTGCAGGCAGGTCTTTCTGACATCAACTACGATGCAGGTAAAATTGCCATTGTCACTGATTCACTTCATGCCGGGCGGGGCAGCGTGCGGGTCAATCCTGCCGGCCGGCAGGTGCCTGACATCAATGCCGGTATCTCATGGAGGGGAAGGAAGGTATACGCCGGGTTGTCGGTCATGCACATCAATCAACCTGCATTATATGGCTACAGTGACACCATCACCACCATTGATCTCCGGACAGACTCCCTGCAATCGTTCATACCCCGCTCCTATAATTTTATGGCCGGATGCAATATCAGGTTGATTCATCCGTTTGAAATAGAGCCGATGGTGTGGGTTCTGCACAACCGTCACGAAACGATGGTGCAGGCAACACTGCGTATGATTTACAACCAACGGTTCTCGGGAGGTCTCTCCTGGCGGGCAGACGATGGCTATGGATTCTTTGCCGGGGTAAATCTCCAGGGTGTGGAGATGGGTTATGCATACGATCTGCATAAAACAGGAATGGCCAAAGTGAGCAGCGGCAGCCACGAGCTCTATCTGCGTTATCTCATCCCGGCGGATTATCTGAAGCCTAAACGACAGCCACAGAAAAGTATCCGGTTGTTGTAAAGGGTTAAACGTTTATGAGTTCGCAGGTTTGCAGGTTTGCAGGTTAAGTTCGCAGGTTTGTACAATAAGACATTGATACGTCTTATGTTAATACGTTCCGGACTTACAACCTGCAGTTTTCACTTATTGCTGACGCTGACAACTGACAGCTGAGAGCTGACCGCTGAGTGCTGAGTGCTGAGTGCTGACAACTGACCACTGACCACTGAGAGCTAACAACTGAGAGCTAACAACTGAGAGCTAACAACTGAGAGCTGAACGCTGAAAGCTGACAACTGACTACTAAAAAAAAACATATGAAGAAATATCTCCTTGTCCTCTCATTGCTGATGCTGATCAGCTCCTGCGGCAGGCCGGGAATAGGCAGCATGGGAGGTGAACTTACCGGCATACCGGCGGGGAAGGTGTGGAATGAACCCACGCCCTACAACATGGTGCTGGTCAACCGCGGTTCCATCACCATGGGTCCCGGCGAGATCGACTCGCTCTGGGGCATCGACATCCCCACACGGGGTGTCTCGGTCGACAACTTCTGGATGGATGAGACCGAGATCACCAACTCACAGTACAAGCAGTTTGTCTACTGGGTG
>JAAYGM010000217.1 GCA_012727735.1 Bacteroidales bacterium | reverse complement strand
GCTCCACACTCCCCTGATATTGTGTGAAATATTCTATAGGAAGTGATACATTCAGCTCCAGTGTCCCCTTCTTTTCTGCCTCATTGATATCATAGATCAACGCCCGGGTAATCTTATTCTTCTGTCCGTTATCAAAAAGCAAGACCTTGTTTGGTCCAAGAGGCTCAGCAGCATGGATTCCGCTGGTGTAAGCCTCTTCGGGCAGGTCAATATTACCGTTCCTCCCCGCTCTGTAAATCACTTTTCCCGTTTTCGGATCAATCTTCCACACCTGATCAATAAATAACAATGTCATGTAGAGATAACCTTCCTCATCGTAATTGATAGAATTGGAGTGTAGCCAGCTCGGCTTCTCCGGAAGACCGTTGGCCACCGAATTGATGCTTGTGGGTATATCCATCGGATTCATCTCGTCATAACAATCCCACTGGGTTTTTATCTTTCCCTCGATATCCATCACTGTATACCCCGGTCCCCAAATGGTGTCGTTAGAGCTACCTCCATGAGCGGTGAGGTCAAACGCCCTGGGTACAAAGTTGACCATGATTAGATCTCCATCGGGTAAGAAACGAATCTCATGATGAGCATAGACTGTGGGATGTAATGCGCTCATGACAGTATTTCCGTAAAGGTCGATCACTTCAATCCATTCACCGGTAAATGTTTTTAACGGCGCCTCTCCCAGGATGGAAACGATGGTGTTGGTCTTCGGATCAAAACCGGCCACCTTCACCGATTTACCAATGTTCTGATACCAGACCACCTTGCCAAGTGAGTTGATCATCGTGATAAAACCAGGTTTATCCATTCTTGTCAACATCACATAACCGGGGATATTCATCTCCGTGCTATTCTGATGCAGCTTGTACTCAGGCACATCGGGAGGCAGCATATGAGTGGTGAAGTTATACGCATCCGACTCGGTCTGCGCTCCTCCACTAACGGCCTTCACAGTGAATGAGTACCGGGTTTCAGGTTCGAGGAAGAGAAGCGTGGTGGTATGTTCACCGGAGGCGTCGGTGATTGATGTCTCGGTCACCTGCAGTGGGTCGCTGGTGGGCCAGTAGTTAATTGAATATTGCACTTCTTTCCGGAATCGGATTTTAACATCAACGCGCAGGGCGTTGTCGGGCCAGACGCCGGCCTCGATCGATTCAATCAGGTCTGCTGCCGTTTCAATCCGGTCGTCCTCATCACAAGCAGGCAGGAGTGCAGTCAGTAGCAGTAATAGGTATAATGTCAGATTCTTTCTCATTTTAGTAAATTTTTGTTGTTATAAACCGATACTTCATCAAACATCGTCCACACATCGTTACCCGCATCCCTGTGCCAGAGGGGACAGACCGGCACTACGGCAGTTCTGATCCTGATGTAGCGTGCGTCGCGGGAGGGGAAGGTGGCACTGTAAACTTTCGTCAAATAATTCATCTCGCGGTTCATCACCTGCTCGTCATATGCAGCAAAGCTGTAAGAGAGGTTGTCGGCCGATGTCTCCACTGTGATGCTGCGCGGCAGGAAGAGCCTGTCGAGGATCGACTGGATAAAACGAACATTCACCTCGTTCACCGTGGTTACCTCCTCTAGGTCAACCACGATTTCAAAGTCATCATGCAGAAAACCTATCCAGTGACTGTCATAGTTCCTTGTACCCAGCACCCCGTCGGTGATGGAGCGTAGTCCTTCGCCCCGGTAGCCGGTAAGCGGGAGGTTCACCGTGGCCGGCTTATGTAGTGCCTTGTTGTCCGGCGCCAGAAAACGGAGGTACTGCCCGGGGGTATCCCTCATCTCGGTATCGTACTCATCCACCTCTGTCATCCACTCGCACAGCATGTTGGTACCATTCCTGTGCAGACCATCGATGAAACGGTCCAGCAAAGAGAGATATTCAACGCGCAGGGTAAGCACCCCGGTGGAGTCACGGTTAAAGAAACCGCGGTCACCTACCGGCATCAGGCCCGACTGCTCCAGACGGGTGAAAAGAAGGGGCAGACGTGCCTCCTGTACCCTCTCAAGCAGTACGGCATCCTCCGATACAGCTTGCTCCGCTTCGTCAAAAATAGCCTCATAACGATCCACCATTGCGGGTGAGAGGTAACCCTCCGCTGGTGTGAGAGCGTTGCCGAAGATGCTGAGTGGCTCGCCACTCTCTTCAAGCGTATCATGCAACAGGTCGATATATTGTTTCAGATGGCTTCCTGCAGCACCGTAAAAGCCATTCAGGAAGTCGTCGATGAGGTAATCCACGTCACAATCGGGGTTCCAGAGTAACCTCGCAGCAATGTAGGAACGAAGCTGCCACATCTCACCCGCCGGTTGCGGATTACCCTGTGAGAAGAGTGCCCTCACATTATTGGCAGCGAAATAACACATGTTGGGCTGCAGTGTCCTCAGATTGGGAAAAGGGGTGTAGAGGTTGCTGAACTGCACCATGTAATCCCACAGTATGATGTTATCAGTCAACTGCGCCCACTGCTCCATGTCGTGCCTGAAGGTGGCACTGCTCTCATCGTCAGCGATGGCCATGCTCCTGTTGCATTCGATGTTGCAGAACATGATATTGACATTGTCTGCCGGTCGCGCATGGCGGGGAGCCTGCCGTGTATACTGATATGCCAGGGTGGAGATCACCTTGTCGGGGAAACGTTCCGCTACCTTATTGACAAACCGGATCATCAGCCCCGAGGGTGACCCCTCCTCTTCAATCACCTTCATGCAGTCATCGCACCTGCAGTAATTGGAGTTGTCGTTCTGGCTCACCGACCAGTAGAGCGCCTCCGGCTTCTTCTTCATCCGGCTTTCAAGCTCGCTGCAGAGCACCTCCAGCACCTCCGGGTGGGTGAGGCAGAGTTGTGAGGGTACCCGTTCACCCTTTTCACTGAGAGTGTAGTAGTCGGGATGATCGTCGTAATACTTTTCTTCAGGCACCAGCGTGCCGAAGGTGTGCACCCAAAGTCCCCACCTGCCGCGATCCACGCCGCTGGCAGGTGACTGTGTCAGTCGTAACCAGTTGAAGTGAGCCTCATCGCTGGCGCTGACGTAAAGCATATTGCGCGAGATGATCACCGGCACCTGCCGGTTGTGGATATCACCCGGGATGGTGATACTGTTCCGGCGGGGGAGATGCTCCACCGTCGGAGTGTAGCGTCTGTAGCCGAGGTGTGTCTCCAGGAGTTCATATACACCATAAAGCACACCGTGACTCTGCCCCCCCAGGATGTAAAGCCGTTCCTTGTCGATGGTAATCAGGAAACCATCATCACCAAACTCGTCTGTGTCAATCACCAGGGGGATAACACGATTGGTGTTTCCCACCGATATCTCCCTGGGCAGCGTCTCCCCGCGGTCATCAACAATCGGGATTTTCACATCGGTCATCCGCCAGATTGTCTGCTGCAATTCATGTGCCGCCCTGAGCTCAATACGCGTTGGGTTGGTGGACGTAACGATCACGTAGCTGCTGACACCCTCATCAACCAATACCAGGTCACTCCGACAGGCCGACAACAGCAACAACATCATTAGCAGCAACAAGTGCGAACAGCACCGTGTTGGTGCCGTTCGTATCCTGCGGAGGATCGGTTCACTCATGATAGCTGTACTTCACATAATCAAAGATGCCGTAGTTCTCGTTCTCCGGCTGGTGATCGCCTATAAACCTGAGGTTCTCAACGCTGCAGAAAATATGGAAGGCAAATTCCGTACCGAAAGTCTGCTGTACACTGCTCACCACCTCATCATCGATGATCCATTCCACAAAGTAGTTGTCGTCCACCCGGCTGAGATCGATCTCAAAAATATGCCAGCCGCTCTTGATGGCCACGTATACCGACTTGTTGGGATGATCCTGTGTGGTCATGTAGGCGATCATCTCATCAGGGGCAGCGCCGGCTTCGAGACGAACGCTATCCTTGCCATACCCCACTTCGAAGTCAATCTCGTGATGGTCGTCACAATAGATCCACGATCCCACGCTGGCCATGTCCCCCACACCCATCTGCGGAATATAGGTCCGCCAGGTGTAGCGTCCCGTGGTGAAGGTCTCACTGGTTCGCACCTTCTTCCTGTCCCACGAGTGGGCGCGTGTGAAGATGCGCAGCGTACCCTCTTCCAGCACGCACTGGTTATCGGGGTTCTCATCCTGGTGGGCATACTCCCATCCTTCCAGGTCATCAAAATCCCATGTGATGGTTTGCTGCTCTTTCTTCATGCATCCTGCCCCCGTGATGAGGGACAGCATGCAAAGAAGAGAGACCAGTTTTGTAAACATTTTATTCATCATTGTCAGTTTATTTGGTGAAATTTCTGTTGTTGGCCAGTTCTGGATTCAGGTCCTGCTCCCTCTTGGGTGCGGGGTAGTACCGGCGAATGTCATTCTCGGTAAAATCTGCAGGATAGACCTTCCAGTCAGAGCTGAAGTCAGCATTGGCATCGACAGAGTTCTTCTCTCTCCATTCCGATTTGAGCTTGATAGCAGCAACGTACTTGTCCAGGCGATCTTTCCACAATCCCATACGGATCAGGTCGGGACGTCGCACCCCTTCGTTGTTGAGTTCCAGCAGACGCTCATCGCAGATGGCATCGCGCAGTGCTTCCTTCGAGGAGAAACCAGCCAGGGTGATGTTGTGTGAGTCATTACCAAAGGCACGGGTGCGGATGCGGTTCACCAGTGTCACGGCCTCGTCTGTGGGACCGTTCATCTCGTTCAGTATCTCGGCCTTGCAAAGAATGATGTCAGCCAGGCGTAACATCGGCATATTGTTGTTCGTGTTGTAGTTATAGGTGCCGGGGCGCATGTACTTGTACTTTCTGGTATAGGATGCACCCAACTCGTAGATGGTCTCTGTGGGTGAATCTGAATAGACAGTACCTACCTTCTCCACCGAAGCCGGGATCTGATAAAAACGCTGCTTGGGACTATTGTCGTTATCATAGACGTTACGGAAGGAGACCACCATCAGCTCGCTGTAGCGCTCATCCTCTTCATCATACATCCAGGTTAGCTCCAGGGGGATACTGAAGAGGTTCCAGCCCATGTCATAATCCCACGGGGTGAAGTTCATACCAATGTCTGAACTACCCGAAGGGATGTCCTGACTCGAGCGGATGGCGAAGATCAACTCATCGTTGTAGCGGGTGGCATCGGTCGACGGGTCAAACACGTTCCACACCTTGTCCTGCAGTGAGTAAGTGCTCCCTTCCAGTGACAGCACCTCGTCGGCATACTTCAGTGCTTCGGCCCAATGAGAGGATGCATCCCCGCCTGCTTGGCGGGTCCTGCCGGCGGTACGCATGTTGAGGCGGCACAGGAAGCCGGCGGCGGCACCATAAGTGGCCCGTCCGGCATCAAGCTTGTTGGCATAGCTCCTGGGGAGATACTCCTTGGCCGTTAGCAGGTCGGTCCTTATCTGCTCATCTAGCTCCTCAATCGAGGCGGGCGGCAGCAGTGCATCTACTGCTACGCTGCTGCTGTTGACAAGGGGTACCGTGTAAAATAGGTCGGTGAGCATGTAGTATGCAAAACCACGCATGAAGTGAGCTTCGGCCGTCAGTGCATTCTTGGCAGCAGCAGCGGTAGCCTCATCTTCTCCAAACTCCGCATCAGCTATCAGCGGTATGTTGTCGATGGCGATGTTGGCGCGGCTAATCATGTGGTAATAACCATCCCATGAGTTGGCCACGTCACCGTTAATGCTCATTTTGCCCTCATTGAGCAATTCATTGTCCATGCCTGCGCTGTAACAGGCATCGGTAGGCATGTCGTTGAGGTAGAAGATCGCCCTGTTGGAGACCCTGTGCAGTGGCTGGTAGATAGAGTTGACTGCCGCCTGGGCATCGTTTTTGGTTGTGAAGGCGTTATCGGTTGTCAGTTCCGAGTAGACCACTTCTTTCAGTGTCTCTTCGCAAGCGGTGAAAAGACCCAGGGTCATCACCATCAGGAAAGAGAGGGATATTGTGCTTGTAATGATTCTTCTCATAATTGTGCTACATTAAAATGTTATTTTTGCTCCAAAATTGACCATCTTGTAAGAGGGGTATGAACTGAAATCGAGACCCTGTGAAACAGCTGACCCCCCGTTGGTGCTCACCTCAGGATCAAAGCCTGAGTAGTTTGTGAGTGTGAAGAGGTTCTGTGCACCAACAAAGAGACGCAATCCCTTCACATATGTGTGCATGCTGCCCATTCTTTTTACCGGCAGGCTGTAACCCAACTCCACGTTCTGCAGTCGCAGGAAGTCGGCACTCTCCACGAAGCGGCTGTTGATATAAGAGCCATACTTCAATCCCGAGTCTTTCCTGTAACCGGCACGTGGTATTTGGTTCGACGGGTTCTGCTGTGTCCACCTGTCGGCAGAGACCTTAAGCCTGCCTTCATCCTCAAGCACCACACGGCTCAGGTTAAGCAGGTTGGCACCTATGGAGGAATCCAGGAAGAAGGAGAAATCAAAGTCGCCGATGGTCAGGTTGTTACCCAGGCCGAAGATTACATCGGGGTTACCGTCACCGATGACTGTACGGTCCTGTATGGTGATCGCACCGTCACCATCGAGATCTTTGAATTTGGGATCACCGGGTACCGATGTGGGCTGCGGTGCATAGGTTTCACCTGTCTGCATCACACCATCGGAAACATAACCATAAATGGTGCTGAGGGGATATCCCTCCTTGAGCATGGCATATTCTTCCCAGAGATACCATCCCTGCGGTCTCACAGTCTCGAAGCGTGCTTCACCCTGGTTGAGGTCCAGTACCATGTTTTGGTTGCGTGAGAGGTTGAAGGTAGTAGTCCAGCTGAAATCGTGGCCTACGAAGTTGTTGGTCTTCACGAACAGTTCAATACCGCGGTTGCGGATCTGGCCGTTGTTGCCCATCATAGTGGTGAATCCCCCTGTCGATGTCGATACCGACACCGGGTTGAGCAGGTCGCTCGTAATCTTGTTGTAATAATCGAAGTTCACCTCCACCCGCTTGTCGTAGAGCGAAAAGTCAACCCCCAGGTTGGTCTGTGCTGTCGATTCCCACTTAAGGGCAGCATTCTCAGGGTTGGATGGATACATCCCCTTTACAATGGAGCCGCCGCCAAGGTAGACATCAGTGATACCGAACTTACGCTGTGAGAGGTAGTTGCCAATACCGTCGTTACCGGTGATACCATAGCTGGCTCTCAGCTTGATGTCGTAGAAGAGGGGTTTGGTAAAAGCCATGAAAGGCTCTTCTCCCAGCTGCCAGGCGACCGATCCCGAGGGGAAATATCCCCACTTGTTACCGGGTCCGAAGTTGGATGATCCATCGGCACGTACCGATGCATTCATGATGTACTTGTCTAAGAGCACGTACTCGGCACGCCCGAAGAAGGAAAGCTTGGTGTTGTCCTCTCTCCATGAGTTGATCCATTGTACCGTCTGCGCTGCCCCCATGTTGTTAAAGGAGAACTCATCGGTAGAGAAGCCGAAGCCCTGCATGCCGTTGCTCTCACCCACCAGATTGACATAGGTCATACCGCCCAGCATCTTCACGTTGTGGATATCGCGCAACTGCTCATGCCAGGTGAGGAGAGCATCAAGTTGCTGCCTGTCGGTCTTGTAATTGTTGATGGTTCCCAGACCGTCGTTGGCCTTACCGATGTTGGTGGTCTTGGGATAATATTTCTGAGCCTTGGTGTTGTCGTTGCTGTAGGTATACTGCACACGTGCTGTGAGCGACTTGAGGATATCCACCTCACCGTGTAATGATGCATACATGTTATTGGTGATGCTTTCGAAGTCAACGTCGTTGAGCTCGCTAAAGATACCCGGTTTGCGACCCTTCTCTCCGAACACGTTGTCACCGCTGACCGTGGTGAGGGGCGACATCAGGAAGATGTTGTAGATCACATTGTCGACGGTGGTGTTGGTCCCCATGTTAAGGTAGTTCTTGTTGGAACGTGACATGTAGACATTAGAGCCGAAGCGTACCCTGTCGTTAAGTTTGTAATCAAGGTTCATGCGCGAGCTGAAACGGTCAAACCGGGTGTTCTGAAGAATTCCCTCGTCATTCAGGTAGTTGGCAGAGATGGCCATTGTCATCTTGTCCGAGCCACCGGAGATCATGAACTGGTGCGATTTAGTGAGCGCTGTACGGGTGGTGGCTTCAACCCAGTCGGTACCACTCCCCTTGTACTGAAGCTGCTCGGCGGTATAGGGAGGGTTGCCTGAGCTGCCACCCTCTTCCCAGGTGTTCATGGCATTGTAGATGATGTCCTGTGCATCCATAAGTTCCCAGGGGTTACGTAGATTCTTCACGGAGCTATTGAAGGAGTAGGATACGTTGAAAATATCCTTGGTTCCTTTTCTGGTGGTGATAAGCACCACACCATTGGCTCCGCGTGCACCATAGATCGCCGTAGCGGCGGCATCCTTGAGGATCTCGATCGATTCAATGTCTTCGGGATTGATCTGGTTACCTATATCGGTCTGAAAACCGTCGATCACGTAGAGTGGCTCATTATTAGAGCTGATGGAGGAGGCACCTCTCACACGTATGGAGATACCACCACCGGGTTCTGCTGAGTTCTGGCGCACATGCACACCGGCAGCCCGTCCCTTGAGCAGCTGTGCAGTGCTGGTCACCACGCCGGCCTTGATGTCATCCGTCTTCAGAGAGGTGATGGCACCTGCTATATCACGCTTGCGCGTCACACCATATCCTACAACCACGAGCTCCTCCATGAGCACGTTGTCGGGAGAGAGGCTGATGGTGATATTGTCCATGCCGGTAGTCACGGTCACTTCTTTCTTCATCATTCCAATATAGGATACCTCTAGGATCTGCCCGGGAGAGACATTGAGGGTAAACTTACCGTCAATATCGGTTGTCTGGCCGGTGCCGGTCCCTTTCACAAGAATCGTGGCACCAATGAGGGGCTCTTGTGCCGCTTCATCAAATACCACCCCGTTTAATTTTTGCTGTTGTGCGAATGATGTAAGGTAACAGAGGCACATCAGACATGCAATCATTAATCTCTTCATAAATTTTGTAGTTTTTAGGTAATAGGCGATAGAAAAATAAATAATTTTAATTAATTTTACGGCAAATGTAAGATAACGTTGAGAGAGTGATGTTCGTTTCTGTTTAAATAAGTTCCAAAATCGTCTTTTTAAGATTTGCGCTAACACTTCATCAGAGAAGGTTTCACTAAATTTATCCAAATTATTGTCTTCCGATATCAAACTATCAGATGAAAAATAAGCTGTCCCAACTATTAATGCTGTTTTTGTTGTTACTCTCCCTATCAACCGGCAACCTGAGAGCATCTGACATCAAATACAACTTTAAACAGCTCTCCATAGGTGAGGGTCTCTCCCACTCGGCCGTCACCTCCGTATTAAAGGATTCCAAAGGCAACCTCTGGATCGGCACCCGCTCAGGTCTGAACCTCCTCGACCAAGATGAGATACATATCTACCTCCAGGAGAAAAAGAATGATCAGTCACTCCCCTCCAACCACATCTTCTTTGTGATGGAAGACTCGCTACAGAATGTATGGGTCTCAACCACCAAAGGACTCGTCAGGTATCTTCCCGATAGTGATAGCTTCATGCCCATCATCGGTGAACGGGTATACCACTTCCTGCCTATCCCCGGAGGCATCCTCTTCTCAGGCGATAACTGCCTCTACCGCTACGATATTGCAGGTGAGAGCTATGAGACAATACCGGTGAACCCTGCCATTATTGAACCCGGCTGGGAGCAGTACAAGGTTTTCAGACTCCAATGGCTGAACAGCAGCCGGCTGCTGCTATCCACCAAAAACGAGGGGCTGCTGCGCTTCGATCTGAATAGCAACCGCATCGAACAGCTGCCCTTTGGCAAAGAACAGACTATGACAGCCAGTCATGTCGACCGAGAGGGTAACATCTACTGCTCCTTTTATAACTTGGGACTTTTTTGTTACAACAAGGAGGGGAAACTACAGTCGCACTACACCACCCGTAACTCAGCGCTGAGTTATGACATCATCCTCGATATCATTGAGAGGGAAGGCGAATTGTGGCTGGCCACGGACGGCGGCGGCATCACTATCTTTGACCCTGAGGAGAAGAGCATGCACACCCTGCGGCATATCCCCGGAGATCCCTCTTCGCTGCCGGTCAACTCGGTCTCACTGCTCTACAGCGATCCCGACCACGATCTGTGGGCAGGCACCGTACGTGGTGGGCTGTTTCAGATCAAGGAGACCTATATCCGCGTCTACAGGGATGTGGCGCTGAACAACCGCAACGGACTAAGCGAAAAGGTGATCATCAGCCTCTTCGAAGACAGTGACTCTATCCTGTGGATTGGCACAGACGGTGGCGGCATTAACAAATACAACCCCTTCACCGACCACTTCACACACTTCCTCGGCACCTACGGCGACAAGGTGGTCTCCATTACCGACCTCTCTGAAGAGGAGTTGCTGGTATCGCTCTACGGTAAAGGAGTATTCGCTTTCAGCAAGCGCACGGGCAGTTACAGGCCGTTCACCATCGTGAACGACTCGATACACCAGCAGGAGTGCTTCGACGGATACATGCCGTTGCTGCACAGGGTGAACAGTGATCAGATTGCTATTCTCTCTCAGTACGCCTACATCTACCACCCCTCCACACACAGCTTCACACCGGTAACCACGGCTGGTGACCCGCATGAGCTGGGGGCGCTCAATCTGCAGTATGCCGACGGGCAGCATCTCTTCCTGAGCAAGGACAATAAAGTTTACACCATCAGTGGTGATACCTACGAGCTGACACGTCTGCTCTCACTGAACGACAGCGAAACTATCCACTCGGTCTGTTATGACGGGAAGAAGATCCTCTGGATCGGCAGTGACAGGGGGCTAAGCTACTACGACCTGGAAAAAGAGGAGCTGCAACACATCGAGACCAAGATGTTCAACGAGATCTCCTATCTCTTTTATGATGACCGCTCCCGCCTCTGGATCAGCGCACAGAACAGGCTCTTCTCCTATATCATCCCGCAAAACCGCTTTGTGATCTGGGGCGAGTCAGAAGGGTTCACGGCGAACGAGATCCTCTTCATGTACCAACAGAAATCCCGCACGAACAACATCTACCTGGGTGGCACCAACGGGCTTGTGATCATCGACAAGAACATCTCCTACAATGTCCGTCGTGATGAGACGGTGGGTCTCATCGACCTTCTCTTCAACGGCAAATCGTTCCTGCAGGCATACAACGAGAGGCAACGAAGCATCAACATCCCCGGCAACTACACCTCCCTGTCGGTCACCATGGGACTTAAGGAGAAAGATATCTTCAGCCAGACGCTCTATCGCTACAGTATCTCCGGCCTTTCAACACAATACACAGAGACCTATAACCGTCGTATCAAACTGCCGCAGCTCCCCCCCGGGAGCTACTCGATCATGGCATCCTACATCACCAGCAGTGGTGAATGGAGTCAGCCCTCAAGCATCATTACCCTTCATATCCGTCCCCCCTGGTACAGGAGCAACTGGTTCATCCTGTCAATGATTCTGTTGACATTGCTGATCATTTACGGGGTGACGACGGAGATTATCCGCAGGAACAGATACAAGCTCAACCTGGAGAAAAATGAGATCGAACAGTCGGTGAACGAAGAAAAAATACGCTTCCTGGTGAATGTCAGTCATGAACTACGCACACCCCTGACGCTTATCTACGCGCCTCTGAGGCGGCTGTTGCAGAACGCTGACAATGCAGGCACAGGCCATGGGCAGCTCCGGGAGCAGCTGAACCTGATCTTCGGTCAGGCAGTGTTGATGAAGAACATCATCAACATGGTCCTCGACCTCAACAAGCTCAACACCGGCTACGACACCATCGTCAAGCAATACCACCCTCTCAACAGCTGGATAAGGGAAGTAGCAGACGATTTCCGTAACGAGATAGATAACAAGCAGATCCGTCTTCACTTAGAGATGGACCCGGAACTGGACCAGGTGCCTTTCGACCTGAACAAAACCCGCATCGTGCTGTCTAACCTGTTGATGAATGCGATCAAGTTCAGTGAGCGGGAGACCACCATCACGGTAAAAACAAAAAAAGAGGATAATCTGGCATACGTCACGGTGAGTGACGAGGGAATGGGATTGAAAGGTGTCGACTCCAACCGTCTCTTCAGCCGCTTCTATCAGGGACCACACGGTGTTTATGGCAGCGGTATCGGCCTCTCCTACTCGCGTGCCCTTATCGAGAAGCATGGCGGCACCATCGGTGTCCGCGACCATGAGGGCAAAGGAGCAACCTTCTTCTTTTACCTCCCTCTCAAAGACACAGATACCCATACCGCAACCGTCAATGAGCAAGTCACAAATCCCACTGCTGCATTCAATAGCGTAAACAGTATTGGTGCAGGCCTTGATACAACAAACACTCCTCCTGCTGCAACAGTTAGTAAGCACGCTGTAGGTGCAGTCCTGGTAAAGAATAATATCTCTGCAACGGGGGATGCCCCATCTGATAACACTACCGTTAATATCTCTGCAACGGGTACTCATAATGCATCTGGCAACGTTTCCGGAAGAATCCCCCCCAACGGCCCCGTCACACAAGATGACCCTGTAGCTGTTGGAGATATCGATCTCCGTAACTACTCCCTCCTGGTGGTGGAGGACAACCCTGACTTCCTCCGCTTTCTGCAGGAGTCGCTCACTGGTCTGTTCAAAAGTGTGAGAGGGGCTGCCAATGGGGTATCGGCCATTGCACAGATCGAACAGGAACAACCCGCGATCGTGGTGAGCGATGTGATGATGCCTGAGATGGATGGCTTTGAGCTGTGTCGCCGTATCAAGACCACTCTCGACATCAGCCATATACCTGTGATCCTGTTAACTGCCAAATCAGACACAGAGAGCATGGAGACCGGCTACAAGCAGGGTGCCGATTTTTACATCACTAAACCGTTTGACCTGGAGTTTCTTCTATTAATCACCACCAACCTGCTCACCGCCCGTGAATCAGTGAAGGAGAAGTATAAGCAGTCACCGGGATGGTTGCTACCCGAGGAAGTAACCATCAGCTCTGCCGATGAGGTATTCCTTCAGCGACTTAACAAGCTGATCTCCGATAACCTGAGCAACCCGGATCTGAATGTCAACTTCCTGGCCTCGGAGATCGCGATGAGCAGATCCTCACTCTACAACAAGATGAACCACCTGTTGGACATGGGAGTCAACGATTACATCAACACGGTACGGATAGCGAAAGCAGTCTGCCTGCTGAAACAGACCGAAATGACCATCGGAGACATCGCTACAGATACCGGATTCAAAAATCAACGTTACTTCAGCACCTTTTTCAGGCAAATTAAGGGTGTCTCCCCCACAGAGTTCAGGAAAACAGAGTAATCAGTAAGAGCTGATAGCTTACCGCTAAATACCAAACCGCTGCCCTTAACAACCTTCGACCAAAAGAGTTTATTGCTTATAACTTACCGCTTACAGCTGATGGCTGATGGCTGATGGCTTATAGCTGATAGCTGATAGTTACCCTTTCCTGCATTTAGTAAGTTAAAACCATCAATTATGCCATCTTTTTAGTTAAATTTTTATACATTTGTTCGAATAGGAATAAAAACGATGCATTTATGATTTACACAAAGAACCAGGAGGGGATCGCCACCAAGATCGATGACCTCTCCGATATCTCTAACTGGAAAAACTGGAAATGGCAGCTGAAGCATGCCATCACAACGCTCGAGCAGTTCGAGTACCTTACCGGCATCCGCTTCGATGATAGCGAAAGAGAAGGGCTGCAGAAAACGTTCAAGAAATTCCCGCTCTCCATCACCCCCTACTACCTCTCACTCATACATAAGGAGAATTTCCGCAACGACCCGGTCTTCAAGCAGGCGTTCGGCAGCGTGCATGAGCTCACCACGCTCAACTCTGAGCTGAGCGACCCTCTCTCGGAAGAGAGGGACAGCCCCGTGGAGGGGATCACCCACCGTTACCCGGACAGGGTGCTGTTCCACGTGAGCAACCTCTGTGCCATGTACTGCCGCCACTGCACCCGCAAGCGGAAGGTGGGCGACGACTCATATATCCCCTCCAAAAGTCAGCTGCAGAAAGGGATTGAGTATATCAAAAACACACCGCAGGTGCGTGATGTGCTGCTCTCCGGCGGCGACCCTTTCATGCTGCCCGACGAGATGATCGACTGGCTCCTCGCCGAGATCACCGCCATCCCTCATGTCGAGGTGGTCCGCATCGGCACACGTATACCGGTGGTGTTGCCCTACAGGGTCACCGACAAGCTGGTATCGATCCTGAAGAAATACCAGCCTCTCTGGATCAACACCCACTTCAACCACCCCAACGAGCTCACCAGCTCCTCCCGTGAGGCGCTGGCGATGCTGGCCGACGGCGGCTTCCCCCTCGGTAACCAGTCGGTGCTGCTGGCCGACGTGAACGACTGTCCCCGCATCATGCGCAACCTCGTGCACAAGCTGGTACAGAACAGGGTGCGTCCCTACTACCTCTACCAGTGCGACCTCTCCGAGGGCCTCTCCCACTTCCGCACACCCGTCGGCAAGGGAATCGAAATCATGGAGAGCCTTGTCGGCCACACCAGCGGCTTCGCCCGTCCCACCTACGTCATCGACGCCCCCGGCGGCGGCGGCAAGATACCGGTAATGCCCAACTACATCATCTCCTGGTCGACCAACAAGGTGGTTTTACGCAACTACGAGGGGGTGATCACCACCTACAAGGAGCCCGACAGCTACGAGGCGAAGAATTGCGACCGCGACTGCGACCACTGCAACCTCGATCTCAATATCAGGGAAGCCGATGAGATGGAAGCGATAGGCATCGAGAAGCTGCTCTCTTACGACAACGACACCATCTCCCTTATCCCCGAGGATAACGAACGGCTGCAGAGACGTTTCGAAAATGAGGAGGGCAATAATGATGAGTGACACCATCGAACATATAGGCAGCGGCTCGGTCATTCAGCATGGTAAGCTCAACGACCGGGTCTACCTGATGAAACTGAAAAAGGAGGACCTCCCTGCCGTCATGCAACGGATGGAGGAGCTGACACGGCAAGAGCACTACACCAAGCTCTTCTGCAAGGTACCCGGGAGCCTCGCCCCGCACTTTCTTGAAGAGGGATTTATCAAAGAGGGTGAGATACCCCGTTTTTATCAGGGCGATGAAGATGCGCTGTTCCTCTCACGCTTCAATGATCCGGCACGACTGGCGGAGAGACCTGAAGAGGAACTTGCACGCTTCCGGCAGCTCCTGTCGGAGCCGCTGAGGCAGCATGATCAGCGCGGTAAGTGGGTGGATTATCGTGTCAGACAGCTGGAGAAGGAGGATGCGGAGCCCATCGCGAAGATCTACGCGCAGGTGTTCAAGAGCTACCCTTTCCCCATACATGATCCGGCCTATATCGAGAAGATGATGGAGGAGGATGTGCAGTACTTCGGTGCCTTCCGGGGCGATCAGCTGGCCGCCCTCTCCTCGGCCGAGATCGATTTCGACACCCTCAGTGCGGAGATGACCGACTTTGCGACCGACAGTGCGCATACAGGCCACAGCCTCTCCTGTCTGCTGTT
This sequence comes from Bacteroidales bacterium, assembly GCA_012727735.1. GTDB lineage: Bacteria > Bacteroidota > Bacteroidia > Bacteroidales > Dysgonomonadaceae > Proteiniphilum. The sequence continues at coordinate 1,984 of JAAYGM010000217.1, read as the reverse complement.
GCGTACAATGGAAGAAGCCATGCAGCGGCAGGGCATCAAGACCCTTTTCACCATCGCACGGCTCGCCTCCATCCCGATGAACAAGACCTTCCTGCGCTTCGGGTATCAATATTCCGGCACCTTCATCAACAACACCCAGATCGCCGGACGCATCGAGAGCATGAATCTACTCTACAAGCATATATAAAAAAGGGCATTCATTCTTTTTCCCGGATGAAGTCAGTTGGTTCAGATCGATCAGAACTGAATAAATGCTTAAATAGGATATTTTTCTCTAATGGGATCCTCATACTGCTCCTGCAGTTTTCTAAGCTCTTCCATTAACTCTGCAGTAATCTCAGCATGGTTCGGTTCTCCATACAGATTGTTCATCTCTGAAGGATCGGTATAGAGGTCATACAACTCCCATTCATCTATATCATCATAAAAGTGAATAAGCTTATATCTCTCTGTCTTCACTCCATAATGCTTTTTCACGGCATGCTCACCGGGAAATTCATAATAATGGTAATAGAGCGATTTACGCCATTCAACGGGAGCCTCACTGTTCTCCAACAAAGGTATCAGCGACACACCCTGAATATCAGAAGGAATATCTATTTCGGCTATTTCTAACATTGTTGGGGCAAAATCAATATTCTGCACCAGCGCATCTATAACGCCTTGCTTCTTAAATCTTGAAGGGAGATGCATCACCAGCGGAGTGCTGAACGACTCCTCGTACATGAATCTTTTATCAAACCAACCATGCTCACCCATATAAAAACCCTGGTCAGAAGTATAAATTATCACGGTATTCTCCATCATCTTGTTTTCCTCAAGATAATCTAGCACCCTTCCCACGTTCTCGTCAAGCGACTGAATCGTTTTGGAATAGTCACGCATATAACGTTGATACTTCCATTCAGCGAGTTCTTTACCGGTAAGGCCAGCCTCATAAAAGTCATCAATTATTGGCTGGTAGTGAGCATCCCACGCTGCTTTCTGCTCAGGATTTAAACGGTTATATTCGCCATTGATGTAGGAATTTGAGAGCCGTGTCTCTACACCGGGACGCAGCATCTTCAGATCATTCACGATATCCATATCATGGTCGCTAGCAATACTTAATTCCTGCTGTTGTGCAGCAATCCGCCCTTCATAATTATCATGAAAATTGGCAGGCAGCTCAAACGTCTTCTCCTCAAAGAGTGATAGATGCTGACTGTCCGACATCCAATTACGGTGAGCTACTTTGTGGTGAAGAAATAGTACAAAAGGTCTATCTTTATCACGCTCATTCGCCAACCAATCAATACTCAAGTCGGTGATAATTGATGTGGCATAGCCTTCATAGTGCGTTCTTCCCTGCTCAGTGATGAAATCAGGATTGTAATAGCTTCCCTGGCCGGGAAGTATTTCCCAATGATCAAAGTTCGTCGGCTCACTATCGAGGTGCCATTTACCAATCATAGCAGTCTGGTAACCTGACTGCCTCAATAGCTGCTGTACTGTCTGTTGACTCCCGTCGAAGATCGAAATATTGTCTTTCTTTCCATTCATGTGACTATGCTTTCCGGTAAGCAGACAAGCACGGCTGGGACCGGAAATTGAGTTTGCCACATAAGCATTCCGAAAGATAACCCCATTATTGGCTATCCTGTCGAGGTTAGGTGTTTCAATATGCCTGTTATCATAACAACTCATCATCTGTCGTGTATGATCGTCGGTCATGATAAAAAGGATGTTCAACTGATCTGTCTCTTCAGCCTTATTCTCACCATTGCATGAGGCAAGCAGTGCGACGCCTGCAAGCGGAATTAAAAATTTTGAGTTGATACGTTGAGTACTTATCATAAATAATTATTTAAACATCTTCCATCTCCAAACAAGATATTCAGAGATGGAAGCTGTCTGTTACTGTTTAAGAGAAAAAATTATTGTTGCCTAATTATTAAAATTACAGACTCTTTTCCGAAAGTAGGGTTAACAGAGAGAGTATAAT
>JAAYGM010000216.1 GCA_012727735.1 Bacteroidales bacterium | reverse complement strand
CTCTTGGTCATCATCCCTATAAGCCTGATCATCATCCTTCTTATTCTCTACTTCCAGTTTAAGACGGTGACGGCTTCTTTGATTCACTTCTCGGGTGTCTTTGTCGCACTCTCAGGAGGATTTATCCTGTTATGGCTGTACGGCGAACCGTGGTTCATGAATTTCAACGTCGGTGATGTCAATATACGCGACATGTTTCAGATGCACCCCATCAACCTGAGCATTGCCGTGTGGGTCGGTTTCATCGCTCTCTTCGGGATTGCCACGGACGATGGTGTGCTGATGGGTACCTACATCCATGATACATTTATGGAGAGAGACCCGCAGACAAAAGAAGAGATCAGGGAGGCGGTGGTACATGCCGGACTGAAAAGGGTTCGCCCTGCAGTGATGACCACCGCCACCACGCTGATAGCCCTGTTGCCGGTACTCACCTCCACCGGTAAAGGCTCCGACATCATGATTCCCATGTCCATTCCCCTGTTCGGAGGGATGGTTCTCCAGTCGATGAGCATGTTTATCGTACCCATCCTTCAATGCTGGTGGCGGGAAGGTGTCATCCGGAGAAAAGAAAAACAACAAGTAAAAACGACAGATTATGAAACCATATAACTTCTTACGCGTCCTCCTGGTTGTGCTGGCACTCATGGGTCTCCACCCTGTTGCGGCGCAAACAACCGATTCACTGGACCATTACCTGGAGACAGCGGCGAAGAATAATCCCGGGCTGAATGCCGATTTCCTGACCTATAAGGCATCACTGGAAAAGGTGCCGCAGGCAGGTGCCCTGCCCGATCCCCGGCTGGACATCGGGTTTTTCCTCAAGCCGATGGACATCGTGGGTGGACGCCAGATAGCCGATTTTACACTCATGCAGATGTTTCCCTGGTTCGGCACCAGAAAGACGGCGCAGACCGAAGCTACCCACATGGCCAAAATGGCGTATGCACAATTCACGGAGACAAGGGACAACCTGTATCTCGAGGTTTATACCCAATGGTATCTCCTCTCAACACTGGTACAACAGCTACGGGACAACCGCGATAACCTGCAATTGATGAAGCAACTGGAGGAACTGGCGCTGCGCAAAGTCTCATCACCCTACAGCAGTTCATCATCAGGTTATACTGTGCCTGCCCCATCACCGGCAACAAAAGCCACTGCCACCTCCTCCACCGGTGGAGCCATGGCGGGCATGGGCTCCATGGGAGGTGCTGTCTCCTCGTCGGGAACCACCTCCTCGTCCGCTATGTCCTCAGGTATGGGCAGTTCCGGAGGTGGCATGTCCTCGGGTATGGGCAGCGCTGCCCCGGGTATGTCAGACGTACTCAGGGTACAACTCGAGATGGCTGAGATCGAAAACAATATCAAAAGCATCCTTTCAGAGATTGCAGCCGAAAAGGCAAAATTCAATGCTTTATTGAACCGTCCTTCCGACGTGGAAGTAATCCTGCCTGACTCAGTAACCATGGTACCCTTTCAGTTCGATGACGTAGCTGCTATGGACGAGATAGAACGCCAGAACCCGATGCTGGGCATGCTGGTGGAAGAAGAGCTGGCTTATCGGGCTAAGAGCGAAATGGATAAAAAAATGAGCTACCCGATGATCGGTCTGGGACTGCAATATATGCTGATTGGCGAGCATGCAGCGTCAACCATGCAACCGGGTACAGACAACGCTATGGGTGGCATGGATATGATCATGCCCATGGTTTCCATCTCCCTGCCCATCTTCCGGAATAAATACAAGGCACAGCAGCGGGAGAGCCGTTTACAGTGGCAATCGGCCCGTGAAAAATACAACAACAGACTAAACATGCTTCAATCCGACCTGTTCAGGCTGAAACACCAGCTCGATGATGCTGAGCGAAAGATCGTCCTCTATAAAAAACAGGAACAACTGGCACGTACAACCTATCAGCTGGTGGTACAGGAGTTTGTTACGGGCAGGAGTGATCTCACCAACGTGATCCAGGTACAGCGGCAGCTGCTCGATTACCAGTTGCGGGAGGCCGAAGCCATCGTCGAATACAACACCAGGGTTGCTTCCATCCGGAAATTGCGTTCTTTCAACACATCAAATAAATAAAACATAGCTATTATTATGGATAAGAATAAAATAAAAGAAATAACCAATCACCCTTATTTCAGGTACGGGTTGATACTGATAGCCGGCCTTTTTCTCGGGTGGCTTCTATTCTCGGGTGGCAACGGTAAACAATCGTCACAGGAGACTACAGCCGTGGAAGAAGCACATGATCATGAGGCTGAATCAACCATCTGGACCTGCTCCATGCACCCGCAGATAAGGATGGAGGAACCTGGGGACTGCCCTCTCTGCGGGATGGATCTGATACCCCTGCAGACATCAGGCACGGGTGATGCATCCATTGATCCTGATGCTATTCAGCTCTCTGTGGAGGCAGCTGCACTTGCCAATGTGCAGACAACGGTTGTCAGTCGGCAGAACCCCGTCAAAGATATCAGGCTCTACGGTACCATTCAGGCAGATGAGCGGCTTTCGCAATCACAGACCTCCCACGTAAGCGGCCGTATCGAAAAACTACGGGTCAATTTCACCGGTGAGAGCGTGCGCCAGGGAGAGGTCATCGCCACCATCTATTCACCTGAACTGTTGAACGCACAGCAGGAGCTGATCGAGGCGGGGAAGATGGCAGATCTGCAACCGGCGTTGGTAGAGGCGGTAAGAGAGAAACTGCGTCTCTGGAAACTTACCGGTGATCAGATTGCACGTATCGAACAATCGGGTGAGGTCACTCCGCTGATAGATATCAGGGCAAACAGCAGTGGCATTGTTGTCTCGAAGAATGTGAACCAGGGTGACTATGT
>JAAYGM010000215.1 GCA_012727735.1 Bacteroidales bacterium | reverse complement strand
CCATCGAGCACCTCCACCGAGACGTTGAGGGCCAGCATCGCGATGAAGACCAGGTACATCAGGTTGATCATCTTCTGACGGGGGGAGTTGGGACTGTTTACTGCCATGTCATGGGTCGTTTAAGGTTGTGACGCGTCGTGATGCCCACCCCTGTTGAGGGTCATCGCCTGCAGCATCCGTGCATAGGCTTCGTTCAGCTCATGGAGCTGTGCCGCCATGCGCTCTGTCTCGCGCCCGATCAGCGTGCCGTCGGGCAGGGTGTCGCTGTAGCTGCTCTTGAGCCGCTGCAGTCCCCTGTTGATCTGCTCAATGGTGTCGATCTGTCCGCTGATGCTCTTCAGCTGCACCTCGTAGAGGGCGTTGAGTCCCGCCAGCGTGCTGTTCAGCTGCTCCATCTGACGGTTGTAGGTCTCGGTCTGTCCGGTGAGATCATGCCGGATGCCCGGGCTGCTTTCGTTTACCGGCTGGTGTGTGTATGATGATGCACCACCTCCGCTGTCGTTGTTCCCGGCAGATGCGGCCCGGGACATTGCTGCTCCGCTGAAGTCGGGGCGATCATCGGGGTTCTGCGATGTCAGCACCGGGAAGACCTGCTCCCACGAGTAGTCGCGTACCGGCCTGTCGAAGGCGGAGAGGAGAAAGACCAGCACCTCGGTGACCATCCCTATAAAGAACAACTCGTTGCCGAAAGGGAAGTAGAGCAGCTTGAACATCGCGCCCAGGATCACCAGGGCAGCGCCGAAGCTGTAGGCGAAGTGGATGGTTCGCTTACCCCTTTCGGTCTGCAGGAATCGTTCAAGCCGGTTTTTGTATCTGTGGTATGCATTCATAGGATTGCTTTTTTGTTGCTTTTTGGATTATTTGCCCGTGCTCACCTGTGTGCGCACGCAACGGAACCCGATCCAGGAGCGCCCTCTGTGCTGCAGCTCCATGTCGCGCATGTCTGAGCGGATAAAGGTGGCGTTATCTTTCCAGGAGCCTCCCTTCACCACCTTGCGCTTCAGGATCGCGGGGTCATCTGCCAGGGCGTTGTAGCGGTACTCCGGGTTGAGGTCGTTCATCAGCTCGAGACCGGAGCCGCTGTAGGCGGTGGAGGTCCACTCCGCCACGTTGCCTGCCATTTCGTAGAGGCCGAACTGGTTCGGCTTATAGGTTCTCACCCTTGCGGGTATCAGGTGATTGTCCGCCGCGTAGGCACCCTCACCGGGATTGAAGTTGGCCTGGTAGCAGTCGCTCTCTCCGCTGTCGTCGCCATTCTCCCAGGGGTAGCGGCTGTCGGAGTTGGCGTTGCGTGCTGCCAGCTCCCACTCTGCCTCGGTGGGGAGACGGTATTTCTCGATGATGACCCCTTCTCTGTTGATGCTCCTGCGCAAGTACATCGTTCTCCACTCACAGAAGGCGGTGGCCTGCTCCCAGCTGACGTTCACCACCGGATGGTGCGCATAGGCGGGATGGGAGAAGTAGTTACGCATGTAGACCTCGTTGTTGGCGTTGTCGAAGTCGTTGACCCAGGCTGTGGTGTCGGGGTAGATGTTGACGATGCGGGTATGGACGAAATCGTAGAGGCTGCTGAGGGGACGGGTGATGGTCTCGTTGATGATCTCTCCGTCGAAGGCGACATAGGCGGTGTCCTTGGTGATCATCATCGTTTCTCCGGTACCATTGCTGCTTCCGGCTGCTGAACCCTGTATCCGGCTGAGGTGCTGCTGGCGGCGCGCTGCCTCTGCCGCGTCGAACCACTCGTAGCGGAAGTTGAGCTGTGCCGCGTCGAGCATCTTCTGACCTGTGATGGGGTGGGTGAGGTAGAGGCTGTTGATGGCTGCCTCCTCCTCCTCTGTGTTGCGGCTCCAGGGGATGGGCAGGGACCAGTTGAGGTGCGGGGTGACGGGATCGCCATACACATCTTCGGTGATCTTGAAGAAGTCGTCACCCGCATAGCGCGGGTCGGCGATCCGCTCACGGATGATGGAGTCACGCACCCAGTAGACAAACTGCTTGTACTGTGAGTTGGTGATCTCGGTCTCATCCATCCAGAAGTTGTCGACCGAGACACCCCGTGTGGGGATGTCGATGCCCCAGAGCGAGTCGATCTCGCCGGGGCCCATGGTGATGGAGCCGCGGTTGACCAGCACCATGTTGTAGGGCGTGGGTTCATTCCACACCTTCCCCACCGGTATGCCGGTAAGTTCACCTCCCATGCTGCCAATTCCCGGCCTGCCGCAGGAGATGATCAGCATCAGCAATGAGAGGACAAGGAGATATTTCTTCATATGTTTTTTTTTAGTAGTCAGTTGTCAGCTTTCAGCGTTCAGCTCTCAGTTGTTAGCTCTCAGTGGTCAGTGGTCAGTTGTCAGCACTCAGCACTCAGCGGTCAGCTCTCAGCTGTCAGTTGTCAGCGTCAGCAATAAGTGAAAACTGCAGGTTGTAAGTCCGGAACGTATTAACATAAGACGTATCAATGT
>JAAYGM010000214.1 GCA_012727735.1 Bacteroidales bacterium | reverse complement strand
TTGGTAAATACTATCCGATTTTTTATCGATCTCTTCACGATAATTTTCTGGAACATACGCATTCCAGAACTCCTGGTTCAGAGATGGGATTATTGCCGGCACCACCGCTTCCACACGCCCGAAGAAAAAAGAGTCCTCCCTGATCTCCTTTTTGATGACCATCCCGGTTTTATCGAGCATCAGCACCAGGTTAAGGAGAATGCTCAGAAACAGCATCATGGTCCCGGCTGCAATCACAGCTCCCAGAAGACGATTGAAGAAGCTGAGGAGAACCACGTCGATGAATTTCTGGAGCAGTCTGCCGACGAGTGAGAGGACAATAGCGATAAGCGCAAACGCAAAAACAAAGGACAAGACTCTGGCTGCCTCGGGGGAGAGGTTGATCCAGCCGATTATCTCCGGTAGAATTCTTTCTGCCAGCCTTCCGCCGAAGATAGCAGCCAGTACAATCGTCGCCAGCCCCACAAGCTGCATGATCAGTCCCTTGCGGTAGCCATTGATCACGGCGATAAGCAATAGAATGCCAATGAGAATATCAAACCAGTTCATCATCGCTTTTCAAGTGTTGTTTTATGGGCTTCGATCTCTTCATTAAGGAAGAGCGAGGCTTGTTGATTAAATTTTTCCGGTGATTCAGTCGTGAAATATTGCACGGAGCCTTTTTTTGTGCATTTGCCTTCAATATCGGGATGTCTTAGCAGGTATTCCCGGAGACTTACGGCGACGTACTCCCCCTGGGCGATCACACGCACATTGTCCGGAACGAAGTGAATGATCTTGTTCATTAACAGTGGATAGTGTGTACAGCCAAGAATGATGGTGTCAATCTGCGGATCCCGCGCAAGAAGATGATCCAGGTGTTGTTTTACAAAATAGTCGGCACCCGGTTTGTCATACTCTCTGTTTTCCACGAGTGGTACCCACATGGGGCAGGCTTCACCTGTGACGCTCAGTTGAGGGTGCAGCTTTCCGATCTCAATCTCATAGGACCCCGACTGGATGGTTCCTTCCGTTCCCAGTACACCGATGTGGCGGCTCTGTGATAGTATTGCCACACATTCTGCAGTGGGACGGATCACGCCGAGCACTCTTTTTTGCGGGTCCAGCGCCGGTAGATTGATTTGCTGGATGGTACGCAATGCCTTGGCTGATGCCGTATTGCATGCCAGGATAACCAGGTGGCATCCACGGTTGAAGAACCATTCAACCGCTTCGAGCGTGAATTGATAGACGCTTTCAAAAGAGCGGTTACCATAGGGTGCACGGGCATTATCGCCAAGATAGATGTAATCATAAGCCGGCATCAATGCCCTTATTTCGGATAAGACCGTCAGTCCGCCATATCCGGAATCAAAAATACCGATTGCACCTGCAGGGGTGACTGATTGCTCCTTCACGTTGATTGAGGCTAGTTTAACGAATGCCCAGCTTTTGCTTTACGAAGGGATTTGCATCTGAGGCAGAAGGTGACACGAAGGCGATGGCATGATCGGCAAGGTCATAGATGACCGTGTAATTACGTTCAATCCCTACCTCACGGATTGCTTCGCTGATCTTTTGTCTCAGTGGCTCCAGTAATACTTTCTCCTGATTCTCAATATCTTCCTGTGCCAGCTCCATGAACAGCTGCATCCTTTTCTCCAACTCTGTCAGTTCCTGCATCCTGCGCAGTTTAATGTTCTCTGCCAGTGATGCCTGATAGGTGATGTAATCAGAATACTTCTTGTTGTATTCATTTTGCATCATCTCCAGCTCTTTTTTATAATTATCACTGAGGGTGAGTAATTGCTGTGTGGCCTGTTGTTTTTCCGGAAATTCATCCAACAGTTCGGCTGTATTAACGTATGCAATGGATACTTGCGGCAGAACCTGTGAAAAAGCGGTTGTACTCATCAACAAGATAAACAGACCCAGGATGAAAAATATTTTCTTTGTCATAATCATCTATTTATGGTGTAAATCATTCAATTCAATCAATTCCTTGTTCTCTTAGCCACGGTCTTACCGTAACACTTTCTCTCCTGTGTTGCGGCCGCATCCGCCTGTGTTAGGCGGATGCAGTCGCTGTCAGGGTAAGAATTAAAATTACAATGTCAACTGGTTTCAAAATTAGCCCCGGGATACCTGATAAAAGGTATCAGAAAAATATGCCGGGGCTGTTTACTATAATGTCTTCTTTATCTCTGTCTCCTCATAGGATTCAATGATGTCGCCCACCTTCATGTCATTGAAATTATGTATGGTGATACCACACTCATAACCTGAAGTGACTTCTTTCACATCTTCCTTAAAACGCTTCAATGAGTCCAGCTCACCTGTGAAAATAACGATACCATCCCTGACGAGACGTATACGACTCGAACGTTTGATCTTGCCGTCGCGTACCATACAACCGGCTACGGTTCCTACTTTCGTTATTTTGAATACATCGAGTATCTCCACGTTTCCTGTAATCTCTTCCTTGATCTCGGGCGACAGCATCCCTTCCATGGCGGCAGTCACCTCTTCGATGGCATCGTAGATAATCGAATAGAGGCGGATGTCCACACCCTCTTTTTCGGCTTCCTTACGTGCTCCGAGCGACGGGCGTACCTGAAATCCGATGATGATGGCATCCGAAGCGGCAGCGAGCGTTACATCAGACTCCGAAATCTGACCCACTGCTTTGTGGATCACATTCACCTGTATCTCCTCTGTGGAGAGACGGATGAGTGAGTCGGAGAGTGCTTCAACAGAACCGTCCACATCACCCTTCACGATGATGTTCAGTTGCTGGAAGTTGCCAATGGCGATCCTGCGGCCGATATCGTCGAGTGTGAGCATCTTCTGTGTACGCAGTGATTGTTCACGTTGTAGTTGTTCACGTCGGTTGGCAATGGAACGGGCTTCCTGTTCTGTCTCCATCACGTTGAAGGTGTCCCCTGCCTGTGGTGCTCCGTTGAGACCCAGGATCAGTGCCGGTTCGGCCGGTCCGGCCTCTTCGATACGCTGATTGCGCTCATTGAACATCGCCTTCACACGACCAAAATAAGCACCGGCGATCACGATGTCGCCCTGATGCAGTGTGCCGTTTTCCACAAGTACCGTGGAGATATATCCTCTTCCTTTATCGAGCTCCGACTCGATGATGGAGCCGTTCGCCCTGCGGTTGGGATTGGCCTTGAGCTCCAGCATGTCGGCCTCAAGCAATACTTTCTCCATTAACTCCTGAATACCGATACCCTGTTTTGCAGAAATATCCTGTGACTGGTAACTACCTCCCCAATCCTCTACAAGGTAATTCATCTCAGCAAGTCTCTCTTTTATCTTTTCGGGGTTGGCTCCCGGCTTATCTATTTTATTGATGGCAAACACAATGGGTACACCTGCCGCTCCGGCATGGTTGATAGCCTCCACCGTCTGCGGCATCACATTGTCGTCGGCAGCCACCAGGATGATGGCCACGTCGGTTGCTTTGGCTCCGCGGGCACGCATGGCGGTGAACGCCTCGTGACCCGGCGTATCAAGGAAGGTGATCTTGCGGCCATCCTCCAGCTGGACGTTGTATGCGCCGATATGCTGTGTAATACCTCCGGCCTCTCCGGCAATCACGTTGGTGCTGCGGATGCTGTCGAGCAGTGATGTCTTACCGTGGTCCACATGTCCCATCACCGTGACGATTGGCGGACGTGGAATCAGATCTTCCGGATTATCCACCTCTTCTGCAATGGCCTCAATCACTTCTGCACTCACGAACTGCGTCTTGAAGCCGTACTCCTCTGCTACAATGTTGATGGTCTCGGCGTTGAGACGCTGGTTGATGGCAACCATCACTCCCATGCTCATACAGGTGGAGATGATGTTGGTTACGGGAACATTCATCATGTTCGCCAGGTCGTTTGCAGTAACAAACTCCGTTAATTGCAGTACGCGGCTTTCTCTCTCCTGCTGCTTCAGCTCTTCCTGGTGCTTGTGTGCAGTGGCTTCGCGCTTTTCGCGTCTGTATTTAACGCCACCCTTTTTGCCTTTTTTCTCTGTCAGTCGTGCAAGCGTCTCCTTGATCTGTTTTTGTACATCAACCTCACTTACCTCTGTCTTGACCAGCTTTCTGAGTGAAGGCTTCCTGTCACCTCTCGATGCCTGATTGATTGCAGGTTTGTCGATATTTACCTTGCTCGTACGGATACGTTTGCGTTTTTTCTTCTTGTTCTCATCATCACTGTCGGTGGTGACAGACTGTTTTTTCTTTTCATCGATCGCCTCTTTCTTCAGCAGCTTGACTTTTTCATCCTTCATCTTCTTGCCGTCGACAACCTTCTGCTCCCGATCCAGGCGCTCTTTTTTTCGCTGGGCTCTTGACTTTCTGGGTGGACGGGTGCGATCGTTGATTGCATCCAGATCGATCGTTCCTTTCACCACAATGTTCGACTCCAGCTTGTTTTTATTGAGACGGAACAGTTTGTCTGTTCGGGGTCCCTCCACTTCTGAAGTCTCTTCTGCGGCAATCTCTTTGGTTTCTGCTTCCTCTCCGGTTGTTTCTCCTTCAGTGGTATCTGTTTCCACCTCTGTCTCTTCAGCTATTACCTCTTCGGCCTCAACCTGTTCCGTGCTCACCTCATCGGCCTCCGCTTCCTCCGCATGGATCTCTTCTTCTTCTACGACGGTTTCAGCTGTCTCAGGCACTTCTCTCTTCACCTCTTCCTCCACTTTGGTGTCAATCGTTTCTTCCGCTGCCACTTCTGCGATCTCTTTATCTGTTACCTTCGGGATGACCGGTTTTTCCACCTCAGGTGCAGGTTGAACGATTACCTCTTCAACAGGTTCAGGTGTTGTCTCTGTTTCAACGGGAGGAGCAGGTTTCTCCGCTTCCTCTCTCTTTTCAGCGACAGGTTCTTCCTTCTTCGGCTCGGTTTTCTTTTTGTTGAGGCTGTCCAGATCGATACTGCCCACAACGTTGAAATGAGGCTTCATCTCTTTCGGTATTTCCGTTTCGATGGTCTCTTTCTCTGCCTTTTTCCTGGGTGCCGTTGCCTCCGGGAGTTCATATCCCTCAATGGCCACGGTTTCGCGTTCCTCTCCACGACGGTGCATTTTCTCGCGTGTCTCTGTGGCCTCCTTGCGAATATTTTTGTCTTTGCCGAACTCAGCAATCAGTATATCATACTGTTCATCCTCAATTTTAGCGTTAGGATTTGCTTCTATTTCAATACCCTTCTTGTGCAGAAATTCAACAAGGCTGTTGATCCCCACATTCAAATTTTTCGATACTTTAATTAATCTAATAGGCATATATCTCTTCTATCCTTTTCTCTCTTTATATGTTGTGAACAGTATTGTTATATTGAATCTTCCGCCTGTTTGACGGATGAATCTAAAGCGTTTCAGGCAGACCCGGCTTCTCAGCTTCGGTGTCCGCTTCTGTCTCTTCTGTTACGTCAGCTTCTGTTGCCTCTTCTGTATCAGCTTCTGTCTCCTCAGCTGTGTCAGCTGTACCAGTTACAGTCACTGTTTCCGCTTCAGTTGCTGTATCATTCACTGCCTCCGCTTCCACTACTTCTGCAGCTGTGTCCGCTTCAGTTGCTTCTTCTGCATCAGCCTCCTCCTCGTCAAACTCGTAACGAAGCACAGCCAGTATTTCATCTACGGTGGTCTCCTCCAGGTCGGCCTCCTTGATCAATTTCTCCCTGCTTGTTGCCAGTACGTTTTTAGCGGTGGAACAACCAATCTTTTTCAACTGGTCAATTACCCATCCGTCTATCTCATCACGGAATTCATCCAGATAGATATCCTCCTCGTCCACCTCGTCGATGTCACGGAACACCTCGATATTGTAACCGGTGAGCATGGATGCCAGTTTGATGTTGGCCCCACCTTTCCCTATGGCGAGCGATACCTCTTCAGGATTGAGGAAGACCTCAGCACGATGCTCCTCCTCCTTCACGGTGATGGAGTTGATCCTTGCCGGACTTAACGCACGCTGTATAAAGAGTGTGGTGTTGTTGGTGTAGTTGATCACGTCGATATTTTCGTTACGCAGCTCACGTACGATGCCATGAATACGGAATCCTTTCATCCCCACACATGCACCTACCGGATCGATACGGTCGTCGTAAGCCTCTACCGCTACCTTGGCCCTTTCACCGGGGATGCGGGCGATCCCTTTGATGGTGATCAGACCGTCGGCGATCTCAGGTATCTCCTGTTCGAACAAACGTTCGAGGAAGACGGGTGATATGCGCGAAAGAATGATTCTGGGATTGTTGTTCTTGTTCTCCACACGGGCAACCACAGCACGTGCATGCTCTCCCTTGCGGAAGAAATCGGAGGGTATCTGCTCCGTCTTGGGCAGAATAAGCTCGTTGTGTTCATCGTCGAGGAGCAACAGCTCTTTCTTCCATACCTGGTAAACCTCACCCGATACAATCTCACCGACCTTCTCCTTGTACTTGTTGTACAGATTGTCCTTTTCCAGTTCCAGAATTTTGGATGCCAGTGTCTGACGGAGATTGAGTATGGTACGCCGGCCGAAATGTTCAAGCTGTACCTCGTCGGTCACCTCTTCGCCCACTTCAAAATCAGGGTCAATCTTCAATGCCTCCGAAAGGGTGATCTCCAGGTTGGGATCCTCCAGTTCATCATCTTCCACAATGGTGCGGTTACGCCATATTTCAAGATCCCCCTTGTCGGGGTTGATGATGATATCATAATTTTCATCAGTACCGCTGGTTTTCGATATCACGTTGCGGAACGACTCTTCCAGCACGCTGATAAGCGTTGCTTTGTCGATATTTTTCAGCTCGTTGAATTCGGAAAATGTATCTATGAGACTTATGGTTTCTGTCTTCTTAGCCATATTTTATTTGAATCTGATAAGATATTTTGTATACTTTACTTCGTCATAAAGGAAGCGGATTGCTTCTTCCACTTCTGTTTTGCGTTTGGCTCCCTCGAGCTTTACCTTTTTTGTGATCGTGATGGTGAAACCATCCTCATCAGATGATTGCAGCAACCCCGTCACTTTTTGTCCGTTTCTGCTAAGCACCTCAACCTCTTTGCCCTGGTACTTTTTATACTGACGTTTCGTTTTGAACGGAGAGGTGAGCCCGGCCGATGTGACGGTCAGCTCATAATCTTCTGTATCACGGTCGAGCTTCGATTCCAGATGGCGGCTCATCTCCACACAATCGCTTATGTCCACTCCCTGATCGTTATCGATTTCAATCGTGATGGCGTTGTCTGCACCAACAGTGAGATCCACCAAATAGTTGGGTGAATCCTTCAGATACTCCTCCGTAAGGTCGATAAGCAATTTTTTTTCGATCATATTACCTGTCATGAACAAAAAAGGAAGCGGTATTTCCTGCTTCCCTCTTTCTTTTCGTGTGCAAAGATATTGTTTTCAAACGGATTCACAAAATGTTTACTCCTTTTTTTACTACTGAGCATCCTATTCACAACAACATACCTCTCTTTTCAGCATCCATACGCCATCCTGTTACAAAAGTGCTTCTGCAGGCAGTAGTCTGCTCATCCGGAAATGTTTGAAAACAGCTTCCGGAGGTGTGATGTTCACCCCTTTCTCTTCCGACACGGAGTGGATCTCCCTCTGATTACGTAATTCCGGGATTACCTCTTCCCCGGCATCACCGATAATCACTCCAAACGCATAAAGATGCGTAATAATCACTCTATCATTTTTATGTACAGACTGGTTGTTTAGAGCCGGCCAATATATTTTTGTCGAAAATATTGTGTATTTTTGTCTTCTGAAACAAACAGACCTGAAAATATTGAGATAATGGAAAGTTCAGATACCAATCAGATTGTCTATGACAAAAGCGTGATCGACTTCGTTGCCGTTGCAGTGGAGTGCTGCGTTTTTCTGGAACAGGAAGAGCTGTTGCCACGGACGGAATGGATTGATAAAATGTTGAAATTACTGCCCCTGTTGTATGTGAAAGCCTCCCTGCTGCCTGTAGCCGTTGCAGTGGATGATTCACCGCCCGCCACTTTCGTGCGTGAAGAGGATTACTCGCGGGTCTCTGCCAAAGTAGGAGAACTGATGGGAGAGGAGGATGTCTACCTGGATGTGTTCGTGGATGACATGAAATACAGTGACAGGCCCGTATCTGCTTTCGTCTCTGAAAATATCGCTGATATCTATCAGGATCTGAGAAATTTCGTCTCGGTGTATCAGTTTGAACTCACCGATCAGATGAACGACGCATTGTCTGTTTGCAGAGAGAATTTTCTTCTTTTCTGGGGACAGAAACTGGTGAACGTGCTGCGTCCCCTGCATGCGCTGAAGAGCAGAGGTGTGAATATGGATTTTACAGATATGGACGAAGATAACATAAGAGGGGAGGTCTCGTGGGATTAACGATAACAAAGGAGCAGATTGCCGGGTTGCCGATAGAGACATTTCCCGGCACGATCACCGTGATTGATCATATAAACGAGGTGCGTGAAGCCGTGCGTTATCTCTCGTCGAAGCCGGTACTCGGTTTTGATACAGAAACCAAGCCCGCGTTCAAAAGGGGGCAGGTACACAAGGTCGCACTGATGCAATTATCGACGGAGGAGGAGTGCTTCCTGTTCCGTCTCAATAAGATTGGCTATCCCGATGAACTGGAGGCGTTCATGATGGATTCCGATATCAAGAAAATTGGTCTTTCACTGCGTGACGATTTTGCCGCAATACGTAAACGTTCCGATGGCATCCCTGAGAACTTTATCGATCTGCAGCTTTTCGTAGATAAGTTCGGCATTGAAGACAACAGCCTGCAGAAGATATATGCGATCATTTTCGGGAAGAAGATATCCAAGAGCCAGCGCATATCTAACTGGGAATCTCCTGCGCTCAGCCCCGCGCAACAGTCTTATGCAGCCATTGACGCCTGGGCCTGCCTCCGCATTTACAATCATTTAATCAACAGCAACCAATGAAGATGTACAAGGAAATTGTGTTGAGACCCAAAAAGGAAGAATCACTGAAACGGTTTCATCCATGGCTTTTCTCCGGTGCTATTGCACGCAAACCGGAACAGCTGGAGGAGGGTGAGGTCGTGCGCGTGATGGCTTCCGACGGTAGTTTTCTGGGTGTGGGGCATTATCAGATTGGCAGCATCAGCGTACGTATTCTGTCGTTCAGCGATGAACAGATTGATGCCGCCTTCTACAGGGAAAGAGTTGCGCAGGCTTACAAACTTCGCGATGAACTGCGGCTTGTAAGAGACGACAACAACACCTTCAGGTTGCTGCACGGTGAGGGTGATCATCTACCGGGCCTGATCATCGATATCTATGGCGATACCGCCGTGATACAGGCTCATTCAGTGGGTATGCACAAAGATATGACGCTGATTACCGATGCTTTAAAACAGGTTATACCCTCCGACAGGCTGAAGCATATCTTCTACAAATCGGAAGGGACACTGCCATTTAAAGCAGGTCTGGCACCGGAAGATGCTTATCTCTCAGGAGGAGAGAACGTGGAGGGTATCGCAGTGGAGAACGGACTGAAGTTTCGTATCGACTGGCTGAAGGGACAGAAAACCGGCTTTTTCATCGATCAGAGAGAGAACAGGAAGCTGCTTGAGTACTATTCCAAAGGCAGGCATGTGTTAAACATGTTCTGTTACACCGGCGGCTTCTCTGTCTACGCGCTGCGGGGCGGGGCCATGAAAGTGGAGTCGGTGGACAGTTCTGCGAAAGCTGTCACCCTTACCAATCAGAACATCACCCTCAATTTCGGTGAGGAGCCACGCCATGCATCCGCAGCTGAAGATGCTTTCAGGTACCTGAAGGAGATGCCGGAAGGGAAGTATGATCTGATAGTGCTTGATCCGCCCGCGTTCGCCAAGCATCGGGGAGCAATCAATAACGCACTGCAGGGATATAAGAAGCTGAATCACTCCGCGATGGAAAAAATAGCCCCGGG
Organism: Bacteroidales bacterium; assembly: GCA_012727735.1. Lineage (GTDB taxonomy): Bacteria > Bacteroidota > Bacteroidia > Bacteroidales > Dysgonomonadaceae > Proteiniphilum. The sequence goes on along the minus strand of JAAYGM010000214.1, from coordinate 2,315 downwards.
AGGAATCCTCTTCACATTCTCCTGTTCACAGGTGATCACAAAAGAGCAGTTCAGACTGGCAGTATTCAGTGCTGCCGCCATTTCGGGAAGAAAAGTAAGAATTCTGCACCAGCTTACGCAACCGGCCGATCACCCCATCAATATCTATCATCCCGAAGGTGAGTATCTGAAAGGATTGGTCCTGCAGGTAGAATAAAGCCATGAAAATGCGTTTAAATCTGTTTAAATGGCGTTTATTTCGTTAAACTGTGTAAAATATGCTATTTTTCTGCTTAACAGTTATGTTTTATAACACAAAAACGCCTATATTTGCAACGTGTTTTTCATGGTATTAGATTTAAGGTTAACAATGAAGATTGGTTGTCGTGAGACAACCTTTCCTTTTTTATACACTTCCCCTTCACATTTTCACAAATTATAAACCGTTCAATTGAGTAAATGGTAGGTTTATTGCTATTTTTGTATGTTAATAGAAAATGTATGAAGATGGATTTCAGAACACACATCGTTATTCCTGAATCGGATATCTCAATCAATCACTCCACCAGCATGATGCTCTTCGGATCATGCTTTTCTGAGCATATCGGTTCTAAGCTTTTACAGCATAAGTTTAAGGTGGATGTGAACCCTTTCGGTATTTTGTACAATCCCTTTTCCGTCTCCCGTGCCATCAGAAGGCTGCTCTCTGCTGAATCGTTTTCAGCGGCCGACCTTGTGTTCAATAGTGAACTATATCACAGCCCGATGCATCACGGTCATTTCTCTGCCACCGACAAAGAGGTTTGTCTGCAAAACATCTCCTCGCGATTTGATCAGGCGGTGTCATTCATCGGGCAAACAGATCTCTTTCTCATCACCTTCGGATCGGCTTATGCCTATCAATGGAGGGAGAGCGGTGAGATTGCGGGTAACTGTCATAAATTTCCTGCCGACAGGTTCCGTCGTTTGCGGTTGTCGGTAGAGGAGATCGTGGAAGAGTGGGTGGAGGTGATCACGCTGCTCACCGTCATCAACCCGACTGCAAAACTGCTTTTCACTGTCAGTCCCGTACGCCACTGGAAAGATGGCGCACATGAGAATCAAATCAGCAAATCGATCCTTCACCTGGCTATAGATGCACTGCAAGAACGTTTCAGAGAGCGTATCAGCTATTTCCCCGCCTATGAGGTGATGATGGACGAGCTGCGTGACTACCGTTTTTACAATGAGGATATGATCCATCCATCCCCACTGGCCGTGGACTATATATGGAATTGTTTCTCGGAAACCTATTTTTCTGCTGCAACGCAAAGGGTGAATGATGAGTGGGCGCAGATAAGGAGAGCGCTTGAACATCGTCCCCTGCATCCCGGTACGGAGTCTTACAGGCTCTTTACAGAAGGAACAGCACAGAAGCTGGCCGCTTTCGCCCGGCGATATCCTGAGATCTCCTGTGAGGAGGAGAGGCGCCTCTTATCTGTATAATAACAACCAGACATGATTTACAGCATTCAACAAATAGCAGCTATACTGGGTATCCAGTCTGAAATACTGCATCCCGCAGATATAACCATTCTGCTCACCGACAGCCGGCGTTTGTCTCAGCCCGAAGAGACGCTCTTTTTCGCGATTGAGACGAGGAACAACGATGCGCATACCTTTGTGGGTAACCTTTACGCGCTGGGCGTGCGAAACTTTGTTGTTACCAGGCGATTACCGGAGTGGGATCATTTTACCGATGCCAATTTTCTGAAGGTGAAGAACAGCCTGTCCGCTCTGCAAAAAATTGCATCGCATCACAGAGCGAAATTCGATATTCCCGTGATCGGTATCACCGGGAGCAACGGCAAAACAATAGTGAAAGAGTGGCTTTATCAGCTGCTTGAGAAGAATTTCAGCGTTGTTCGTTCACCGCGCAGCTACAATTCTCAGATTGGTGTGCCGTTGTCAGTCTGGCAACTGGATGAACAGGCAGAGCTGGGTATATTCGAGGCCGGGATATCGATGCCCGATGAGATGGAGCTGCTGGAACCGATTATCAAACCCACCATCGGTGTGCTGACGAAAATAGGGGAGGCGCATCAGGAGAACTTCACTTCGCTGCAACAGAAGTGTATGGAGAAGCTGGAGCTGTTTACCAATTGTGATGTCTTCATCTTCGATGAGGATAATGAGCTGGTCTCCCGTTGTGTCGATCTGATGGTGCTTTCTCAGAAGACCTTCTCCTGGTCGAGACAGAACAGGGATGCCCATCTCTTCATTTCCAGTATCCGGAAAAGGGATGAGCGCACAGAAATCCATTACTCTTTTCTGAATTTCGACTACTCTTTTGTCAT
>JAAYGM010000213.1 GCA_012727735.1 Bacteroidales bacterium | reverse complement strand
ATGCAGCCAATATCCTGAAACCGGCACTGGCGCGTGGTGAACTGCGCGCTATCGGTGCTACCACATTAGATGAGTACCAGAAATATTTCGAGAAGGATAAGGCGCTGGAACGACGTTTCCAGACGGTGACAGTAGATGAGCCGACTGAGTCGGACAGCATCTCCATCCTCCGCGGACTGAAGGAGCGGTATGAGAACCACCACAAGGTGCGTATCATGGATGAGGCGATCATCGCCGCCGTGCAGCTGTCGCACCGTTATATCACCGACCGTTTTCTGCCCGACAAGGCAATCGACCTGATGGACGAGGCGGCAGCGAAGCTTCGCATGGAGGTGGACTCGGTCCCTGAGGAGCTGGATGAGATCATGCGGCGGGTGAAGCAGCTGGAGATTGAGCGGGAGGCGATCCGTCGTGAGAACGACCAACCCAAGGAGGAGCAGCTGACCAGACAGATTGAGGAGTTGAAGGCCGAGGAGTCGGAGTACAAGGCCAAGTGGCAGTCGGAAAAGGAGCTGATCAACAAGATACAGCAGCTGAAAATCGATATTGAGGATGCCCGTTTCGAGGCGGAACGTGCCGAACGTGAGGGCGACTATGGCAAGGTGGCTGAGCTGCGTTATGGCAAGATAAAAGAGAAGGAGAACGAGATAGAACTGTTGCAGCGTGAACTGCACGAGCGGCAGGGTGCCCGCGCCATGATCAAGGAGGAGGTGGACGCCGGTGATATCGCCGATGTAGTAGCACGCTGGACGGGTATTCCCGTCAGCAAGATGCTGCAGAGCGAGCGGGAGAAACTGCTGCACCTTGAGGAGGAGCTACACAAGCGTGTGATAGGCCAGGATGAGGCCATCATGGCCGTTGCCGATGCTGTGCGCCGTAACCGTGCCGGACTGAGTGATCCGAAACGACCTATCGGTTCCTTTATCTTCCTCGGTACCACCGGGGTGGGGAAGACCGAGCTGGCCAAAGCGCTGGCAGAGTATCTGTTCGACGATGAGAACATGATGACGCGCATCGATATGAGTGAGTACCAGGAGAAGTTCAGTGCCACACGCCTGATTGGCGCACCTCCGGGATATGTGGGATATGACGAGGGAGGACAGCTGACCGAAGCGATTCGACGAAAACCCTATTCAGTGGTGCTGTTCGACGAGATTGAAAAAGCGCATCCCGATGTGTTCAACATCCTGCTGCAGGTGCTTGATGACGGGCGACTGACCGACAACAAGGGGAGGGTGGTGAACTTCAAAAACAGCATCATTATCATGACCTCCAACTTAGGATCTGCCCTGATACGTGAGAGCTTCGAGAAATTGACTCCTGTGAACAGGGAGGAGATCATCGAAACAACGAAGAATATGGTGTTGAATATCTTGAAGCAGACCATCCGTCCCGAGTTTCTGAATCGTATCGATGACATCGTCATGTTCTCACCGCTGAAGGAGGAAGAGATCGCACAGATTGTCCGTCTGCAGCTGGAGGGTGTACGAAAAATGCTTGCAGAAAACGGGATACCACTTAAATATACAGATGAAGCGGTAAATAGTATTTCACGGGCCGGTTTTGATCCCGAGTTCGGAGCACGACCGGTGAAGAGGGTTATTCAGCGCAAGGTGCTGAACCAGCTCTCAAAGGATATGCTTGCCGGCACGGTCGATAAATCGAAGCCGATCATCATCGATGCGATCGACGAGACGGTGTTCTTCAGGAATGTTTGATATGGGATATAAGATTTGGAAGTTGGGTTCCAGGATTTGAGCGTTCAGCGTTAACGAATTTGGGATATAGTATGAATCTGAGCGCCGTTCTTAGCAAGATT
>JAAYGM010000025.1 GCA_012727735.1 Bacteroidales bacterium | reverse complement strand
CCTCATTCACCAGGCTGGATCTCTCAGACAGGAAGGTTGCCATCTTTGCGCTGGGTGACAGCGCATCTTACTCTACCAGCTTTGCCGAATCGATGAAAGTTGTGTACGACGAGATTGCCGACAAAACCACGATCGTGGGACAGATTGCAGATGAAGGTTACACCTATGACGACTCCATGGCGGTGATCGACGGGATGTGGGTGGGACTGCCCATTGATGAAGACAATGAATATGATATGACTGATCAGCGTTTAACGTCCTGGGTGGAGGAATTAAAGAAAATATTTGTGTGATCGTGTACTCTCTTCACCTCACATGCACTTATTTTGAAAAGGCGTGTTTACTCCGGTAGACACGCCTTTTCTCAAAAAAGTAATTCTGTTACAACTCTTTTATTTTAATGTTCTGAAACCACACCTCATCGCCATGATCCTGAAGGAGCAGCAGTCCCTCTTCGGCATTTCCGAAGTTGGGCCAGTCCTTGTATTTACTTGTCTGAACAAGCTCTTCCCATGACTCCGCATTGCGTTCATACTCCACAATCTTCACACCGTTCAGCCAATGTTCCACATGATTGCCTTCAACAACCACCATGGCGGTATTGAAGAAACCGTTCCGGAAAGGTTTGTCTTCAGGTGCCGGAATCAGATCGTACAGCGATCCGAGCGTACGGTTTCCATTTTTACCCATCTTTGCATCGGGATGTCTCCTGTCGTCGAGAATCTGAAACTCGCAACCTATGGCCGACCCTTCCCCTTTGTTCAGATTGGTATCAACAAAGTACTTGATTCCACTGTTGGCCCCTTCGGTTATTTTGAAGTCGACCTTTAACATGAAATTCTTATAGGAACGCGTGGTGACAATATCTCCACCATTGGTCGATTCGCCACCGTCGCTTTTGTGCACCTTCAGTATGCCATCATCGATGGACCATCCCTTTTCAGGAAATTCATCCAGCTTGGCCCCTCTCCATCCTTCTGTCGTTTCACCGTCCCACAGAAGCTTCCAACCCTCTTCGGCCTCACGTGCCGAGATACTGTTGGCAACCTGATTCATCTGCATCACCGCACTATCATCAGGTGACCTGTAGGTGTCAAGATCATCTGTCAGAATGCGAATATTACGCCAGGCAACCGTTTTACCTTCCTGGTCGGCATTGCCAATGGAGTGCACCTGTAAGGCGATGAAACCCGATGAGGTGGTGTTATCAAGCAGATCTGCACAGGGTACGCCGTTCACCCAGGTACGTATGGAGTTGCCGATTGCTTCTATCCGTGCACTGTTCCACTCTTCATTCTTGAACGCTTTCTGTGCTGCAGGATTGTAGTTTAACGGGTACAGCCAGCCGCGACGTGCTTCATCATAGATCCCTCCCGTCCATGCTCTCTCTGCTGGATCAATCTCAAACTGATATCCATGTACCCGACCTTCGTTGTACTCCGGCAGGCTGTTGCTCCTGAACTGTACACCCGAGTTCAATCCATCATCTACCCTGAATTCGAACTCAAGGATAAAATCATCAAACATCTCAGTGGTCGCCAGGAAAGTGTTGGGTGTATTCAACCGTGAGATACCGATGATCGCATTGTCTTCCACTTTGTACTCAGCAGTACCATTCAGCTTTTCCCATCCCTGCAGGTCTTCACCATTGAAAAGTTCCCGCCATTCAGGACCTTGTGAACATGATGTTGCAAGAATCATCACTGTAATCAGTTGTACAATATTTCTTTTCATTCTGTATTTCATTTTAAATTTTGTAAAAATCCTCCCACCCTTTTCTAGGCGGCTCACCAGTGAGGAAAGCATCGGCAAAGGCATCGTTGGTGACACGTCCGGTCTCTCTGTCGAAAACGATCTTTCTGTTGAGTCGTTGTGCGGCCACACCCAGGCAGAAGACCTGACTCAGGGGAGCCGATATTTCAAACGGTGAGCGCGTTTTTTCCTTACCCAGACAAGAGAGAAGGAAGTTGGCAAAGTGATTGGAGGGGCTCTCCGGCACCTCCGGCAGCTTCTTCTCCATCTCTTTCGCTTTCTCATCAGGTATGATGCTCAGGGTGCTGCCGTGTGACCCCCCTTTGAATGTAAGCTCTTTGCTATAGATCTCTTTTCCGGGATTCAGTTTGGCCGGCTGAATTTTACCTCCGGCAACCGTCGGAATATTGGGATCAATCTCCGAGACACCGTACCCATCGGGTACAGCAGGAATATTATCTGTACCATCGTACCATGTGATCACCACCGGAGGCATATCTCCTCTTTTCGGAAATTTAAACTCAATGGTACTAGACATCGGGAAGAAGAAGTCGTTATGGCCGCTTAACCTGACGGGATTCACCTCTTCGGGTAATCCCAGATCAAGAAACTCATGTGCCGTATCAATGATATGTGCACCCCAGTCACCCAGTGCACCCATACCGAAATCATACCAGCACCGCCACTGACCGTAGTGGAAATCCTTGTTGTAATCGTGATGATCGCGTGCCATCAGCCAGGTGTCCCAATCCAGTGTTTCGGGAACAGGTTCTGCAGCAGGGAACTTCTTGATGTTGGGGTCCCAGCCGTGCCAGCGGCGCGGGTTGTTCATATGCGCCGTAATGGCTGTGACATCCTTGATGATACCCGCTTCTTTCCATGCCTTGAACTGAAAGTAATTGGCCTCGGAGTGACCCTGGTTTCCCATCTGGGTAACCACTCTGGGATATTTCCCGGCCGCTTTCATGATCAGTTCCGACTCAAGAAAAGTGCGGCTCAGCGGTTTCTCCACATACACATGCTTACCCTCAGCCATCGCCATCATCACCGCGGGAAAGTGGGCAAAGTCGGGCGTGGCAATCGCTACGGCATCAATCTCATTGCCCATCTTGTCGAACATCTCCCTGAAATCCCTGAATCGCTTCGCGTTCGGGAATTTGGCCAGTGCTTTCTTCGTATGCTCAGCACCCAGATCAACATCACACAGGGCAACAACATTGGCCAGTCCTGTTTTGTCGAGATCGTTCATGATCTCCCACCCTCTGTTTCCGATGCCGATATGGGCCAGGCTGACCTTTTTATTGGCTCCCACAATGCGGCTGTAGCTGGCGGCGTTTGTCCCGGTCGATACACCACCGAGGGCCAGCCCTGCAGAAGCCAAAGCTGCATTTCTGATAAATTCTCTTCTTGTTGTCATGATAAATATGTTTTATAGTAGTAGTTTAATCTTCAAAGCGGTCCCTGTAAGCCCACAACCCAAGCGCAGGACTGGAGATATAATAGATCTCCTCACCGTCGGGAAGGAGGTTGAAACCTTCTTTCAGATGACCTGGATTGTACTTTTGCAAGGCCATATCAATATCGCCCCATTGGAAGCCGACGCTTTCAATCTCTTCACGGGTAAGGTTCTCCATACCCTTACCGGGGCAGTAGGTGATGGAGAACCGCCCTTCAGATGATCCGTGAATCAGGTGAGCTGCCGCTCCCAGATTATCTCTCAGATCCTGATTCTCTGCAACGGTTTTCAATGTTTGAGGAGTGCCGAAATAACCATACTTCCGAATCAGCAGATCAATGGCTTTGTCCTCCCCGAACTCTTTCAGTGCAGGTGCCAGCACAATCAACTCTCCGGCATCGGCTATAGCCATTCTTGTCCGGTATATCGACTTGTTACCCAGCCAGGTGCTTTTAAATTCTGAGGGATCGAGCCATACCACTACCTTCTTCAGCGGTTTCTCCACCATCACAAAATTAACCTCCAGAGAGAGTTTAGCTGCACGGTCGAACACATCGAAATCATCTCCCACAAAGAGGCCGTAGGTCTGTTGTTCCCCCGCCCTGTTCACTCCCACCACCGTCAGCACATAGACGATGGGCAGATGTTGTGCGAAATGATCCGTGGCATAGTTGAACACCCGTCGTACAGGTGTATCGGCACGTCCCATCATACGTTCCATACCATAGACAGCACCTATGTAGTGGCTCTTGTTGATCCCTTCGCTTCCGCCCGTACCCACAAATATATTTTTATTGTAGTTAGCCATACCCACCACTTCGTGAGGAACAACCTGACCAATGGAGAGAATCAGATCAAAATCACCCTCCTGCAGCAACCTGTTGACCTGTACAGGCCAGGAGAAATCGACCTTTCCTTCCGACACCTTACGCACGTATGCTGCGGGCACCTCTCCAAGTGTGATCACATCATTCCGCCAGTCATGGTCACGAAAAAGATGCTTCGGTGTTTTCCCGAACATATGGTCAATCTGCGCAGTAGTCATGGGGGTATGCGTACCCAGTGCAGGCAGAATATCAGTGAGCTTCTCCCGGTAATACAACCAGGCAAGCTCAGTGATATCACCTGCTCTGCTCGGCAGACGGGTATAATCGGGTGGAACGGCAAGGATCTTCCGCCGCTCCCCCAATTTGCTGAATGCTTCATACAGCCCCTTCTTCAGATCATCCCGCGACAAACTGGTTTCTGAAGAGCCCTTCTCATAATATATCATTCTATTTGAAATTCAGTATGTCTGATAGGTGATTTCAGATCGAATCAACAAATCAGCACTTCAGTATTATACATCGTAGGTCGTGGAGGCTGTATCTCCACCAAGGCCCGTCCAGTTTGTATGAAAGAATTCACCCCGTGGACGGTCTACACGTTCATACTGATGTGCTCCGAAATAGTCGCGTTGCGCCTGCAGGAGATTGGCCGGCAAACGTTCACTGCGGAATCCGTCGAAGTAGTTCAGCGCCGAGGTTAGCGCCGGCACGGGAATACCATTCATCAGCGCTGTAGCGCAGACCCTGCGCCAGCCCTCCTGTGCCGAGAGAACGGCATCCTTAAAGAAGGGGTCGAGCAGCAGGTTCTCCAGTGCCGCGTTGTTGTCAAACGCTTTTTTGATGTCACCCAGAAAACGGGAACGGATGATACACCCACCACGCCACATCAGTGCGATACCTCCGTAATTGAGGTTCCAGCTGTACTCTCTGGCAGCCTCCATCATCAGATCGTAGCCTTGCGCATAGGAGATGATCTTGGCACCGTAAATCGCCGCTTCCAGGTCATCAATAAACTGTTGCTTGTCTCCGCTAAACGCCGGCTTCTTGCCTTTGATAGCAACGGAAGCTTTCATCCTCAGCTCTTTCTGTGCCGAGAGACAGCGGGAGAAGACCGATTCACCGATCAATGTCAGCGGTATACCCAGATCCAGTGCCGTGACGGCGGTCCATTTCCCCGTACCCTTCTGGCCGGCAGTGTCGAGGATCTTCTCAACCAATGGTGATCCATCCTCATCTTTATAGGCAAGTATATCGGTCGTGATCTCTATCAGATAAGAGTCAAGGACGCCGTTATTCCATTTTTTGAACACCTCGTGCTGTTCAAAAGCATCCATACCCAGCAGATCTTTCATCAGGTGGTACGCTTCATTGATGATCTGCATGTCACCATACTCAATACCGTTATGCACCATCTTCACAAAGTGGCCGGCACCGTTCTCGCCCACCCAGTCGCAACAAGGCACACCATCATCCACCTTGGCAGCGACAGCCTGGAAGATTTCCTTCACGTGCGGCCATGCTTCGGGTGAACCACCCGGCATCATGGAAGGACCTTTGAGTGCACCCTCTTCACCACCGGAAACGCCGGTGCCGACATAGAGTAATCCTTTGCTTTCCACATACTTCGTTCTGCGGATGCTGTCCGGGAAATGGCTGTTACCGCCGTCGATAATGATGTCCCCGGGCTCCAGCAATGGCAGGAGCAGCTCGATGAAATCATCCACCGGCTTGCCGGCCTTCACCAGCATCATCACTTTGCGCGGACGCTCAATGGAAGCCACGAACTCCTCCAGAGAGTGTGCACCAATAAAATTTTTCCCTTTTCCTCTTCCTTCAAGGAAGCTATCCACTTTGGCTACTGTTCTATTGAAGACAGCCACCGTGTAACCTTTACTCTCCATGTTCAAAACCAGATTCTCACCCATCACGGCCAGTCCGATCAATCCAATATCTGCTTTTTCTTTCATCTTATTTTATATCTATTTTTAGTTCAGAACCAAGACTATTACCACCAATCTTTTTATCCACAGAACCTGACCCATTGGCACATTCACCTCTTTATCAGATCAGCCCATGATTAAATTATCTTTTCACGCGGGCATTACCCTTCCAGATGCTCCAGATCACCTCCTCATCGGCAGGCTGCGCATAGTCGGTAAGGAATGTGGTAGCCAGTGCACCGCTCGCCCAGGCAAACTGTATCCATTTTTCCGGATCCATGCCCTTCAGGATGCTGTAGAGTAACCCGCCTACAAAGCCGTCACCACCACCAATGCGATCCATCACGTTAATCCTGCGCAGGGGGGCTTCAT
>JAAYGM010000212.1 GCA_012727735.1 Bacteroidales bacterium | reverse complement strand
TTGTGGCTGAGTAAAAAAGAACCACCACTGTCTGTCGAGCCGAATGCTTTGACCATCATCCGTGAATCGTTGTACTGCTCTTCCTTTTTGAGGTGATAAGCATCGTTCTCTTTCGTTTTTCCGCTTAACAGCAATTCATTAGAAAAAATATAGGTGATGTTCTTTTTCCGTTCTTTCCATGTAAAAATTTCCGGATTGAAATGATCGGAGTGTGAGTGCGTACAGAGTACGTAGAGATCCTCTTCTTTTCCGAGCAAATAATCATTCACCCAGGCAGATCCGTCATCTCGTACTGTATCTTTATAATAATCGAAGATTACAGAAAACTCACCGAATTCAATCAGGTAGCAGCTGTGATATATATATGTGATTGTCATATTTCAATAAACCTACCCTTAATAACAACCAACCGGCAAAATGTTTCATTAAAAATTTGATAAAAAGAGTAAAAGCCATATATTTGCGCAACTAACTCATTGAAAAATCATCGGGCACCGTTTTTTTTGTAAAACATGAAAAGTCAAATAAGATGTGTATTATAGCCACACCGTTCCTTACAGGGTGTCGGAATCACAATTATTTTTTTCTTCTTTGCATAACAGTTTATTTTTACACAAAAAAATCAAAAAATCATGAAAAAGTATTTAGCAGAAATGATTGGTACCATGGTATTGGTATTGATGGGTTGCGGAGCAGCCGTATTTGCAGGTGCCGGACAGCCCTTTGATTCGGTAGGGACGCTGGGTGTTGCATTTGCATTTGGTCTCTCCGTGGTTGCAATGGCCTACGGTATCGGCAGCATCTCCGGATGTCACATCAACCCGGCCATCACACTAGGTGTGTTTCTTACGGGCAGGATGAGCGGTAAAGATGCAGGAATGTATATGATTTTCCAGGTTATCGGGGCAATTATCGGATCATCCATCCTCTGGTTTCTCGCAAAAGATTCCGGTTCCACCACCACCCTCACCGGTGCCAACGGCTTTGCCGACGGTCAGATGGCGACAGCTTTCGTTGCCGAGGCGGTGTTCACATTTATTTTTGTGCTGGTAGTGCTGGGTGTGACCGCCAAAAACGGACTGAATAAATTCGCCGGACTGGCTATAGGCTTAACACTGGTGCTGGTTCACATCGTTTGTATACCAATCACAGGCACATCGGTGAATCCGGCCCGCAGTATCGGCCCGGCTATATTTGAAGGCGGAGCTGCCTTGTCTCAGCTCTGGTTGTTCATCGTCTCCCCACTGCTGGGCGCAGCTATAGCTGCCATTACCTGGAAGGGAATAACCGTTGAAAACGAACAGGTTGTAGCCTAGCCATCCTTTAATAGCAACAGATACGAAAGTTGCATAGAATACAATAAAAGCGGATGTGAAAGTCCGCTTTTATTTCAGTCCGTTTTTGGTTTTTTCAAAGAAATAATGGATGTGAGAGAACTTATTTTCAGATGGAGTGTTTATTTATTGCACATTTTTTGTAAATTTGCGCAGTTTTCCATTGAAATGATTCCAGCGACAGCCGCAAATTATTTCAGGGAATGATCAAAAATGATTAAATTATGACCCACAATTTATTAAAAGGAAAAAGAGGTATTATTTTCGGAGCGTTGAACGATATGTCCATCGCCTGGAAGGTAGCTGAAAAAGCTGTCGAAGAGGGTGCAATCATCACATTATCGAACACCCCCGTAGCTGTGCGCATGGGCGACACTGCTAAACTGGGAGAGAAGCTGAATGCAGAGATACTCCCGGCTGATGCCACCAACGTAGAAGATCTGGAGATGGTCTTTTCCAAATCGATGGAAATTCTTGGCGGGAAAATCGATTTCGTGCTCCATTCCATCGGCATGTCACCCAACGTGCGTAAGAAAAGGACCTACGATGATCTCGATTATGATATGCTGAACAAAACACTCGACATCTCAGCAGTCTCCTTCCACAAGATGCTGCAGGTTGCCCGCAAGCTAGATGCAGTTGAGAGAGGCGGCTCTATGCTGGCGCTCACCTACGTGGCAGCCCAAAGGGTTTTCTACGGTTACAACGACATGGCCGATGCAAAGGCACTGCTTGAATCAATCACACGCAGCTTCGGTTACATCTATGGCCGCGATAAAGGCGTGCGTGTGAATACGATCTCCCAGTCGCCCACCATGACCACCGCCGGCAGTGGCGTGAAAGGGATGGAGGATCTGATGGACTTCTCGGAAAGGATGGCTCCCATCGGTAATGCCGATGCAGATGACTGCGCCGACTACTGTATCGTGATGTTCTCCGATCTGACACGGAAAGTCACCATGCAGAATCTTTACAACGACGGCGGTTTCTCAAGTATGGGTATGAGCCTTCGTGCTATGAAGCAGTACAGTAACGGGCTGGATGAGAACCGTGATGAACAGGGGAACGTGATTTACGGATA
>JAAYGM010000211.1 GCA_012727735.1 Bacteroidales bacterium | reverse complement strand
GGCGACGAGCATCATCCCGACGGCTGCGTGGTGATCATGAGCAATGCTGAGGGGGGTACGAAGCCGATGTTCGTGGGAACCGATTACACCGGATCAGCATGGGTTGATAAACTGGGTCACCATCAGGAGGAGGTGATCATCGGCGAAGATGGTCGTGGTTGGTTTCCAGTGAACGACGGCTCTGTTTCAGTCTACCTGAAAAAAGTGCAAGGATCCCTCATTGAGCCTTAACTACTTTTTAACATCATACCGTGTATCGCGAAAACGCCTGCATAAACGACTCATAATAGGTCTTGGACACCGGGATATCGGGGGTGTTCTGCTCATCTAACTCCAGCATGATGCCTCCCTTCTCTTTCTTCAGGATCTTAACTCTGTCCATATTAACCATGTAGGAGCGGTGACAACGCACCAGTGAGGTGTCGACAAGGTGTTCTTCCAACCGCTTGAGCGAGTTTCGCAGCAGGTAGTGCGACAGCTTCAACTTGTTGAGATAATGGATGGTTGCGTAGTTGTCGGCCGATTCGATATAGAGCAGGTTCTCCGTCGCGATGGAGATCTTCAGCTCTCCCTTCTCGTCGGCGAAGGCAATCAACATCTTCGGCGATCCATCTACCCCTTTCTCCTGTCCCATATGCTCCAACAAGGCGCTTTTTTCTTTCCAGGAGAAGTAAAGCCAGGAGATGGCATAGGGTAGCAACAGCACCAGTGCCGTATTGTAGAGGCTTTGCCGAAAGCTCTCGGAGATATCACGGGTTACCCCGTCCTTGGGGAAGAACTGCGCAAAGAGGGTATAGAAAATTGACATTGCCGCAATCTCCGCCAGGATCCAGAGTCCATAGTGCCAGTAGAGGATGGAATGTTGTTTCGAACGGTATGTGAGAATCACCCTGCTGATTACCACCACAAGCATGCCGGTAAGAATGATCAGGCTGGAGAATGCGAAGTACTTAGTGTCAGATACTCCGGGGTACCATTCGCGGGAGCCGAAAGGCTGGAAGAGGTTGATGAACAGCAGTGCAAAGAGGGCAGTGAACAGAATCATGGTGATACTGTTTTTCTTCTCGTAGAAATAGGCCGGAATCTTTTCGTTCATCGTGGTGACTCTGTTGCAAAGTACCTTGCAAAAGTAGATGTTTATAGAAGAGAAACCAAAAGAAAGCGCATCTGGATGCAAATTATTCACCCCTCCATGTCATTTTTCACCCCATATAGCCAACTTTGTCCCCTTTCTCTGTTGTTGTTCCCTTTCATTTGCGAGATCTGTTCCTAATCTATTTCTTTGCTGAAAAAGAAATAGTTATGATCAATTATAGCGAACGATACCAGCAGTTGAACAACACCTTTCAACAGGGAGTCAACCAGAAACCGGAGGGTGGGATGCCGGAAATCCGATTCTTCAGATTTAATAGCCACCGGTGTAACGAAGAGAGCGAAGCGTCACAGCATTTTCTTGCCGTCAAGGAGAATTACAAATTCGATTACCCTGTATTCCTTCCGGCAGGTAGAACGCACCATGATAATGCAATCCTCCTGTTGCACGGGCTCAACGAGCGGAGCTGGAGCAAGTACCTCCCCTGGGCGGAGCAACTCGCAATACAAACCGGCAGACCGGTGATTCTATTCCCAATCGCCTTTCACATCAACAGGGCGCCGCTCGACTGGTCCAACCCGCGCAGCCTCACCAACTTGCTCAATATCCGGAAACGACATTACGAGGGCGATCGCTCGGTGAGCTTCGCCAACGTGGCACTGAGCGAACGCATCACGCAGAGCCCGGAGCGCTTTTACCTGTCTGGCAGACAAACATGGGCAGACCTGACAACACTCTTCGAAGAGATCAGATGCGGACGTCATCCTCTCTTCAATGAGGGTTGCCGTATCGATATCTTCGCCTACTCCATCGGGGCCTTTCTCTCGCAGGTGGCGTTGATGGCCAATGAGAAACAGCTCTTCTCCGACTCGAAACTTTTCATGTTCTGTGGCGGCAGCATCTTCCGCTCCATGTGCGGCATCTCCCGCAGCATCATGGACAGCGCCGCTTTTAACCGGATGCAGGATTATTACGTGAACCGCTTCGGATGTGAACAGGAAAACCGTTGGCATCGGGACAGCGCTTTTGAAGCTTTCTTCAGGATGATCATCCCGGAGAGGTTGCAGAGTGAGCGAGAGGCCTTCTTCAGCCGTATTCACAACAGGATTGCAGGGATTGCACTGGCAAAGGATAGTGTGATACCCTATCATGGGGTGCGCGAAGCACTCGGCATTGAAACCACACATTCGGTCATCAAACTGGAGGACTTCCCTTTCAACTACACCCATGAGAATCCCTTCCCCTCCCAGTCGAAAGACCAGAGTGCACTCAATGAAGCTTTCGGGAACCTCTTCTCAAGGGCAGCATCCTTTTTTGACCTAAACTGAGTCTAATCTAACTCTTTACTGAGTCTAATCTGTTAGAACCATATTAGAACCATATTAGAACGAGATTAGAACGAGATTAGAACGAGAACTATCTCGTCCTTAAATTGGGAAGCATACAATTATAAATTATGAACAGAAAAACAGATATCTCTTCCTGGCAATTCAAATGATTAAAAAATCTCCATAAAGTATGTTTTCAACTTTTTTTGTATGTTTGCAATTCAAACGTCAAGAAAAGCAAAAACATCCATGCAGATCTCATCGCCACATAGCAGTCAATTTGAAGAGATCTACCTCTCGCACTACTTCCGAATGAAGTGCTTCGCCACTGAATACCTCATTTGTGAAGAAGATGCGGAGAACATCGTGCAGGATGTATTCCTCGAATTGTGGGAGCAGCAGTTTGTTTTGATGTCTCACACCCGCCTGTTCGCCTGGCTGTTTACCGCTACGAAGAACCGATGCCTCGATTTGTTGCGGCACAAAACGGTAATCAGAAAAGGCGCAGAGAAGATGAGAGATGATTACAACATCGAGTTGCAGATGAAATTGCAATCGCTGGAGGCATTTGATGATAAGATCTTTTCTGAACCGGACATCGAGTCTGTCGTACAGAAAGCGATTGAAACGCTGCCCGGGAAGTGCCGGGAGATCTTTGTGATGAACAAGATTGAGGGGAAGAAGCAGAAAGCGATCGCAGCAGAGCTCAACATCTCCCTGCACACGGTAGAGAGCCAGATGGCCATCGCCCATCGGAAACTGAAAGATGCTCTCAAAGAGTACATCCCCCTCCTTCTTTTTCTTTTTTTTTAATTCTTTTGGCGGTTTTTTAGCTTTCATTCGTATTATATATAAAGCATCACTTTGAATGGAAGACACCCTAACGAAATATTTCTCAGGTGAACTGAATCGTGCAGAAGAGATGACGATGTTCCTGCAAATGAAGAATGACGAACAGCAACTGCAGGAATATATCCGTTTGCAGAACATCTATGCCCTTACGCGGTTGGCCCCTGATCCGAAGCAGGAATCAGAGGGAAAGGAGGGTTTTTCCACGTTCACCCGCAGGATGAATGAGAAAAAACGGCAGCGAAGGATGCGCTTCCTCCTGCAATATGCTGCCATCTCCCTCCTGCTGATTGCCTCCACCTTTTTTCTGACTCGCGCCCTGACTTTTCCATCAACCTCTGCAACAGAGATGAACACCCTTTATATCCCCGCCGGACAACGGGCACAACTCACATTGCAAGATGGCACACAGGTCTGGCTCAATGCCCAGTCCACTCTCACATACCCCGCCCGATTCAACAGAAAACAACGCGAGGTTTCGGTAATTGGGGAAGCCTATTTTAAGGTGGCTGAAAACCGAAAGAAACCATTCATTGTCACCACACAACAGCTCACCATGGAGGTGTTGGGCACCGAGTTCAATGTATACAGTTACCCCCAGTCGGGATACACCAGGACATCGCTTGTAGAAGGATCATTGATGGTGAGCGAGACAGGGAAAAACAACAAACCGGTGTTGCTTTCACCCGACCAACAGGCTACATACTGTGAAAACGTGATCAAGCTGGAAAAGCTCCACAACCCGGAGCATCTGCTCTGGCGCGAGGGAATCTATGCTTTCGACAACGAGCGACTGATTGACATACTTTCCAAACTGGAGTTGTATTACGATATCACCATACAGGTTGAAGATCCGGAGATTTTCAATGTCTGCTATACAGGTAAGTTCCGCCAACGCGACGGAATTGATGAGATTCTGCATATTCTGCAGAAAATTCAGTCATTCAAAATCAGGAAAATCAGAGAAGAAAATTTGATTATCCTTTCAAGATAGCTCTATTTATACAAGCCTCGTATGCCATGCATAGAGATGAAAGATAGCATCACACTAAATATCTATTTATTCACCCTTAAAACCGAATGCCTATGTAACATCCCCCAAGTCCGGAAAAGATAAAAGCGACAGGTGCGCCAACACCTGCCGCCGGAATAAGTAAACACAGAACTAACTTATCTAAGTATTCACTTAAAACACATGCAAATATATGAAAATAAACATTTCATCCCATCACTCTGCAATCAAAAAGAGTGATTATAAAGATTTATTAAAAATCATGAAAATCAGCCTGCTATTTCTTTTTGTCTTTGCATTTCAATTGTCGGCAGTGAATTCAAATGCTCAGGATGCTGCAATCAAATTGAAGTCAAATACCCTCACAATAGGTGAATTGATTCGGGAAATCGAAAAACAGACCGATTACCTGGTTGTCTACAGTAACCGTGAAGTAGACACGGAAAAAGAGATCCTGCTAAAGGAGAAAACCAATAAGGTTTCGGAATACCTGAAGGAGGCGTTTGCAAATTCTGACATTGGTCATGATTTTGAAAACAATTACATTGTTCTGCTGAAAAAGATCAATCGAAATGCTTCTGCCATTGCCGAAATGATCCAGACAGCTCAACAGGAGGGAAAAACAGTCACAGGGACTGTTAGAGATGAGAATGGTGAACCAGTTATTGGAGCAGCGATTATGCTCAAGGGAACAGAAATTGGGGTTGTTAGCGACGTCAACGGCAGATACTCGATTAACGTTCCTGACAGGGATGCTGTTATGGTATTTTCTTACATTGGTTATCTTACAGAAGAGATTCCTGTAGGGGATCAGCGTGAAATCAACGTTACTTTCTCTGAAGATCTCATAGGTCTTGACGAAGTTGTTGTCATTGGCTATGGCAGCATAAGAACAGCAGATGTAACCAGTGCAGTTGTTTCAGTGAAACCCGAAAGCTACACCCAGGGCAGTGTACGAGACTTGGGTCAATTGATACAGGGTAAGGTTGCAGGTTTGATCATTAATACCACCAGCGGCAACCCCTCGGGAAACTCATCGATAAGACTGCGCGGAAACACCACGCTTCACGGCACCAGCACCAACCCGTTGATATTGATTGATGGAGTACCTGGTGATTTCAATACTGTTTCTCCTGATGATATTGAATCGATCGACGTGTTAAAAGATGGATCGGCAGCGGCAATTTACGGTACAAGAGGAACGAATGGGGTAATTATTATTACAACCAAAAGGGCAAACGCGAATATACGAAATCATGTGGAATACTCCCATTACATTGGAACCCAAGCCATCAGAAAGAAAACAGATTTGTTGGATGCCGATGATTATAGAAGACTCATATCAGAAGGTGTCATTGGGACGTCACATGATTATGGAGGGAACACCAACTGGTTGGATGAGATTTCAAGGACACCGTTCATACAACACCATAATCTGACGATTAGGGGCGGGAACCAAGAAACGAATTACTTACTCTCGCTGATGTACAACAACTCGGAAGGAATTTTCAAAAAATCATACCGAGAAAGACTCAGCGCTCGTGCCGACGTGAATCACAGCATGTTTGATGGTGTGGTTCAGTTAAATGTCGGCATCTTGTCGCGCAACGATAATTCCAGTTCATTCAGCAACAATATTTTCAGATTGGTAAACCAGTACCATCCTACGATTCCCGTCAAAGATGAGGATGGAAAATGGTATGAAGCAGGCATTTTCGAAGTAGAAAATCCGGTTGCCCGTATCATGGAACAAGACAATAGTTCGAGTTCGCTGTTCAATCGTATCAACGGGACAATAACCATCAACCCGATGAAAGGATTGAGCTTAAGAGGGCTAATGTCGTTCTCTAAATACCATCAACACGGTGGGTGGTATGAAACACAAAACCATATTTCAACCGTTCGTGACGGCCGTAAAGGAGCCGCCTCAGTTGGTGCCACGCAAAATGTGGAAAGGTTGGTCAATCTAACGGCTGAGTATAGAAATAACATCAACGATCATAGCTTCACTTTGCTGGCCGGCTATAGTTATGAAGATTATGACGGAAGAAATCATTCGATGTACAACACCGATTTCCCAACTGACATCTTCGGGCAGTACAATATTGGCCTCGGGCAAGCGATCGCTAAAGAATCTACTTTTTGGGATATGAACAGCTACAGAGGTCTTACCAACCTCATTGGCTTCTTTGGTCGGGTAAACTACAACTACAAAGATCGTTACCTGTTTATGGCTAGTTTACGTCACGAAGGCGCAAGTCAATTATGGGGAACAGAAGATCCTTGGGGTACCTTCCCTTCTATTTCTGTAGGTTGGCGAATGAAAGAAGAGTCATTTTTAAAGGATGTTTCATCTATTAACGAGATGAAGCTGCGCGCTGGCTACGGCG
>JAAYGM010000210.1 GCA_012727735.1 Bacteroidales bacterium | reverse complement strand
TTCGACGAAACACGCAAGATGATGCGCATGATGACATCTGGTGGTGGTAAGCAGGCAATGCGGAATATGCGGAGAAGGTAGGAAATCAGAAACTGATAACGGACAACTGATAACAGATAACTGAAAACGGACAACTGAAATTAGAACCATGCAATTGATAGACGGGAAAGCGGTTGCCGCACAAATAAAACAGGAGATTGCGCAAGAGGTAGCAGAGATAATAGCTACAGGTGGTAAAACACCCCATCTGGCAGCGGTGCTGGTCGGCCATGACGGCGGCAGTGAGACCTACGTCGCCAGTAAGGTGAGGACCTGTGAAGAGGTAGGATTCAAATCCACACTGATCCGTTACGAAGAGGACGTAACCGAAGAGGAGCTGCTGGCATGCGTCAGCAGGCTGAACGACGACCCGGATATCGATGGATTCATCGTACAGCTGCCCTTACCAAAGCATATCTCAGAAGAGAAAATTACCGAAGCCATTGACTACCGCAAAGATGTGGATGGCTTTCACCCGGTGAACGTAGGACGTATGTCACTGGGTATGCCCTGTTTTCTATCTGCCACACCGGCAGGCATCGTGGAGTTGCTCAGAAGATATGATATTGAGACCAGAGGCAGGCACTGCGTTGTGCTGGGACGAAGCAATATCGTCGGGAAACCGGTCTCGGTGCTGATGATGCAAAAAGGGAATCCCGGCGACTGCACCGTCACTGTCTGCCACAGCCGTACAAAAAACATCAGGGAGATCTGCCTGCAGGCAGACATCATCATCGCGGCACTGGGTGTTCCCGGATTTCTGAAGGGCGACATGGTCAAAGAGGGAGCGGTGGTGATTGACGTGGGAACCACCCGTGTGCCGAGTGACAAGACCAAATCGGGCTTCAGACTGGCAGGTGATGTGCTGTTCGATGAGGTAGCGCCCAAATGTTCGTGGATCACACCCGTACCGGGCGGCGTGGGACCGATGACCATTGTGTCGCTGATGAGGAACACCCTGCTTGCAGGGAAGAAAGAGATTTACAGTCATTAAAAACCGGATTTTACAGCATGCGCAAAGTGAGGCAGCATATCATCGTTACCGGTGGTGCCCAGGGCATCGGCCGGATCGTGTCGCAGGAGCTGCTGAATAACGACTACAGCGTATCGGTATTCGACATAGACGGCGAAGCGATGGAAGAGTTACGGCCTCACTTTAATCAACGACGTTCTGCGTTTTTTGTGACCGATGTTTCAAATGAGGTGAGCGTACGTTCATCTGTCAGGGCAGCTGTCAGGAAATTCGGTCCGGCATACGGACTGGTAAATAACGCCGTCTACGAAATATTCAAACCGATGGAGGAGCTATCTCTCGATGAGTGGAACAGGGCCATCGCCACAAACCTTACCGGCACTTTTCTCTGCAGCAAACAACTTGCACCTCACCTCAGGGAGACCAGAGGTGCCATCGTGAACATCTGTTCCACAAGAGCCTTTCAATCGGAACCCAATACCGAATCCTATGCTGCAAGCAAAGGGGGAATATTCTCACTCACGCACGCGATGGCGATGAGCCTGGCCCCCGATGTGCGGGTCAACAGCATCAGTCCCGGATGGATTGATGTATCGGCATTAAAGAAACAATCAAAAGCGAAACAGGAGTTGTTATCAGAAGAGGATCACCTGCAGCATCCCGCGGGACGTGTGGGGAACGCTGCCGATATTGCCCGTATGGTGCTGTTTCTGATGGACAGGGAGAACAGTTTCATCACAGCACAAAACTTCACCGTTGATGGCGGAATGACAAGGAAGATGATCTACGTCTGATCACCGATAGTATTTTCACCTTATTTGTTGCTGCGGTTTATTTTGATCAACACAATCCCCACAAGGATCCAGAAAAACTCCCGGATACGTTTACCGAGACTCACGAACACCCCGTAGGCAAGCGGTATGGAAAGAATACCGTACACAATCACAATCCCGCCCTCGCGCGATCCCATCTGCATCGGCATAAAGAACAGCAGATTACCCACGAGCGACTGAATAGACTCAATCAGTACACTCTGCCCGAAATTGATCGGATTACCTATAGCCTTCATCATCAGGATCACCTCAATACAGAGAAAAAAGCGGGCGAATAGCTCCAGCAGTAACGATGCGATGAAATCTTTCTTCCGGTTTTTGTAGAGGCCGGCTATCAGCGTGTCCATCTGATTAATCTTTTCCCTGTTCTGATTCCTGTATGCCCTCAATCTTTTACCGATAAAAGGCAATCTGCTGCCTAAAACAATTGCCCTGTCCACCCCTCCCCTGGTGTAGACCCTGTATGCCCAGAGAAGCAGGAGGAGGGAGGTACCGCTTGAAAGAATCATCCCCAGCTCAACCACATCCGAGAGTACGGGTACCAGAAAAAGCAGCAGTGGGATGGAGACCATCCAGAAGATAAAGTGCGAGACAAAATGCATCATCGTGGAGAGCAACACCGAAGAGGTGGCCTTCTGAATCCCTAATGTTTGCTGCAACTCAATAATCTTGTAGGGTTCACCACCCATCAGCCCGAAAGGAGTGATGTAGTTAATGGCAAAGCCGCTGATCACCAGTTTGAAGAGCCGGACAAAGCCCACCTTCTCTGCTTCCGGGCTTCCATCCTGAATGATGAGATAGAATGAGTAAGTGTTGATAAGATAGACAACCACCCAGAGGCCGATGATGGGTACAAACCACCAGCCGGTCTGCCTGATATCCCGAAAAATAGTGTCAATCCCGGTTTTGTATATCATTATCCCCAATGCAAGTACACCGAGAAGAAAAAATATATTCTGAGCTATCTTCGCTTTTTTTGCCATAAAGAGGATGCTAGCGTAACAGTTGGCCTGAAACAGACTGTTTCAGGCCAACAAAATTAGGCTTTTTTTAATTAAAAAGAAGAGAAATCATACGGTTATTTCCTGAATGGGGGTTTAACCACCGTGGCTCTCAGCTTTTTGTTACGTACCATGACGTAAATTTCACTGTCAGGTTTCGCAAATTCCGGCTTCAGGTAACCCATACCGATTCCTACCTTCAGCACGGGTGAGATGGTGCCCGAGGTTACATTACCAATCGTCTCACCAGCTGCATTCACTATCTCATAACCATGCCGCGGGATACCCTTGTCAATCAGCTCAAAACAGGAGAGCTTGCGGGAGACTCCCTCAGCCTTCTCTTTCTCCAGCAGCTCGCGGCCCACAAAAGGTTTGTTATCGGCGAATCTGGTGATCCAGCCCAGGCCAGCCTGCAAAGGGGTGGTTGTCTCGTCCAGGTCGTTGCCATAGAGACAGTATCCCATCTCCAGACGTAGGGTATCACGTGCACCCAGACCGATCGGTTTGATCCCATAGGCCTCACCTGCTTCAAACAGCGCATTCCAGATCTCTTTCCCATGCTCAGGATAAAAATAGAGCTCAAAACCTCCTGCACCTGTATATCCTGTATTGGAGATTATCACATGCTCCACTCCGGCAAATTTTCCGGTTACGAATGAATAGAATGGGATGGCAGAGAGATCCACATCGGTCAGTTTACCCAGCGTCTCAGCTGCTTTCGGTCCCTGTATGGCCAGTTGCGCCATGTGATCCGAAGCGTTCTCCAGCTGCGCCCCCATGGTGTTGTGCCGGAGGCACCATGCCCAGTCCTTCTCGGTATTCGCAGCATTCACCACGAGCAGGTATTTTTCGGGTTCGAAATGATATACAATGAAATCATCCACAATCCCACCATTCTCATTCACAAAACAGCTGTACTGTGCCTTCCCCGGCTGTAGCTTCGAAGCATCGTTGCTGCTCACCCGTTGCAGGAATTGAAGCGCTTTGGGTCCTTTCACCCAGAACTCACCCATGTGCGATACATCAAAAACACCCACAGCGTTCACAACTGTCAGATGTTCATCGATGATACCGGTATACTCTATTGGCATATTATATCCGGCGAATTCATGCATTTTTGCTCCAAGCGAAATATGCAGGTCAGTAAATGGCGTTTGTTTCATCTCTGTTTCCTATTTATCAGGTTATACTTCTCTGGCAGTCAGCGCTGCTATTTTTACGATCACCTCAGCCGCTTTCTTCAGCGAGGGTACAGGCAGAAATTCATACCGTCCGTGGAAGTTCATCCCTCCTGCGAAAATATTGGGGCAGGGCAGTCCCATGAACGACAAACGGGCACCGTCGGTACCTCCGCGGATGGGTTTGATATTAGGTTTCACACCAACCTCCTCCATGGCACGAAATGCGGTATCGATGATATGCTTCTCCGGCTCCACTTTTTCTTTCATGTTATAATACTGGTCTTTGATCTCCAGCTTGAGACGATTGTCGTATCGCTCGTTCAGCTGCGCCACAGAACGTTCCATCAACTGCTTACGCTCTTCGAACTTCTCTCTGTTGTGATCACGAATGATGAACGATATTTTCGCTTCATCCACCGACCCGTTCAATGAGATCAGATGGTAAAAACCTTCATACCCTTCGGTCGATTCAGGTCGTTCCTTTTCAGGAAGCAGCTGAATCAGGTCATTGGCCACATGGAGGGCATTGATCATTTTGTCCTTCGCATAGCCGGGATGAACATTTCGTCCCTGGATCTCAATTTTGGCGGCGGCGGCGTTGAAATTTTCAAATTCAAGCTCCCCCACCTCACTGCCATCCATTGTATATGCCCATTTAGCACCGAACTTGGCCACATCAAACTTATCGGCTCCACGCCCTATCTCTTCATCGGGTGTGAAGGCGATACGAATCTTGCCATGCTCAATCTCCGGGTGATCCATGAGGTATTGCATGGCGGTCATTATCTCCGCAATACCGGCTTTGTCATCGGCACCCAGCAGCGTGGTACCATCGGTAACAATAAGGTCTTCCCCCACATGATTAAGCAGCTCAGGGAAATCGACCGGCGACATGAACACCTTCCCTGCTTCATTCAGCACAATATCTTTCCCGTCATACGCTTTCACGATGCGCGGGTTTACATTCTCTCCGCTCATATCGGGACTGGTGTCGAAATGCGCGATAAAGCCAATCACAGGCACATTCTTCTTCGTGTTGGCCGGTAATGTAGCCATCATATAGCAGTTATTATCGAGACTAACATCGCTCAGGCCCATCTCCAGTGCTTCTTTTTCCACCTCTTTAGCCAGGTTGAACTGCTTTTGCGTACTGGGTGTCTGTGTACTGTTCTCGTCCGACTGTGTATCAATACGGGCGTATTTAATAAATCGATCAACGATATCCATGATTCTATTTTTTTGATGTAATGTTTCCTTAGTTATAGCGATGTAATGTTTACAAAGATAAAAAAATGGCTCGAATAGTAAAAATCAATTTCATCATTTTGTAACTTAAAAAAATAAACCTATCTTTGCACAAGGGTAAGTCCTATACGGCCAGCTCCCATTGAATCCCCCAGGTCTTGATCGAAGCAAGGGTATTTGGTTGTAGCGGCGCGATATAGTAAGCTTACCCTTTTTTTGATATAATAAACCCCTTCCGCCCTGATGAGCAGAAGGGGTTTTATCTATTTATCAGATAAGTGATTATGCCAGTTTCGGCATGAGCCTGGCATCCACTGAATATTTTCCTGCACCAATCAGAATGGAAGCGGCAAAAATGATCAGCAGATCAAGCGCATGACCAAAAACCATGAAATCATCGCCGGCAGCCAGATGTGTTGCCAGGGCAACCACCATGGTTCCGGTAAGCATGAGGGCTGCAGGACGGAAAAAGAGTCCTGCTGCAAACAGTAATCCGCCTACCGACTCAGCCACGGCAGCCATGAATCCCCAGAATGCAGGTGCGAAAGTAATACCGAATATCGACATGCTTCCGCCTATATATGTCCACATCTCCACGCCTCCCGTCAATTTGGGTAATCCGTGCAGAAAAATTGAGATGCCTATGCCTGCTCTTAAAATGAACCATCCAATGTGTAATAAATCTTCTTTACGTTTCATACGATTATTTAATTTTTTCATAATTGTGTATGGAACTCACTTTAATCATCTGCATGCATGCAAATAACCTCCTGTTCGTTTCATACGTTTTTGTTGAATGAATGTTACTTAACCTCCAATTAACCCAAAACTGAATCAAATTGTTTATATTTGTACCATCAATAAAATCGATATGTCAACATTTGCCCCCTTTGCAAAGCCTATATATGTGATGCTTAAGCCGGTAGGCTCAAAATGCAATCTGAATTGCGATTACTGCTATTACCTGGAAAAAGCGAACCTTTTCCCCAAAAAGAACAACCAGGTGATGAGTGAGGAGCTCCTGGAGAGATTCATCCAACAGTATATTGAGTCTCAAACCATGCCTCAGGTAATGTTTACCTGGCATGGGGGTGAGACACTGATGCGTCCCATCTCATTCTATAAAAAAGCGGTGGAGCTGCAGAAGAGGTATGCGGGCGGGCGTCAGATAGACAACTCCATACAGACAAACGGCACCCTGCTTACCGATGAATGGTGCCGCTTCTTTAAAGAGAACAATTTCCTCGTGGGGATATCTATCGACGGGCCGCAGGATTTTCACGATGCATATCGCCGCGACAAGATGGGCAGACCATCTTTCCACCGTGTGATGAAGGGAATAGAACTGTTGAAAAAACATGATGTGGAGTTTAACTGCCTGGCAGTGGTGAACGACTACAATGTAGATTACCCGCTGGAGTTCTACCGCTTCTTCAAGGAGATCGACTGCCGTTACATCCAGTTCACCCCTATCGTTGAACGAATCCGCAAAACAGATTCACTGCTTAAGCTGGCCACAGCATCAGACCAGGAGGAAGATACAGCGCTGGCACCCTTTACTGTTCCGGCCGAAAAATGGGGCCATTTCCTCTGTGCGCTCTTTGATGAATGGATCAGGGAAGATGTGGGGAAAATATTCATTCAGCTTTTTGATGCCACCCTCGCCAACTGGATGGGCGTGCAGCCCGGTGTCTGCACCATGGCAAAAACATGCGGTCATGCCGGTGCAATGGAGTTCAATGGCGACCTCTATTCATGCGATCATTTCGTTTTTCCTGAATACCGGCTGGGAAATATCTACTCCACTCCGCTGACAGCGATGATGTACTCCGAGGAACAGCTGAAGTTCGGAAACGATAAGTTCGATACGCTGCCCCAACAGTGCAGGGAGTGCGATATGCTTTTCACCTGCTACGGTGAGTGCCCCAAAAACAGGTTCATCAAAGACAAATATGGCAACAGCGGATTGAACTATCTCTGTAAAGGGTACTACCACTATTATCAACATGTGGCTCCCTACATGGATTTCATGAAGCAAGAGCTTCTTGCTGAGCGTCCTCCGGCCAACGTGATGCGCTGGGCAAGAGAGCAAAAAAACAGATAAAGCAGCACTGCCTCAGACAAAAAAAAACCGAACCACTTTCGTGATTCGGTTTTTTCTGTTACAGCATCTCTGTTAGTTATCTCCCTGACGGGCAGAATAACTGATCTTTAATGCATAAGCTTGTCTGAGTGCCTGTTTTACATCAGTGATGTATTGCATACGCGTTTCATCATCTGCCTTGATTGAGACAGTCATCAACGGTTGGTCCGCTTCATTCATACTTGCCTTTTCCTGTGCAATGTAATCCTGAATTTCCGACACCTGTGCAAACCGGTCATTCAACTGCATCTGTGTACCTGTACCCAGTCTTGCATCCATTGGGGGACCGATATTGATATAGGTCACCAATGATTTCTTCTCGAGCTTCTGTACTTCTGAAGCAGTGGGTAATTTCATTTTCACCATCAGTGTCTCCGAACGCATCGTTGTGGTAACCATAAAGAAAAACAATATAGCGAACACAATATCGGGCATTGATGAAGAGTTTAATGCAGGCATCTCTTTCTTGCCAGCCTTATTAAATTTTCCCATACTTATTGTCCTCCGTAATTTTTAGGTTCGGCCTCTGAAATACGTTGCGGATAGAGCGTATTGATTTGACTCTTCTGATCTTCCGTCAACTCTTCATAAGAGGTGTTGAAATATTTCCTTGCCCCCTCTTCTCTTAACTCATTATATGCCCTTACCACTTCATTCTGTACGGCAATGTACGTCTTGTAACTGGTGGTGGCATCATTCTGTATAGAGATAACGTGTTGATCGGTAACCGGTACAATACCTATCGGGGGACCGAAATCTTCTTCCGTCAGTTCAGGAAGTTCACTGCTGTTAGACATGTTCAGGACAAACTCCTTCACTTTGTCTTTCAAAGCAACCTTGCCTCCACTTCCGCGTAACTCCTCAGCTGATGAGTACCACTCACTCCCCTGCTGGCTCTGGGCCATCGTCTCGTTCTGGGCGTTCACCAGCACCACCAGCAGGTTTCTGCGCTGTACATCCACCGAGGTCTGTTCCTCTGTTTGTGGAGGCGGTGGTAGTCGACGTGCCAAACCGGAATCAACATCCATATTCGAAACCAGCAAGAAGAAAGTCAGCAGCAGGAAAGAAATGTCAGCCATTGAATTCGCATTGAGTGCCGGAACTTTTCTTTTATTAGCCATAAAATAAACCTTTCTTTAATTTGATCATTGATTGAGTTGGTTAACCTTTTCTTTTGAAAAGGGGCAACACAATAATAGCAAGAAATGTAAGCACGAGCATGACATATGCGCTGAAGAGCCACATATCTATCATCTTCAATGTTTTAGGCACGTTGTCGGTGCCATCATATCCGGGGATGTTCAGCAATGTGCCGTCACCTGAGATAAATGTAACTACCAACAATGCAACCAGTGCCAGGATAACGAGTAAGCCTCCCAGCGCTTTTTTCGGTGCATTTTTTAATTGCTTTAAAAATGATACCAATGCGAAGATGACCAACACAGCGATCGTGATGACGAACAGAGTGTACGCCCAGTACAAAACAATATCTGTAAATTTAGGCTGACTCATGTCGGCAACAATCTTTTCATGTGCCGGTACCTGACCACCAAGATAGAACATCGCCATCACTGCAAGTGAGATAATCACGCCAATGATGAGAGTCATTCTTGAGGTTCTGTGTATTTTTGTTACAGCCATAATGATTACAAGTTTTTGTATTTAACGTTATATTTAATCACCTGATCCA
>JAAYGM010000209.1 GCA_012727735.1 Bacteroidales bacterium | reverse complement strand
AAGGCACTTAAAGATACTAATCTTTAAGTAATTAGGCAAGTTTTCGTTGGTAGAAATGAGAACTTGCCGTTCTTTTTAACATAGTACAAAAAAAGAGAGACTGCCTCTATTTTGAGACAGCCTCTTTATATTTTTGTTGTCTGATAACGCTTATTTGAGTCTCTCCAACGCTACAGCAATACGCGCAACGGCTTTCGTGATATTCTCATCGGAGGTGGCATAAGAGAGGCGGATGTATCCGGGTGCGCCGAAAGCATCCCCTCCAACACAGGCAACATGTGCCTCCTCTAACAGGTACATGGCTAAATCGGTGGCAGTTTTAATAATTTTTCCATTATATGATTTACCCAGATAGCCGGTACACTCCGGGAAAATATAAAATGCACCCATCGGGTTATTTACCTTCAATCCCGGTATCTGCCCAAGTAGTTCCACGATCAGGTTCCTTCGCCTCTCAAACGCCGTTCTCATCTCACTCACACAGGACTGATCACCAGTATATGCAGCTACAGCAGCCTTTTGTGAGATTGAAGAGGGCCCTGAGGTATACTGCCCCTGCAGCATGCTACAGGCAGAGGCAATCCATTGCGGGGCAGCGATCCATCCAATACGCCACCCTGTCATTGCATACCCCTTGGAAACACCGTTCACCACAACAACGCGGTCACGAATGTTTTCAAATTGCGCAATAGATTCATGCTGTCCTATATAATTAATATGCTCATAAATTTCATCCGCGATCACATATATCTGTTTATGACGTGCAATCACATCAGCCAGCGCTTTCAACTCCTCTTTCGTGTAGACACTCCCCGTGGGGTTCGAGGGAGAACAAAGGATCAGTGCTTTGGTCCTGGGGGTGATAGCCTCTTCCAACTGCTGTGGTGTAATCTTGAAATCCTTTTCAATACCTGCATACACGAAGATCGATTTCCCTTCCGCCAATTTAACCATTTCAGGGTAACTCACCCAGTATGGCGCAGGGATGATCACCTCCTCTTCCTTGTCAACGATTGATAGAATAACGTTACAAAGTGATTGTTTTGCTCCTCCTGAAACAACAATCTGGGCAAGGGTGTATTCCAGCTCATTTTCGTTTTTCAGCTTCTCGCAAACAGCCTTTTTCAGATCAGGAAAACCGGCTACAGGTGAATAGAATGAGTAATTATCGTCAATCGCCTTTTTAGCCGCTTGCTTGATGTGCTCGGGCGTAGTAAAATCAGGTTCTCCCACACTCATATTAATCACGTCAATACCCGAAGCTTTCAGTTCATTGCTTTTCTGCGCCATCGCAAATGTTTCTGAAGGTGACAGGGCTGTTAATCTGGCTGATAATAAATCCATAATTGTAAATTTCAATAAGTTAAATCATTTTGTTAGATAACACTGCAAAGATATATAAAAATCACATTTCAACGTGCTTATTAGTAAAAAAAAGGTATCATTTTCTATTATTTACTTACATAAAATAAAAAAAGCTACCGGAAAGGCAGCCTCAATCATCTATTCATTAAATAAAAATTTTAAATAAAAGCGTTCGTGATCTCATACAGATCACTCAGCTTAAGACTTTCAGTCCGTTTTCTCAGCTTGCCATACGATGCAAACTGGTTTTCAACACTCTTAGCCTGTTCATCCTGTTTACCAGATAAGTGACAGACCCTTTTGAAATGTTCTTCTCCAGATAATTTATCTGCGCAAGAATTTCACTGCTTGTCAGGTTTTTGATTTCCATAATATTCTTTTTTTTAATATGTGATGATCATCGGCAAACCGTCTATTAGAAGCCTTTTCAGTATGTTAGTGATAACCTGAAAATGATTTCAAATAACTCGCCTGCCATTCGAATCGATACAAAGATACAACAAAAAACATGTTATACAACATATTTTTGATAGATTTTTCATCGTGGTGATAGATTGGATTGATAAACGCACACCAAGAGGCATCCTACAGAACAGAACAAAAAAAAGTGGCTGCCCAACATATTGTCAGGCAGCCACTTTGCGGAAGCGGGGGGATTCGAACCCCCGGTACAGTTACCCGTACGTCAGTTTAGCAAACTGGTGGTTTCAGCCACTCACCCACACTTCCGTAATGATTTTTGCTGAAATCGGATGCAAATATACAAGATTGTTTTCAACTTGTCAAAGAAAATAGGATATTTTCAAATGAATCTTTCTACTTTTGTGCTGAAAATACAGACAACCCGGCAACATATGGAAGATACGAAGAAAAATAAAAAAAGAGGTGCGCTTCTCTGGTTCACCGGCATTCTGGTGCTGCTCATCATAGCCGCCGGAGTATTTGCATATAGTATTATTTTCAAGCCCATTAACATTGAAGAGACGATTTACATCTATATAGACCAGGAAAAGAGTTATAACGATGTGGTTAACCAGCTGAAGGAGAAAGAAGCGCTACCTTCCGAAAAAACATTCCATCTGCTTGCCGAAAGGATGTCTTATCCAAACAGTGTAAAAACAGGAAGATATGCGATTGAAGATGACATGACGATGCCCGACGTAATACGCCTGTTGCGCTCAGGGAAACAGTCACCGGTCAGACTGACGTTCAACAATCTGCGCACCATGGAAAACGTGGCAGGACGGATCTCGGAACAACTCATGCTTGACAGCCTGACGCTGCTGATTGCACTCAATGACACCTCCCTGGTAAAAGAGTTAGGTTTTAATGAACATACATTGATCTCAATGTTCATCCCGAATACCTATGAAGTCTATTGGGATACCAGTGGAGACAACCTGTTAAAACGCCTGAAGAAGGAGTATGAGCGTTTCTGGAATGAAGATCGCCGAAAGAAAGCAGAGAACTTAGGATTGACACCCTTGCAGGTATCCGTGCTGGCATCGGTTGTTGAAGAGGAGGTGACCTATGCCGATGAATACCCTGTAGTTGCAGGGCTCTACCTGAACCGACTGAAAAAAGGGATGCGACTGGAAGCAGATCCGACGGTGAAATTCGCTGTGGGTGATTTCACACTGCGCCGCATTCTCTTCAGGCACCTGGAGGTGGAATCACCCTATAACACCTACAAATACACCGGTTTACCCCCGGGCCCCATAAGAGTTGCCTCCATCCGGGCCATTGACGGGACACTCTCTCCCACGGAGCATGGCTATCTGTTTATGTGTGCCAAGGATGATCTCTCCGGACGTCATAACTTTGCTGTCACCCATGCAGAACATGCACGAAACGCAAGAGCATACCAACGTGCGCTGAACGAGAGAGGGATCTATTAAAATGTGATAGCATCAGGATGGATACCGGTCCTGAGATTCCTGTCCAGCCGGTCAATGTCAGTCATCTCATCGGCTGTGAGATTAAAATCAGAGAGAGAGAGATTCTCCCGCTGACGTTGCCTGTCCGACGATTTGGGCAGCGGAATCAGTTGCTTCTGTAAGTTCCACCGAAGAATGACCTGTGCAGTGGACTTTCCTTTTCGGTTTGCTATTTCCTGAAGCATCGGATCAGCAAGCAATGGGATTTTACTGCTTCCCAGAGGACTCCAGGACTCGATTACAATCCCCTTACCCTGGCAGTAATCTTGCAGTTCCTGCATCACCAGATAAGGATGAAGTTCAACCTGATTGACTGCCGGCATTATTCCCGCCTCCTTCAGGAGTAACTCCAGATGATGTATCAGGTGATTACTCACGCCGATAGCTTTCACCCTTCCGCTTTGATAAATCCGCTCCATTTCTCTCCAGGTGTCTGCGATCCTCCCCTTCACAGGCCAGTGTACAAGATAAAGATCGATATAGCCGACATCTAGTCGTCGCATGCTTTCATCAAAAGCCCTCTCTATACGTCCCTCCAGGATATCGCTACCCCACAACTTGGTGGTGACGAACAAATCTTCCCTGGGAATACCACTCTCCCTGATTGCCTTACCAACAGGCATCTCGTTGTCATAAAAGGAGGCCGTATCAATATGTCGGTATCCAGCATCTAACGCGTGGCGCACTGCCCTGCTGACCTCTTCATCGTTTCTTCCAAGACGGTAGGTCCCCAGACCGGGTGATGGAATTTCTATTCTGTTGTTAAGTAGTCTGGTTTTTATCATTTTTCTTTTAGTAAACGCTGTTGTACCGAGATCTTGTCCCTGTGGATCTGCTCCACCAGTTTGTCCATCGCTTCAAATTTCCTGTCAGGCCTGATAAAATCTATAAACTCCACTGTAAGAGACTGATTGTAGAGATCAGCATTAAAATCGAAAATATTTACCTCAACACTTATTTCCGGGTCATCATGTAGGGTGGGTCGTGTACCGATATAGAGCATCCCCTCATAGATCACATCCCTTACATGGACCAATACAGCATACACACCCAATGCGGGAACAACCTTATATCGCTCCCACGATCTGATGTTCGCCGTAGGAAACCCAATGGTTCTTCCTACCCGATAACCCTCCACTATTTTGCCGGACAACGTATAGTTATATGATAAAAGGCTATTCGCCTTCAATATCTCACCCTTCTTCAGTAATGAGCGTATCCTGGTAGAACTCACGTTCTCTCCTTCAATCTGCCATTCCGAAGCCTTGATCACACGCATCCCTATCTCCGTTCCATAATGCTTATACTCTTTGAAACCATCCTCCCGGTTATGTCCAAACCGGTGATCATACCCAACAAAGAGGGTATGGACGCCGATATAGTTTTTAAGCACTTTCTCCATAAACTCCCTGGCAGACAGAAGAGAAAGATCATGAGTGAATGGCACGCTAATGCAGTAATCAATCTGCGTAGTGGCCAGCTGCTCCAGCTTTTCTTCGTAACCGCATAAAAGAGCAGGCTGATAATCTTTTTGTAGTACCTTTCGCGGATGTATGGGAAAAGTAATGATTGCCGAAGGCAGATTGAGCCGTTTGGCCTCTTCTTTCACCTGTTTGATGAGATGCCGGTGGCCGATGTGCACTCCGTCAAAAAAACCGACAGAAGCCACATACGAACCATCGTTTATTTTTATATTATCCGATAGATCAATATGTTCCAAAATAGACGGGTTGTTTAAAAGCGTTCGCTCTATTGTTTCCTTCTCCAATTAACGCCTAATCTGCCCTTTTGTTTTAAAAAAGTGACTGAAATATAACCGGGGTGTACCAGCGCTCTACGATCTCAATTCTTTTCAGGTGCTGAAAGTATTTTCTCGAAAATTGAGTGTTAATTTTCCACATTTCAATATCTTTGTAAAAAAAGATATAAACAGATGGAAATTGTCAAATTGTCAAACATCGCAAGAGGAGCGATACAAGTCAATGGTACAGTAACGTAAAAAAGAACGTTTAATTCAGGAAGAAGAAAAAAGTAAAATCATTAATCACAAACGTATGAGATCAAATTATTTTTTAATTATTACAATCGCAATGACGGCATTAACAGCTGCCTGCAACAGTGACGGCAAGCACAACACATTAACCCGGGAGGAGGCTGCAGATGGATGGGAGCTTCTATTTGATGGTACAACGCTGAACGGATGGCGTGACTATAACGGCGAAAGCCTTACTGCTCCTTGGTTTGCCGAAGAGGGGATGATTCAGGCCAAAGGTGAAGGAGCTGATGAACATGGTTATATCGTAACCGATAAAATCTACGAGAATTTCGAGCTGGTCTGGGACTGGAAGATAGCTGATGGGGGAAATAGCGGTGTACTATATCATGTGGTGGAAAATCCGAAATTCACCGTTCCCTATGTTACCGGACCTGAATATCAGCTGATCGATGAGTTGAACTTCCCCCAACCATTGGAAGAGTGGCAGAAGACGGCCGCTGACTACGCGATGTACACCACTGACCCCGCCAGGACGGTGATCAAACCTGCAGGCGAATGGAACAGTTCAAAGATTGTATTCGACAACGGACATGTCGAGCATTGGTTAAACGGCGAAAAAGTAGTTGAGTTCGAAGCCTGGACAGAAGAGTGGTTCGAACGAAAAAACAGTGGTAAATGGGAGAATGCACCTGAATACGGATTGGCCCGTAAGGGAGTGATCTGCCTGCAGGATCACGGATCAGCGGCCTGGTTCCGCAATGTAAAGATCAGGGAACTACCTCGTAAAACAAAAGAGGTAACACTGTTTAACGGTACAGATTTAAATGGATGGGAAGTGTACGGAACAGAGAAATGGTATGTCGAAGATGGTCTCCTGGTATGCGAAAGCGGCCCGGATAAACAGTACGGATACCTCGCAACACGTGAGTACTACGATGATTTCGATCTGACGCTGGAGTTCAGACAGGAGGCTGATGGCAATTCAGGTGTCTTCATCCGTTCTTTCGTTGAGCCGGGTGCAATTGTGAACGGCTGGCAGGTTGAGGTGGCTCCGAAAGGAAATGACACCGGTGGAATCTATGAGTCATACGGAAGAGGATGGCTTGTTCAGATCCCCGATGAGAAGGAAGAGATTCTGAAAGAGGGTGAGTGGAACACCATGCGTATTGTGGTGAAGGGTGACAACGTGAAGACCTATCTCAACGAGGAAGAGATGGTTGACATTACCGATGAAAAAATCGGGAAGGGTCAGGGACGCATCGCATTACAGATTCATGATGGAGGTGGAATCAAAGTGTTGTGGAAAAATATAAAATTACAAACGTTGTAATCATACAGCCAAACAGCCGGTGAAGATTACACCTATACGCTACAAAGAAGGCCCTGTCAATCATGACGGGGTTTCTTTTTCTCAACACACTTTTCATGGCACTGTTTTTGTAATTAGATTTACATGCTCTTTTCATGGTGATAAATGAAAAAACAGCCTATCTTTGTATTACTAACTCACTTAAAACAACGAATGATAGAAAAAAACGAACTGATAGAAAGTATCATTGAAGGAATTCAGGAGAAAAAAGGAAAAAATATCAACACGATTCAACTAAAAGGATTGTCAGGTGCCATATGTGATTATTTTGTGATATGTGAGGGCAATTCACCTACACAGGTATCTGCATTGGCAGATTCGGTGGAAGAGATCGTTAGGAAAAACAGAAAAGAAAACCCTATCCGTGTACATGGTCAACAACTTGCCGAATGGATCGGAATGGATTACGGCAATGTGATAGTTCACATCTTCCTCCCCGAGCTACGCAGTTTCTACAACATCGATAACCTCTGGGCAGATGCGAAGTCGGAACGTATTCCTTCGTTATCATAAAACTAATTCTTCAATAAATTGTTACTAATAACTCGACGGACCCTCTGAAGCATTTAGAGTTGTCCACACAATAATCGTAAATTGAGGCATCAACCAAATGAATAATTCGAATAATAAGAAAGATAAGCAACCAACATTACGGCCAAAACTGAGTGGCAGTAATCCCAAACGTCCGTTCAATCCCTACTGGATATATGCTGTTGCACTAGCAATACTGATGGGGATGTGGTTCTTCGGTCAGGATACGACTGTGAAAGAGGTACAATGGTCCGATTTCCAGCAATATGTGAGAGACAATCGCGTGAAGAGCATCGTGGTCTACAGCAACAAGGGAACAGCTGAGGCTGTCGTCCGCGAGGAGTCGGTAAGCCATATCTTCGGTGAAGATGCCGCCAAAGTGGGAAAAATGCCTGTGATCACGGTGGAAGGTGCATCGGCAGAGGCAATTTCTGAATTTATTGATACCGTGAAAACGGAGCAGCAATACGACATAGAAGTGCGTTTTGATACCACCTCCGAAATGTGGGGGATACTGATCACTTTTGCTCCCTTTCTGCTGCTCATTGTATTCTGGATATGGATGATGCGCAGGATGCAGGGTGGCGCCGGTGGTGGCAGTGGCGGTGTTTTCAGTGTGGGTAAATCAAAAGCACAGCTTTTTGACAAGGATTCAAGCCAGAAAGTGACCTTCAAGGATGTGGCAGGCCTCTCTGAGGCCAAAGAGGAGGTGCAGGAGATTGTTGAATTCCTGAAAAGCCCGAATAACTACACCAACCTGGGAGGCAAAATCCCCAAAGGGGCGTTGCTCGTCGGCCCTCCGGGTACAGGGAAAACATTGTTGGCCAAAGCCGTAGCCGGTGAAGCCAACGTGCCATTCTTCTCCATTTCCGGCTCCGACTTCGTGGAGATGTTCGTGGGCGTAGGAGCATCACGCGTGCGTGATTTGTTCCGTCAGGCAAAAGAGAAAGCACCTTGTATTGTCTTTATCGATGAGATTGATGCTGTAGGGCGTGCACGTGGTAAAAACACCAACTTCGGCTCGAACGATGAGAGAGAGAATACACTCAACCAGCTCCTTACTGAGATGGATGGATTCGGCTCCAATAGTGGTGTGATCATTCTTGCAGCCACAAACCGGGCCGATGTGCTGGACAAAGCATTGATGCGTGCAGGGCGTTTCGACAGACAGATCTACGTGGAATTACCCGACCTGAACGATCGCAAGGAGATATTCAAGGTGCATTTACGTCCCATCAAGATTGATGAATCGATCGATGTCGAATTTCTTGCCCGACAAACACCTGGATTTTCGGGCGCTGATATTGCAAATGTCTGCAACGAGGCAGCACTAATCGCTGCCCGAAAGAAGAAAAAATTTGTACAGAAAGATGATTTCATGAACGCCGTGGATCGTATTGTAGGCGGGCTGGAGAAGAAAAACAAGATCATCACGCAGGGAGAGAAAAAATCAATCGCCGTTCACGAGGCGGGACATGCCACATTGAGCTGGTTTCTTGAACATGCCAACCCATTGGTCAAGGTGACCATCATACCTCGCGGAAAAGCACTCGGGGCAGCATGGTACCTGCCGGAAGAGCGCCAAATCACGACGAAAGAGCAGATGCTCGACGAGATGTGTTCACTACTGGGTGGTCGTGCCGCGGAAGAGCTGTTTATCGGGCAGATCTCATCGGGAGCGATGAACGACCTGGAACGTGTGACCAAACAGGCCTATGCAATGATCACCTATATGGGTATGAGCGACAAACTGCCTAACCTCAGTTATTACGACTCAACGGGGCAGGAATACAGCTTTTCAAAACCCTATAGTGATGACACGGCCCAGCTGATTGACAACGAAGTAAAGGTAATGATTGCCCAGCAATATGAAAGGGCCAAACAGATACTTACCGATAAGGCTGAGGGACACGGACAGCTGGCCAATATCTTACTGGAAAGAGAGATTATCTATGCAGATGACCTGGAACATATTTTCGGGAAAAGAAACTGGGTCTCTCGCTCACAGGAAATTTTCGACAACAAGAAAGATACGGTAACAGATACAGTGATCCCGTCACGACCTGTTGGATCAGGGGACAACATCTTAAACGACACTACAGACGAAGCCGCTATCGGCAAGGATCAGCAGCCCGTCAACAGTGAAGAGTTGCAGGAGCGTCAACAGACTGACAACGAAATAAAAAAAGACAACGACCAATAGAGAAAAACGATATCTTCTCTAATTAAACAGTTAATAGCCTGAATTGTAGTATCCAGGCTATTTTTTTGTGTATTTTTTTCATATTTAACAAGAATGATTCCAGATAATATCGAACAATTGCCAATTTGATTTCGTTATAACATCAAACAAATAATAAAAAGAAAAAATGAAAGCAATACATTATTACCTGTTGACGGGATTTTTTGCGCTATCTCTGATCAGTTGCAATAATTCCAACGCTAAAAATAACGAAAATAATAATTCTAAAAATAGAGTAAATATGAAATTTGAAAAAGTAGCATTACCTTATGCAACCGATGCTTTAGAGCCGGTTATAAGCAAACAAACAGTTGAACTTCATTATGGGAAGCATCATCAGGCCTATGTGGACAATTTAAACAGATTGGCCACCGGAACGAAATTTGAAAATGCAGATCTCGAAACCGTGGTGAAAGAGAGCGATGGAGCGATTTTCAATAACGCCGGTCAGATTCTCAACCATAATATCTATTTTACTTCCTTTAAAAAAGATGGCGGAGGCGAGCCAAAAGGGAAATTAGCTGATGCGATCAATGAACAGTTTGGTTCATTCGATCAGTTCAAGGAAGAATTCAATGCGGCCGGAACGGCAGTCTTTGGTTCAGGCTGGGTATGGCTGGCAAAAGATGGCAACGGCAAGTTATCCATCCTCAAGGAAAGCAATGCCGGCAATCCACTCACCAGCGGATTAACCCCGGTCCTGGGATTCGATGTATGGGAACATTCATATTATCTTGATTACCAGAATCGCCGTGCCGAACATCTGAAAGAGATCTGGAAGATTCTGGATTGGGAAGTGATTAGTGCACGTTATTAAGAACTGGTCATTACAAACTAAATAGAAAAGAGAATGAATCCTTCGATTCATTCTCTTTTCTATTTGTATTAAATTCTACCTCTCAAGCATGATCCCCGTCAGCATTCTTCCCGTGTGAACCGACTGTCTGCGGGCAGAGAAGAAAAGCTCTTGCTTCTCAAAGGTACATAAATTGCTCTTTTCAATACTGCTGTCAGGCACACCCAGTCGCAGCAACTCCCTCCTGTTTATCTCGCTTAAATCCAGATGTAACCGCAAGAGTGAATGATCTCTGTTTGCGACAACAGTGTCTGAGAGATCAAAGCCATTTTCCTCAAAAAAAAACGCAACCTCATCCCCTACCTCGTAATGATCCCTGCAAATAGCAGGACCAATACCTGCAATCATATCTCCGGGTGAGGAACCAAATTGTCGCTGCATCTCAGTGATGGTTTTCTCCACAATCCGGCCCGCAGTACCTCTCCATCCGGCGTGTATAGCAGCAACGACCTCATTTCTTTTATCAAAAAGGATCAAAGGCACACAATCAGCTGCAGTGGCACAAAGGAAAATTCCTTTTTCCTGCGTGATGGTGGCATCAACGCCGTACAAGGTTTCAATCGCAGCAGCATTATCCAGCTCCAGGAAGGTTTTATCCACTGTCAGTACAACCGTACCGTGTGTCTGATGCGGAGTAATAAAGCTCTCTAATTCCGTATAGAACATCCGGGCAAGAATAAGTCGATTCTCACGAATCTTCAGCGGATCATCATCGGAGAAGTTCCCCATGTTAAAGGAGGAGAATGCGCCGTTGCTTACCCCTCCTTCCCGTGTAGTTGTGAAATGTACAATTCTGTCTTCACGGCAAAACAGATCAAACAACAACAGATTACTGTGTTGAGGATGTGCTTTCATGCTTCAGCGTTAAAAATCATCTTCGTCGTAGTCTTCCCCATCATCATACTCCTCATCATCTGCCCCCTCAATTTCATCAACAACAATCTCATCCTCCGGATCAAACTCGAGAGAGGCAACATTCAGCTTTCTGTGTATCAGCGTATCACTTGCAGCAGCTACAGGGACATAATCATCTGCATTCAACTCTCTCCACAGAATATCTTTCAGCACAGGAATACCAAAACCGGTCATGGATGAGATAAAGGTATACGGGAGATCCGGCAGATCTAGCGTTATTTCATGCATCAGCTCCTCATCCAGCATATCTGACTTTGAAATGGCAAGCACATGTTTTTTATCCAGTAATTCGGGATTGTACTGTGTCAGTTCATGCAATAACACCTCGTACTCTTTTCTGATGTCATCGGCATCGGCCGGAATCACAAAGAGAAGTAATGAGTTACGCTCAATATGTCGCAGGAAACGGAGTCCGAGTCCTTTACCTTCACTGGCACCCTCAATAATACCCGGAATATCGGCCATCACAAACGATTTACCATCCCGATAGCTCACGATACCCAGGTTGGGTTCGAGTGTGGTAAAGGGATAATTGGCAATCTTAGGTTTCGCTGCTGATACAACGGAGAGTAATGTAGATTTTCCGGCATTGGGGAGACCAACCAGGCCAACATCAGCCAATAGTTTCAATTCCAGTATAACCCACTTCTCTTCGTTGGGTTCACCGGGTTGAGCGAAGCGTGGTGCCTGATTGGTTGCTGTCTTGAAATGCTGATTCCCCTGACCACCACGCCCCCCTTTCAGTAGGATCACCTCCTGATCGTGATCAGTGATATCGCAAAGGTAATCACCCGTATGTGCGTCATAAGCAACAGTTCCACAGGGTACGTCAATAATCTTGCTCTCACCTTTTTTCCCTGAACGTTGTGCCTTCGACCCGCCCTCACCGTGACCGGCAAAAAGATGCTTCTGATAGCGAAGGTGCAACAAAGTCCAGTAGTTGCGGTTACCTCTCAGTATGATGCTCCCTCCTTCACCTCCATCACCTCCGTCAGGTCCGCCTTTAGGTACATATTTCTCTCTTCTGAAATGAGCAGAACCTCTTCCTCCTT
This sequence comes from Bacteroidales bacterium, assembly GCA_012727735.1. Classification (GTDB taxonomy): domain Bacteria; phylum Bacteroidota; class Bacteroidia; order Bacteroidales; family Dysgonomonadaceae; genus Proteiniphilum. The sequence continues at coordinate 34,914 of JAAYGM010000209.1, read as the reverse complement.
TGCCCGAACGGCAAAAGATCTTCACATAATCTACAAAATTTGTTTCTGCCATCGTTATTTAATTAACTGATCTATTTCATATTCTATGGTCCGGAAAATTTCATCAACAGTTCCGATACCATCAATCTCTTTGAGTATACCATGCGCTCTGTAAAATAATTTCAAAGGAGATGTCTGTCTGTAATATACCTTCAGTCGTGCTTCAATCGTTTCACGGTTATCATCTGATCTGCCTGATATCTTCCCCCGTTTTATTAACCGATTTATCAACTCCTCATCCTTCACTTCAAGACTGATTACGACATTCACATTCTCATCATGTTTTGAAAGCATCTTGTTTAACGCCTCTCCTTGAGGAACTGTGCGGGGAAAACCATCGAAAATAAATCCTTTCTCATACTTTTTCTTTTCAATCAGATTATCCAGCATATCAATTACAATACAATCAGGCACAAGCTCACCTCTCGACATGTATGACTCTGCCAGTTTTCCCAATTCCGTATTGGCCTCAATCTCATCACGAAGTATTTCTCCCGTGGATACGTGTTGTAGTCCGTATCTCGCAACCAGTTTCTCGCTTTGTGTTCCCTTTCCTGATCCGGGAGCGCCAAAAATCACTATATTCAACATCCTTATTTTTTATCTAAGTTGCAAAGATACACTTTTTCATCCGTTTTGCTTTCATTCTGTTGCTATTATTCCCTTATCCGATGTTTAAATTATAAAAAAATATTACGGTAAAATCATATATGTCCCTGACAAAGAATATCTCCATTTGAACCAATTTTATCATCAAATGTTTATTCATAGAAGTAGATCATTAACACCTTATAAAATGAAAAAAGAAGAATTCAAACAGAAAACACTTGAAGTACTGGACGAACTTTCAGAACACATTTCAAAACTCGAGGATAAAGCAGGAGATATTGCAGAAGATGCCAGGGAAGAGTATCGGAATCAACTGGCAAATCTAAAAGAAATCAAAGAAAATCTATCAACCAAGCTGGATGAATTTGAAAACGTTGCGGATGGGAAATGGGATGTAGTGAAAGAGAGCGCGGGCAGTTTCTTCACATCTGTTGCGGGATCATGGAAAGAAAACTTCGGGAAAGTGGCAGATGCATTTAAAAAGGAGAAAATGGAGGATGATCCCAATAGTGTGGAAAATTCAGCATTGAATGATGACACAAAAGAACAGGCGTAATAAAAAAGCATTTTTTTAACCGGGAAGAGGCTGCTTAATGAAAAGCAGCCTCTTCTGATTTTTAGAGGTACCTGGCGGATTCGAACCGCCGTAAACGGTTTTGCAGACCGGCGCCTAACCACTCGGCCAAGGTACCAATATCGATGAATTGGGTTGCAAAGTTAGCACATTTTTTCAAGTTACAAAAAGTTTTCATCTTTTTCACTCTCAGCATGCACAAAAGAGGTAGAAAGCATTTACACGAAGAGTAATCCAAACGCGTCACTCACTTTCTTCACCTGCAACAATTCGATGGAGACCTTCTTATTATATCCTTTGAGATTGTTGGCAGGAATAAGTATCCGCGAGAAGCCCAGCTTCTCAGCCTCCTGTATACGTTGTTCGATACGGTTGACAGGTCTTATCTCACCCGACAGGCCCACTTCACCGCAAAGGCAGGTGTCACGGTCAACTGAGATATCAAGACTGGATGAAAGCACTGCACTGATCACCGATAGATCCATGCCGGGATCATTCACGCGCAACCCTCCTGCAATATTCAGGAACACATCCTTCTGTGCCAGCTTGAAGCCAGCGCGCTTCTCCAGCACTGCCAACAGCATGTTCATACGCCTGATATCAAAGCCTGTAGCCGATCGCTGCGGTGTGCCGTAAGCAGCGGTGCTTACCAGCGACTGCGTTTCAATCACGAAAGGGCGAACACCCTCAATGGCTGCCGCAATGGAAACACCACTCAGTCCTTCATGATTCTGCGTCAGCAAGAGTTCAGAGGGATTGGTCACCTCGCGTAACCCCGATTGATTCATCTCATAGATGCCCAACTCGGCTGTACTACCGAAGCGGTTTTTAATACTCCGTAGTATGCGGTACATATAATGCTGGTCTCCCTCAAACTGGATCACCGTATCCACGATATGCTCCAGGATCTTCGGTCCGGCGATACTACCATCTTTCGTGATATGTCCGATAAGCAGCACCGGCGTGCCCGATTGCTTGGCAAACTTCAACAACGCTGCCGCACATTCCCGTACCTGAGAGATGCTGCCGGGAGCCGACTCAAGGGCATCACTGTAGATAGTCTGTATGGAATCGACGACGAGCAGCTGAGGTGAGATCTTCTTCAGATGTTTGAAAATAGTATCTAGATTGGTTTCACATACGACAAGGCAATCATCGTTCTCCACACCTATACGTTCAGCCCTGAGCTTCAACTGACGTGCACTCTCCTCACCGGATACGTAAAGTGTCTTTATGCCTTTCAGCTTCAGAATAGTTTGCAGTACGAGGGTCGATTTTCCAATACCAGGCTCGCCGCCCAGCAGCACCACAGAGCCGGGCACCAGGCCACCACCGAGCACCCTGTTCAGTTCCGTATCCTGCATATCTATACGCGGTTCTTCATCGGCGGTGATCTCCCTCAACGTTAACGGCTCACTCTTCACCTCTGAAAATGAACGGGTATCTTCCTGTTTCGATACTGCATCTTTGCGTATCAGCTCCTCGACGAATGTCGACCACTCTCCGCACGATGGACATTTACCCATCCATTTAGGTGATTCGTGACCGCAGTTGCTGCAAAAATATACTGATTTCAGTTTTGCCATTCTCTCCGAATTTAAAGAGGTAAAGATAGGAATATTTCTTGTACATTTGCAGTGAAATAAAGTCAGAAGTAAAGATAGAACAGATGTCGGTCATACATGCATTAATCTCAAAACAGCTCAATCTGCCCCTGAAAAGCGTGATTAACACGGTACAATTACTTGAAGAGGGCGCCACCATCCCCTTTATCAGCCGTTACCGCAAAGAGGCTACAGGCGAAATGGATGAGGTACAAATTGCGGATATAAAAGAGATAAACGAAAAACTGCTCGAACTGGAAAAGCGTAAGAATTTTGTACTCAAAACGATCTCCGAACAGGAGAAACTGACACCGGAACTGGAATCCAAGATCACCGGTTGTTGGGACAGCACAGTGCTGGAGGATCTCTATCTGCCATTCAGACCAAAGAGACAGACTCGTGCAGAGATAGCCCGCAAAAAGGGACTGGAAGAACTGGCCCGATGGCTGATGTCACAGCAACAAGGCTCACCGGAAGCCAAAGCCGCACAATTCATTACCGACGCTGTTGCCGACAGTGAGGACGCGCTGAAGGGTGCACGCGACATCATCGCTGAATGGGTGAATGAAGATGTGCAGGCACGGCAGATCGTCAGAACAATTTTCGCCAGGGAGGCGGTGATCAGCGCGAAGGTAGTAAAAGGCAAAGAGGCTGATGGAGAGAAGTATGCAGATTACTTTGATTTCTCAGCTCCCCTCTCTAAATGCCCGTCGCACCGTCTCCTCGCCATCAGGCGCGGTGAGAAAGAGGGTTTTCTGCGTGTCTCCATCTCACCCGATGATGAGAAATGCCTCGACAGACTGGTACCCCGTTATGCGACAAACGATACCAAAGCGGCTGACCACGTGGAGGATGCTGTCACGGATGCGTACAAGAGATTGTTAAAGCCCTCCATCGAGACGGAGTTTGCCAACCTCTCCAAAGAGAAAGCCGATGAAGCAGCCATTGCCGTCTTCGTTGAAAATCTCCGTCAACTGCTTTTATCGCCGCCCCTGGGACAGAAAAGAATACTGGGCATTGACCCCGGTTACCGTACCGGCTGCAAGCTTGTCTGCCTCGATGAGCAGGGCAATATGCTACACAACGAAACCATCTACCCCCATCCGCCACAGAAGGAATTCACAAAATCTGCAGCGAAAGTGATACAGATTGTCTCCACATACAAGATAGACGCCATAGCCATAGGCAATGGCACCGCCAGTCGTGAGACAGAGCGTTTTATCACTAACCTGCGCTACGAGAAGGAGGTGAAAGTGTTCGTCGTCAGTGAAAACGGCGCATCGGTCTATTCCGCATCGAAGATAGCACGCGATGAGTTCCCCGAATATGATGTGACGGTGCGTGGTGCTATCTCTATAGGCAGGCGGCTGAGCGACCCGCTGGCCGAACTGGTGAAGATCGACCCCAAATCAATTGGCGTGGGTCAGTACCAGCATGATGTGGACCAGGCGAAACTGAAGCGCTCACTCGACCAGACAGTGGAGAGCTGTGTCAATCTCGTTGGGGTGAACCTCAACACTGCAAGCAAGCATCTGCTCACCTATGTATCCGGACTGGGAGAGTCGCTGGCACAGAATATCGTGAACTGGCGGACGGAAAACGGTCCTTTCCGTTCACGCAGGGAACTGAAGAAAGTACCCCGCCTTGGGGAGAAAGCCTTTGAGCAATGTGCGGGCTTTCTTCGCGTTCCCGATGCCGGCAACCCACTGGATAACTCAGCCGTTCACCCCGAGAGCTATGCCATCGTTGAAAGAATGGCCAAAGAGCTGAAATGCTCAATGAATGAGCTAATAGGCAACAAAACGTTGATCGACACCATCGATATCAACCGATACAAAACAGCAGAGGCAGGTACAGCCACACTGACCGATATTCTTCTGGAGCTGGAAAAACCGGGACGTGATCCGCGGTCGAAAGTAGAGACGCTTGAGTTTGATCCGAACATTCACGTAATAACAGACCTGAAAGAGGGCATGATTTTACCCGGCATCGTTACAAACATCACCAACTTCGGTTGTTTTGTGGATGTAGGCATCAAGGAGAACGGACTGGTACATATCTCAGAACTGGCAGACAGGTATGTGTCGAACCCCACGGAGGTGGTTTCACTCCACCAGCATGTGAACGTAAGAGTAGTATCTGTGGATCTGGAGAGGAAACGAGTACAGCTATCGATGCGTAATGTGTAATCTGAACAAGTTCCTGCAGTATTAAACCCTGAAGTCGATGGTCAGCTGCTGTTCCAGCAGTGCAAAGCTCCTGCGATGACAATGTGTGAGACCATACTCCCTGATTGCATCGCGATGTTTTTTCGTGGGATAACCTTTGTTCCTGGCCCACTGGTATTGAGGATATTGCTCGTGTAGCTCTTTCATGTACGCATCCCTGTAAGTTTTCGCCAGAACAGATGCCGCAGCAATAGACATATACTGCGCATCCCCTTTGATCACACAGGTATGCGGGATATCGCGGAAAGGACGAAAACGGTTTCCATCCACTAATACATGTTCCGGACTTCTGCTGAGTTTGGCCAGTGCCCTCTGCATTGCCTCAACAGATGCCCAGAGGATATTCATCTGGTCTATCTCTTCCGGTGAGCAAATCCCCACCGCGTAACTCAGGGCGTTCTCCTCAATGATAATGCGTAATGCATCCCGCTGTTTTTCTGTTAACTGCTTCGAATCATTGAGTCCGTCACAACGAAACTGATCAGGCAGAATGACAGCAGCGGCAAAAACTGGCCCTGCAAGACATCCCCGTCCTGCCTCGTCACATCCGGCTTCAATGCAACCCGACTTCATGCAATTTTGTAGGGGATTGTACTTTTTCACGGCTCAACTATTTCTTCCTTACCGATTCCAACGGAATCACAATATTGTTATCCCCGGGAGGAAAATCGAAAGTGAACTCCTCTATCTCTGCTTCATCTCCCAGCAGAGATGCGAACATACGAATAGCAAGCTCCATTTCCGGATCGGGTTTCTCATCACCACACACATGCATCATATTCAGCTTCACAATCACATCGACAAGTGCCTCCATTGTTGCAGTAGGCAACGGCATCCCCAGCGCGTTGAGTTTGCTTTTCGCCACCCTGCGGCTGATCGACTCCAGTCGTTGACGTGACTCCTCCCTGAAACCGGGGTTACCGGGGAGATCCCTCACGAAGTGTGTCTCAACATAAAGGTTGCCGTCATCCATCCGCATCATGCGCCACCCAAAAGGATATTGTGCCAGACTGGCTGTTTCCACATCATACAACGTGTTACCAGCAGGTGAAGTATGCATGGTGATATCACTGGAATGGAAATGACCGGTGAAAACTACTTTCAATCCTGCATCAGCAAGAATCTCAGCGTTTTCTTTCCAATCATCCACCAGATAATCGGGAAAAAAAGCGGACTGGTAGGGCATGTGCTCAAGCAGCCCGTGGTGCATCATCCCAAAGACCCTAACCCCTTTTTCTTTTGCTTCATCAAGCAGGGAGAGCGCCCACGCCATGGTCTGAGGGTGTATGCGGCCGGCAGTGATTGAGGTGGTTGTATTCTCATCGTAACGGTTGCTGTCGAAGCAGAGAAGCCAGGTATCCTCATCAATGGCTGCAAGGTAACTCAGTGAAACGGTGTCTCGATCCAATGCATCTCCAAACCCGAAAGAGTGATATAATTCCGTAAACTCCTCTTTTGAAATATTCTCTGCAGATGTTGCTTTGTCACCGGTATAGGCCCTTGAATCGGGGATATTGACATCATGATTCCCCGGGATCACAAAAACATGGGTGCCCTGTTTCTGCAACGGTTGCAGTTTTTTAATAAAACCGAGGTGGCTCTGCCTCTCACCGTGGTTGGTGATATCACCCGTAACAAGAAGAATATCCGGTTTCTCCTTCGCTAAATCAGCAAGCAGCTGATCCAGCACCTTATGCTGATCCGCGATGTTCCGTCCTGTGGACTTTTCAAAGGCGGTCAGCGCCTCACCCTCTTTTGCAAGCTGGGGTGAAAGAAAATGCACATCGGTGATCACGGCAATTTTCAGGGAATTATCATCTTCGGAAGCACATCCGACAAAACATGTGGATAAAAAAAGAAGTATCAGTAGTAAAAACCTCATGCATCAACGCTGTTTAAAGAGATTACTCATCCCTTTCAACCATCGCTCAAACGGACTGCATTCAATTACCAGAAAGCTATCTGAAAGAACTTCAGGCTGAAACAATTCTGACATCGATTCTCCCCACACATGTTCAACCAGTTCGGGATAGTCGATATAAGGATTACGATTATCCTGAATTTTATAAATCTCTTCATTTCTGCGCACCTCTTTGAGACTTACCGGGTCCTCCCGATGCCATTTTAACAACAAGTGAAGCGACCAGTCACTGAATCCGGGATAACTGCTGCCACCCACCTGATCAGAACGCCATTGTGACACCTTATCTTCATAGGCTGTGACAACATAAAAGTAAGTGCGGGCGAAATCGCCCTTGTACTCATCAATAGGTTCGAATATTGTTTTGGTATAATTGCCGAAAGTGTTCTGACCAACCTTTGACCCGTTGGATGATTCCCAATAAATGATACCTGCCTGTCCGAAGGGAAGATTACTGCGACGGTTGTTCACATAACCATCAGTAGGATAGAGGTGGAACAGATCGGACTCCAGAGAGCGTGTTCCTTTAAACCAGCTTCTCGGCAGTGAGTGTTCACGGTTAAAGCAATCTCCCTCTGCCCTTGAGGAACCGCAACGATTATTCCTGAAGTCATAATGATACAATGCCCCTTTTTCCGGATGATCGGAATACATATCCCATACTTTATTGTTTCTGAGCGCATCGGTCGTCTCGAACGCTTCCCACAACTGAGCGTAGGGTACAACATCGGGGTCTTTTATGATGGTGAACAGCGCTGTCTTCAGATCTGCACCACGCTTACCCCTGGCGGCGGTGTAATATCCATCAGGCACCTGGGCAGATAGTGAAGAGCTCACAAACAGAAAAACAACAGCAACAATGCTGCCTAAAGAATAGTTCATTTCTTATATGATAAAGGCACGAAACCGTTATATGATTACATTGCTATGAAGCACAAATATAATTATTTCATCCATGCCAACCACATACTAAACGAAGAAAATGCAATAAAGTAAAAAAGGAACGGGGTAAAACGGAGTAAATCAGGAATTAAGTATTTTCTCTATCTCTTCGATATCAGAGCGGAAACCCTTGTCAACCTCATAAAAATTCTTCACTGTGTTACAGGCATGCAGTACGGTGGCATGATTGCGATTACCAACCTGTATACCTATTTGAGAAAGTGATAATTCGGTGTGCTTCTTGATGAAATACATGGTTACCTGACGTGCCTGCACAATTTCACGTTTACGTGATGCCGACTGGATCAAATCTTTATTGACATTGAAAAACTGAGATACAGTATCCTGTATTTTCTGAACGGTAATGCGTTTTCTCTCAAACTTGATACTCTGTTCCATCACCCGCCGTGCCAGTGTCATATCAATCTCCCGATTGTTGATGATGGAATGTGCCATCAATGAAACAACAATACCTTCCAGGTCACGCACATTTTCAGTCACATTCTCGGCAATGAACTCAATCACGTTCTCGGGAATGGAGAGACCGTCGGAGAGAACCTTGTTCTGAAGAATTTTTTTACGTAATTCTTTGTCGGGACGCTCCAGTTTTGAAGTAAGCCCCCAGCGAAAACGGGTGAGCAAACGTTCTTCCATCCCCTGCATATCCATGGGGGCACAATCGGAAGTCATCACCAGTTGCTTGTTGTTCTGATGGAGATGATTGAAAATATGGAAAAAGGTATTCTGGGTTTTTTCCAGTCCGGAGAGTTCATGGATATCATCAATGATCAGCACGTCTATACTCTGGTAGAAATTGATGAAATCATTGATCGTGTTGAAGCGGCGGGCATCTGTAAATTGAACCTTGAACAGATGCGCCGACAGATACAACACCTTCTTGTCGGGATAGAGCTCCTGCACTTTAGAGCCAATGGCATGACAGAGATGCGTTTTCCCCACACCCGAATGGCCATGAACGAAAAGCGGGTTGAAAGCGGTCTTGGCGGGATTATTTGCCACCGCTTCACCAGCAGTGCGCGCCAGTCGATTGCTTTCACCTTCAAAAAAATTGAGGAACCTGTATTTTGAATTAATCTGTGAATCAAACTCCGATGTCTCTACCCTGTCGAACGGGCTGGGGACTTTCGCTGAAATTTTCTTGTTGCTGTTCTTATCGGCTGCAATATACGGTTTGCTCTCTCCGCGAAGCTCAACAGCTGTGTTGCTTTCTGTTTCGACAAGTATCCTGTAGTTGAGGATGGTACCCTCTCCAATTTCCCGGTAAAGAGTCTGCTGAATAAGATCAAGGTATTTGTCTTCCAGATATTCATAGAAGAACTGACTGGGAACCTGTACTGTAAGTACATGATCCTGGTATTTTAGAGGAACAATAGGTTGAAACCATGTATTGAATGCCGGTTCGGGAATATTATCCCGAATGATATTCAAACAATTGTTCCACAAAAGCTGACAGTCACTATTCATTGAATTAAAAAATGATCTTTTATTTTCCTGTAATTGGATACAAATTTTCAAAAAATAAACGAGATAAAAAAATGAACTTTTTTAAGAAAATTCTTTTTCCGAAAAAAAGGCTATTTATCAGTAAAATAGAAGTATGAATCTCTTATACAACACAATACCATATAACTAATTTTCGGACATGGCTGATTAACAACACGATATAAAAATAACATCCACTTCGTTAAAATTTTTTAAATATTACATTTTTGTTACCTAATTCCGGTCAGCTAAAGCGTTTCAACCTTATTCCGCCCAAGATCGTTATTTAGAATAATTCTATTTAAATTATCCGCCAATAAAAAAACTGAAACCTCGCAAACCTAGAATAAACGCACCTTTATACTCAAATACCGCTCTGGATTCTGCCGTATGTCTTCGAGCAGTTTTGTGGCTGTATCAATCGTAACGTTGAGACTGTCGTGCAACTTTGTATCGTTAATCAATAATCCCAGTGAATTATCGTCGCTGTTTATTTTTGTTGTCAGCAGTTTCAGATTATTTACTGTCTCATCGATTGAATTAAATGTGCTTTTCATATCCATCCGGGTAAGCTCTTCGCTAACCTTTTTCAAATCAGCGGAGACGAAGTTAAGGTTACTGCTTATCTCCGGCAATTCCATCTCCAGAGATCCTACAATCCTGTTCAGACTTTCACTGGAGCGGTTAAGCTGGTCTACTGTACTGCCGATACCCACAATTGATTGTTCCCATGCAGGGTTCGACATGAGTTTATTTAAGGTGAGAAGAACGGAGTCGATCCGCAGAAGGATTGAGTCCGCTTTGGGCATTACACCTGCAACACCATCCATCACTCCTGTAATCTTACGACCGCTAAGGGTGTCACCCGGTTGCAGGTAGACATCGGAAGACACCATCACGAGTGTCGCGTTTGAGGCTCCAAACAGATCAATGCCATATTCTATATAGCTCCCTTCAGGAATCCGTATTTCCTCCTCCAGGTTGATGCCAACAGCAAACCGCATCGGATCGGCACTGATCATCCTGATGTTGCTCACCAATCCTATCTGATAGCCTTTCACGTATACGGGTGAAGATAAAAGCAAATTGGAGACATCCTCAAAAACAGCATAATAGAGATTCTGCTTTTTCAGCACATTGACCCCTTTCAGGAAATTAATCCCGAAATAGATCATAAAAAGGCTGGCAATAAATGCCAGACCGATAAGCGCGTTTCTGGTTATTTTAGTTTTCATCTGTGCTGTTATTTCACCCGCTCACCATTCACGAACTCAATAATGAAGGCGTCCTTAAATTTTTTATGTACCTCACGCAGTGATTTTTTAATCTCTTCGGGACTGGTTGTACTTGCATAGGTGTATTTATAGATCTGACCATCTGTATAATAACTGACAGGGCTTATTCCCTTAAAAACCGATGCGCCGTTATCATATTTCCGTGATGAGGTGAGAATCTGAATCCTGTATTCTTTCCCTGCAGAGACAGCTGGGGAAGAGTGGGATGTGTTTTCCTGTGAGGCAGGGCTGTTCCCGTTGGTGAAAACATAACTCTTCTTGTCATACTCCCTTTTATACTCCTTGAATCCGTTATAGATGGAGTTGGACAATGATGTCTGGCCACTCGCACTCATCAGGTATTTCTCTTCCTGCCTGTTGCTGATATATCCCAGTTCAATCAGTATGCTCGGCATGGCGACCTCTCTCAGTACAAGAAACCCGGCCTGACGCACGTTCCTGTTCACTCTTCTGGAGTTGGAGACCAGCTGATTCTGGACAATTGAAGCAAGGTAGACACTCTGTGAAAGAAACTCATTAGCCATAAACTCAAAGATGATGTAGGACTCCGGCTCATTGGGGTTGAAGCCCTCATATTTCACCGAATAATCATCTTCATACATAATCACCGCATTCTCAGCCTTCGCCACATCGAGGTTATCCTTGCTACGGTGCAACCCAAGTACAAATGTCTCTACTCCCTGTGGTGAAGCGCGTTTACGGTCGAGTGCATTGCAGTGGATTGACAAGAACAGATCAGCGTGCGCTTTGTTGGCTATTTCCGCCCTTTTGTTCAGTGCTACAAAGCTGTCATTGTTGCGGGTATAGATCACATTTACATCGGGATGATTTTTCTCGATAAGTTTGCCCACCTTCAGACCTACCGACAGGACGATATCCTTCTCTTTAGAGCTTGAACCGACAGCTCCCGGATCTTTGCCTCCATGACCGGGATCAATCACGACAGTGAATTTCCTGTTCTGGGCGGTCAGAGGCATGGCGGTAAAAAAGAGGAGAAATACACCAAAAAACAGGAATAAATAGAGGCTTCTATATCGTTTCATGTGAATTTCGTTTTTACAAAAATAGCGATTATTTTTGGTTTGGAAAAAAAATGAGCCGCAATATGCAGCTCATTTCCTTTGTACCATCTTACCTGATCGCTTTAAGGCATCAATTCTGCCAATTTAGCATCAAGTGCTTCACCTCTTAAATTCTTACCGATAATTTCACCTTCCTTATCCAGCAGGACGGTGTGTGGTATGCCGTTGATGGCATATAAATCGACCACAGGGCTGTCCCAATACATCAGGTCTGACATTTGCGGCCAGGTCATGTTCAGGTCGGCGATCCCCTGTAACCATTTGTCCTGTTCCTGATCAAATGAGACACCCACAACTTCAAATCCTCTCGATTTGTATTTATCATAGGCTGCCACAACATTAGGCATTTCCTGGCGACAGGGACCACACCATGCAGCCCAGAAATCAACCAGTACATACTTCCCTTTTCCTGCATAATCGGAAAGAGAGACATCATTACCTTGAGTATCTTTCAATGTGAAATCAACAAATTTTTTCCCGACAGCTACATTTTCAAGGTTTTCCAGGCGTTTCACCACACGCTGAATGTTTTCCTTTGCCTTGAACTCATCATCGGCAAGCGCAAGGATCTCTTTCTGTTTTTCCGGTTCAAACATAGAGGAAGAAGCCATGAAAGAGTACTTTCCCAGATCGTTTTTGATATTGTCCTTGATGAAATTAAAATTCAACTCGGTCATTTCTTCGTTGATTTTATCATAGGCTTCATTGACTTCAGCTTCCAGCGTGTCAGTCATTGTGCCGGTAGCCATGGCATTGTTGTATCTCTCAACAACTGTCCTGATGCTTTTGCCAAAATCCCGCTGTTTCATCCTGAAGTCAGTATAGGATTCATTCACCTTGCTCCCTTTCACTGTGACAACAGAATCAAAGGACACTGTCAGCTTGCCGGGTTCAACCAACAGAGGTATTCTGGTCTCCTGCCCGGGACTCACTGTCTCATCCAGCAGGATAAAACGAAGCACTGTTGTATCGGCAACGCCTGCAAAAGCGAATTTACCGTTTTGTACAACAGCTGTATCGGTAGTGATCATTGCATCGTCAGTCATTTCCTGCATATAGACGCGGGTACCCTCGAATGCTTCATCGGCTATGGTTCCGTTGACTGCATACTCCTTACTGTTCTGGCAAGATAGAGCGATGCCAGCCATTATGAATAGATAAATTAATTTTCTCATTTTATTTCTAATTTATAATTAAACAGAGGCAAAGATATGTAAAATGCCCGTAAATATTAGGATTTTAGCGTTTTTTTTACTCACTAGCAATAAACGTGCGGTATAAACGTTTTAACTGAACAAAAACAACTGCTTATGAGCATGCATACTCCTAAGAGTAAAACCCTTCCCAACAGAGACTCACAGGGTGAACCGAATCCATCTGAACTTTCACTCAGTATAATCCGGCAGTATGCCAGAAACAGCCACGGTGAGAAACGGCTTAAAATACCAGATATCATGCTCTTCATAAACTGACAGCCTGTATTTCTCAATGGTGATTCACTGCATTAAAAACAACTGCTTTTTTGTGTCTGAATATTTTTCTCTATCTTTGAGAAGATAAACGTAAACCGTATGAGTACAATTGTAGCACCGTCGCTGTTGGCGGCCGATTTCCTGAATCTCGAGAGAGATATTCTGATGCTTGACAGAAGTGAGGCAGATTGGATTCATCTGGATATAATGGATGGCGTTTTCGTACCCAACATCTCTTTCGGATTCCCGGTGATCAACAGACTGAAAAAGGTCACACAAAAACCGCTGGATACACATTTAATGATTGTTCAACCAGAGAAATTTATTGATGAAGTAGCGGCAACGGGGGCCACCTTTATGAATGTTCATTTTGAAGCCTGCACCCACCTGCACCGTGTTGTGCAAGAGATAAGAAAGAGAGGGATGAAACCGGCTGTCACCCTGAACCCGCACACACCGGTGATGTTGCTTGAAGAGATCCTTCCCGACCTGGAGATGGTGCTGTTGATGTCAGTGAATCCGGGATTCGGCGGCCAGCAATTCATTGATAACAGTGTGAGAAAAGTAGCACAACTCAAAAAGATGATTCTGAGACAAAACACATCCACATTGATTGAGGTAGATGGCGGAGTCAACCTGAAAACTGGCAGGAGGCTTGTAGATGCAGGTGCCGACGTACTCGTTGCGGGAAGTTTTGTTTTCTCTTCAGAGAACCCTGAAGAGGCCATACGTATGTTAAGGGCATTATAGGCCTTCTTTATGATTTTCTTTTAAGCCTGCAGGATTTTACTTTCCTTTGCAGAATAGCGGTTATACCGTTCTTTTTTAGCACGTAAAAATGAACGAATTGATCGGAAAAACACCCTTCCTCCGACTCCTGCTACCCGTCATTACGGGGATTGCGGCAGCTGCCCGTTTGCCCTGTCATGCTCACCTTCTACACCTTCTCTGCCTCTCGGGGCTGATGCTGATGCTTCTCTCCTGCCTCACCGATAAAAAACAACAATACAGATTCAGATGGTTTTTTGGTGCGGGGCTTTTCCTTTTTCTCTGTTCTCTTACCGCTTTTCTTTACCTGAAGCACGAAGAGCATGTACATATCACTTTCACCGATGATGAATACTATTATACAGGCACTATCCTGGATATACCGGTGGTGAAACAGAAGTCCGTGGCCTGCAACGTGAGAATCACATACCCTGTACAGAAAAAAGTGATTCTATACCTGGAACAGACAGGAGATGCACGGGAGCTCCTTCCAGGTGAGGAGATCATCTTTTCCGCAAGATTGCACTCATTTCAGAACTCGGGGAATCCGGATGAGTCAGACTATGCAGAACAGATGAAAAAAAGGGGGTTCTCAGGATCGGGATATGTGCATGGGACTAACTGGCAAAACACAGAGAGGCTAAACCGTTCTGTTCCTGTCATGGCACAAAGATTAAGGGCAAAAGCGCTTGATTTTTATCTCACTTTCGGGTTCGACCGGGAGACCTACGCCTTTATCTCTGCAATTACATTGGGCTACAAAGCATTTATACCTGACAATATGATGGAGGCGTTTCGCGCTTCCGGAACAGCGCATATACTGGCAGTGAGCGGACTGCATGTCGGCATTATTTATATTATCTTCAACTCCATTTTTTCATTTCTTGGAAAGCAGGGAAGAGGGTATCTCATCCGTCAGTGGCTCATCGTGATTCTGTTATGGGCATACGCCCTCGTAGCCGGGATGTCATCCTCAGTTATAAGAGCGGTTATCATGCTCACTCTCTACTGCCTGGGGTGCATGCAGCATCTCAGGGGGTTCACATATAACACGCTGGCTGCAACAGCATTCCTCATGCTTATTTTTCGTCCGTCCAGTCTGTTCGATGTCGGTTTTCAAATGAGTTTCTGTGCAGTGTTTGCGATTCTCTATTTTCAACCAAGGCTAAGCAAACTCTATACACCCAAAAATAGCATTTCAAGGTATGGATGGAATCTGTTCACCGTTTCCACCGCTGCACAACTAGGTGTCTTCCCGCTGGTGCTATATTATTTCGGCACTTTCCCCACCTATTTTTTCATCACTAATCTGCTTGTGGTACCAATCATCGGAATCATTTTGTATGCAACCCTCCTGCTCCTCGCTGCAGGGTCTCTTGCTTTTCTTCAATCAGGCTTTGTTGAATTGCTGCAGACAATTGCACATTGGACAGTGAAAAGCCTCTCAGCATTAACCCTGCGTATTGTCTACATTTCTGAATCACTTCCGTATGCACAGCTTGCCGACGGAAAGATCTCGCTGCTTCAGCTTCTTCTGCTCCTTGCATTGATCATATTTATCTCACGCTTCTTCTTCTCACACCGGGCCCAACCACTCATTGTGGCCCTGTTTTCATTATCTCTTTTTCAATGGACTATCACCTACGACAAGCTCACAAAACCACCCCCACAGCTCGTCGTCTTCAACAATTACAACAACAGCGACATAGGTCTCTACTACCACAAGAGACGTCACCCACTGGAGATCCCTCCAAATGGCTTTCTTCCTCACCCCGAAAAAAGTATTTTCAGGCTTTCGGATGGTTCATTCAATAATTGCACTACTGATGAGCGCTTTCCCTTAGACCTGCTGATCCTCTCTCAGTACCGATATTTCGACATCAGGCAGCTGCTGGAGGTCTTCAATCCATCTATGATCGTTTTAGACAGTTCTCTTCCCCGTTTCGCTGCAGACAGAATGATAGAAGAATGCAATCGCATGGGCATAGGGGTACATGATGTGGCACAAAACGGCGCCTTTTCCGTAAATTTTTAGTACTTTTGCCGCTTATCATCAAAAGAATAACGCTTATAATGAAGTTTACAGAATCCATCACAGATGTTATCCCACCACAGACAGTGGAAGAAATAATGGGCACAATCGACAGGTCCGAAAAGATCGTCATCACAACGCATCTCTCTCCCGACGGAGATGCATTAGGCTCTTCACTTGCACTCTACCATTATCTCAGGAACATAGGAAAGAAACCACGAATTATCGTACCCAACTCATTTCCCTATTTCCTGAAATGGATGAAGGGAGCCAATGAGATTGATATATATGAATACAACCCCGGAGCAGCAAAAAAGATTCTCTCCAACGCCGACTTAATCTTCTCTCTCGATTATAACATCAGTAAAAGAGCCGGAGATATGGGAATGATCATCGATGCATCACATGCCAGGAAAATCCTGATCGATCATCACCTTGCCCCGGGTAACAACTTTGATGTGATCGTATCTCACCCCGAGATATCATCAACCAGCGAGCTCATCTTCAGACTTTTGTTCCAGGCAGGCAAATATGAATCACTGAATCAGGCAGAAGCAGAATGCATCTATTGCGGGATGATGACCGACACCGGAGGGTTCACCTATAACTCGAGTGAACCGGAGATTTTCGAGATCATCAGTCTGCTGTTACGTAAAAATGTGGATAAAGATGCAATCTATTCACAGGTATTCCACAATTACTCCGCAGATCGTTTTCGCTTACTGGGGTTCACGTTGTCGCAGCGCATGGAGGTCTATCCCGAATTGCACTCGGCACTGATTCACCTCTCCAGGGACGATCAGTCTCCCTTTCGTTACAGCAAAGGGGATACCGAAGGATTCGTGAATTATCCACTCAGCATCAAGAATATTATTTTTTCTACTTTCATCCGCGAGGATGAGGGATTGATCAAGCTCTCTTTCCGTTCACAAAAAACATTCCCCTGCAATGAGTTTGCTGCAGAGTTCTTTAACGGAGGTGGTCACCTGAATGCCTCAGGGGGTGAATTCTACGGCACCTATGAAGATGCGCTCCGCACTTACTCCATGGGACTGAAGAAGTATGAGCAGAAACTAAAGGAGGCGAACGGTGAGCAATAACCTGTTTTTTAAGAATAGATAATGTTTATTTCGGTGCAATCGCTCTTTTTTTACCGCAGATTGTGTACTTTTGTACCTTATTCCAATTATTCGACAAAGAAAATGAAAAAAATAATCGCTATAGCAACAACACTCTTTGCTCTTCTGATCCTTGCCTCTTCCTGCCAGGACCGAAAGACATATGCAGACTACCTGAAAGATGAATCAAGAGCGATTGATCTGTTCATATCAAAACACAATCTCACCATCCTCGATGAGTTCCCCGAAGATGGACAGTTTGGAGACAATGACTTTTACAAAGACAAAAACAGCGGGGTCTACTTCAATATTATCGAAGTAGGTGACACCACGCTGAATCTGCAGTGGAAAGAAGAAGTCTATGTTCGGTTTAGCGGATTGGAGTATTTCATGACAGGTGATACCACAAGGTATTCCAATATGAACAGTGTCTTCCCTGAAGAAATTGTTTTTATAGGCCCGGTAAATTCGAACACCAAGGGAAGCTACAGTACTCCGGGGTGGATTGTACCCCTGGGTTATGTTGGTCATAACGGCAAAGTGAAAATGATTGTTCCCTTCGACATGGGCTCATCATACGACAAATCACAATATCAGCCCACCTATTATGACCGCGTATTGTATAAATTTGAGAGTCGCTATTAACTGTACGGCCTCTTCTTTCTCAGGTGTTGATACAAAATTGAAAACACCTGTTTAATGACTCATCTTTGACTCAATTAATAACCGATAAAGACGAATTCTTATGACGTTGATTAAATCCATATCCGGTATCAGGGGAACCATAGGCGGGGAAGCTGGTGAGAACCTCACACCGCTTGATATCGTTAAATTTACCGCTGCCTACGCCACATTCATCAAAATATCAACCCAGGATATCAGACCCCTGATTGTTGTTGGACGGGACGCCCGTATCTCCGGAGAGATGGTCCATCGCATCATCACAGGCACGCTGTCTGGTATGGGATGTGATGTAACCGATATTGGAATGGCCACCACTCCTACCACGGAGATCGCTGTCACAAAAGAGAATGCATCCGGAGGGATTATCATCACGGCAAGCCACAATCCAAAACAATGGAATGCCTTAAAGCTTTTAAACAACAGAGGAGAGTTTCTCAATGCAGAGGAGGGAGCAGAAATTCTTCGCATTGCTGACAATGAGGATTTTACATTTTCAGCTGTCGACGACCTGGGCAAAATCATCCAGAAACAGTACCTCCACGAACATATTCAATCTGTCTTATCTCTCGAACTGGTTGATAAGGATGCCATCAGAGCAGCCAACTTCCGTGTTGCCATTGATTGTGTGAACTCAGTCGGCGGCATTGCCATCCCTGATTTGCTCTACGCTTTGGGTGTGAAAGAAATCTTCAAGCTACACTGTGCACCCCACGGCAATTTCTCCCACAACCCCGAACCCCTGCCTCAGCATCTTACAGAGCTCTCCTCGCTTACACGAAGCTCCAAAGCCGACGTAGGTTTCGCCGTTGATCCTGATGTGGACCGTCTGGCTGTTTTCTGCGAAAACGGCGAACCTTTCGGTGAAGAGTACACGCTGGTGGCTGTATCAGACTACATCCTCCAGCACACACCGGGCAACACTGTCTCAAACCTCAGCTCAAGCCGTGCACTGAGGGATGTCACCCTCGAAAGAGGCGGAGAATACCAGGCCGCTGCTGTGGGTGAGGTAAATGTGGTCGCCAAAATGAAAGAGGTTAATGCCGTGATTGGCGGTGAAGGAAACGGAGGCATTATCTATCCTGCGTCGCATTACGGACGTGATGCTCTCGTTGGCATCGCACTGTTTCTGACATATATGGCTAAATCGGGTAAGAGCCCGTCACAACTCAAACAATCCTACCCTCTCTATTATATGGCCAAACAGAAGGTGGAACTAACACCCGATATTGACACCGATGGCATACTGGAGAAGATGAAAGAAAAATTCAGCGACCAGCAGGTGACCGATATCGACGGTGTGAAAATTGATTTCCCTGATAAATGGGTGCACCTGCGTAAATCAAATACAGAACCAATCATTCGCATCTATTCAGAGGCACACTCGCAGAACGAAGCAGAAGAGATAGGAAAACAAATCATTGAGATCATCAATGAACTTGCGTAGAAACAGAGCACAACTACAATATTTCTTCACCATTCATTTGCCACTTCATTCTACTGACGTGGCATTTGAGTTAGATAAACAAATAAGATTGAGGTGAAATGAAAAGCATTCTGGTAAGTAGAGATGACATCCGGACACTCCACCCAATTTTCCGGGGGAGACATGGTGACAGGATTATTGACGTGGGGATAAAATTATCGGCCCTGCATGTTCCGAATGAGATCTACGACCGCTCCAAACATCTTTCCGGGCCTGCATTCTGCAAGGATGTGCTGGATAAGCTTGAAATAACGCGCAGTGTCAGGAATGCAAAGATACTGGAAGAATTCAAAGAGAGACCTTTTATCACTGTCTCCAATCATGCCTACGGGCACATAGATGGGATAGCTGCTATTGAGACCGTTGGCAGCCGTGTGGAGAACTACAGAATGATGGTAAACGTTTTTCTGAGCCTGATTGATACCATGGCTGAAAACTTCATCTCCGTCAATCCGATGAAGAATTCCGATAAAAAGGGGATAACATACGCCGGTATACGGGAAAGCATTGCCCATTTACGACAAGGTCATCCCATGGGGTTTTTTCCTGCCGGGGCTGTCTCGAACATGTATCTGAGGAATGGCAGGCTCGTGATTGAGGACCAGGAGTGGCAGCCGGCAGCATTAAAAATAATCCAGAAGCTTAAAGTACCGGTCATCCCAATGCACTTCTCCGGTCACAACAGCTGGTCATTCTATTTTTCAAAGATCTTCGGATGGCAGGTGCGTAATCTCAGGTTATGCCACGAGTTGTACAACAAAAAGGGTAAGGAGATAATCATAACCCTGGGTGATCCGATCACACCTGAAGAGATCAGACCTTTCGGAGATGATACCCTACAATTGGGTGAATTCCTGAAAGGGAGAACCTATCTCTTAGGTGAAAAGTAAATAAATTCTTATCTTTGAATTCTTAATTAAATCAGTCAGCTAATTTATGGTAAAGCACTCCTTACAGCAAGTCAAGCAGCGTTTTGGAATCATTGGCAACACTCCCGAGTTGGATCGTGCCATTGACGTGGCTTTACAGGTGGCTCCCACCGACCTGTCGGTGCTTATCACCGGTGAGAGTGGTACCGGAAAAGAGAATTTCCCGCAGATAGTGCACCAATACAGCAAACGCAAACATGGTCCCTATTTCGCAATCAATTGTGGTTCCATACCTGAAGGAACCATTGATTCTGAACTTTTCGGACATGAGAAAGGCTCCTTCACCGGTGCAACAGGAAGTCGCAAAGGGTACTTTGAAGTGGCCGACGGAGGAACACTCTTCCTCGATGAGGTGGGTGAGCTGCCAATGTCCACACAGGCACGTCTGCTGCGCGTACTTGAGAGCGGCGAGTTCATCAAGGTGGGATCATCCAAAGTGGAGAAGAGTGACGTGCGGGTCGTAGCTGC
Organism: Bacteroidales bacterium; assembly: GCA_012727735.1. GTDB lineage: Bacteria > Bacteroidota > Bacteroidia > Bacteroidales > Dysgonomonadaceae > Proteiniphilum. The sequence continues at coordinate 14,163 of JAAYGM010000209.1, read as the reverse complement.
CACCAACATGGACATGGTGAAGGGAGTAGAGAAAGGGAAGTTTCGCGAAGATCTCTACTATCGTCTCAATTCTGTTCCCATCCGCATACCGCCGTTACGTGACAGGAAAGAGGACATACCCCTCCTGTTCCGGAAATTTACCAGCGACTGTGCCGAGAAATATATGATGCCTCCCATCACACTCACCGATGATGCCAGGGAGATATTGAAGAACTATCGCTGGCCCGGTAATGTCAGGCAGCTGAAGAACATCACTGAACAAATCTCCATCATTGAACAGGAGCGTGTGATCACGGTTGATATTATCCAGAAATACCTGCCCTACAACGAAGTGGGGATGATTCCCGTTTCTGTATCACAATTTCAGGATTCGGAGCATAAATCGTTTGCCAACGAGCGCGAGATTTTGTATCAGGTTCTTTTCGACATGAAGAAGGATATCACCGACCTGAAGCAGGTAGTGAAGAATATCATGGAAGAGTCGGGACCCCATTCTGCACCGTATGACCCCTCACCTTCCGATATGCACTCCTCATCGATCATTCCAGGTGATCACACACGCGTCACGGTCCCCATGAAATATGAAGCACTCCCGAAGAAAATCACTATCGACGAAACGGAGAGAAACGATATTCAGGACGCCACAGAATATGAGGAGAGTGCTTTATCTATCAGTGAGGTTGAAAAAGAGATGATTGCAAAAGCACTGGAGCGTCATAAAGGCAAGAGGAAGCTCGCTGCCAACGATTTAGGCATCTCAGAACGTACGCTGTACCGTAAAATTAAGGAATACAGACTGGAAGGTTGAAAATTATGAAAAAGATCCTGTTCATCTTCACAATGATATTTGTCGTTACCTCGTGCAGAATGTCTTACACATTCAGAACGGCCTCCATTGACTATGATCTCACCAAAACACTCTCCATTGCCCACTTTGTCAACCAGGCACCGCTGGTCTATCCGCCGCTCGAACAAAGATTCAATGAGGAGATGAAAGATATGTTCACCCGCAATACACGGTTGCAGCTGGTAAGCCAGAATGCCGACATGGAAATCGAGGGTGAGATCGTGGGGTACGAGCTTACACCCATGGCGGTGCAGGAAGATGCATTCGCCTCCGAAACAAAACTGACACTAACGGTAAGAATGCGATTCCGGAATAATAAGCTGGATGTTCCGGAAATTGAGGAACGATTGTCTGCCAACCGCACATTCCCAAGCAACACTGTGTTTGACAGCGTGCAGGATCAACTGATTAACGAACTTATCGATGAAATTGTAGACCAGATCTTTAACGCCACCATGGCCAACTGGTAATTCAATGGAAAAGGAAAATCTCTACAGAGTGATCGGGGACACCGGGCTGATGGATGCGTCAACATTGGGAGAGCTGGAAAAAGTAGTGGAAGATTACCCCTACTTCCATACCGGTCGTCTGCTATACACAAAAAACCTGGATCTTACCAACAGTGAGCGATACGGTGATGAACTGGGCAAGAGTGCTGTTTTATGTGCCGACAGGAGAAAACTGTTCTACCTGATCCACAAAGAGGATTATCGCACTTTCCTGGAACAGCCTGAAGAAACACATGCTGCGAACAGGGACAGGACAGAGGCGCTGCTTGACTCTTTCCTCACCTCGCTGCCTGAAAGCGTGATGGCTGATACCACACTCGATGATGCGGGCCTGAATATCGTGACAACCGACTACCTCACCTACCTGGAGTCACTGGGTGAAAAGAAAGAGACCGATCTAACAGATAATCAAAAACTTCAGCATCATGATATCATCGACGCTTTTATAGAGAAAGCAGCGTCTGATACAATTTTTACACCCGGTGAAACAGCTGCGACCACAGGCAGCCAAGGTGCTGACAACATGAATATTGGAGGTGAGTTCCTGACAGAGACACTGGCCCGGATCTACATCAGGCAGAAAAAATATTCACAGGCACTCACAATTATTAAACGATTAAGTTTGAATTTTCCAAAAAAAAGTGTTTACTTTGCCGACCAAATTCGCTTTCTTGAATATCTGATTATTAACGAAAAGAATAAAAACAAATAAGATATGTATATTTTTATTACAATCCTCATTCTCCTTGCATCCATACTGATGATTCTTGCCGTATTGGTACAGAAATCGAAGGGTGGAGGCCTGGCAAGCGGATTTTCATCTTCAAACCAGATCATGGGTGTACGGAAAACAACCGATTTCCTGGAGAAGTTTACCTGGACACTGGCGGGCATCATGATTGTCCTGAGCATCTTAACGGCTAAATTCACAGCCTCCAACTCCAATGTGCCGCAATCACAGGTGGAAGTACAACAACCTGCACCACTCAACCCGTCAACAGCACCTGACGTAACACCCAGCATGCCCATCCCTTCACAAATGCCTGCACAGCCGGCAACGGAAGAAGGAGTGCCTACAGAATAATCTTATTTACTTCAATAAGAGAGAGGAAAGAAGTTGATATATTTTCAACTTCTTTTTTTCTGTTTTAAACCTATTCTTTTTTGCCATGTCAATAGGAAGGTTTAGATATGCACGATACATGAGAAAGCACCTCCAGACCATCATTAAACTGTCTCATTATGAAAAAATGCAGCTTTCTTCTGCTCTTGTTGTTGCCGCTGATGGTTTCAGGACAAGTGATCACCTACGACACCATCAGGGTCTCCCCCAATGATGAAAGGAATATCTATCGTCATCAGCAACCTCAGGGCAGCACTGGCGAGCCTGTGTCAATCACACCACGAAGAAGATCCATCACAGATGAGAGACCTGCAATATTCGATAAAAGCAAATTGCGTTTCGGAGCCGATCTGGGCCTGTCACTGAGCAGGAATTATACACGGCTGGGTATAGGCCCGCAGGTGGGATACCAGTTTAATAGCTATTTCATGGCAGGAGCAGGGATCAAATATTATTATACGAAAGCTGAGCTACCCACCCACATCATCAGGAATAATCTGCTTGGCGCAAACATCTTCGGGTACTTCTACCCGGCAAGATTCATCACCGTATTCGCACAACCGGAATTAAACTATATCAGGTCGGTTTTAACTGACAAGGCAAAAGACAACGACGAGCTGAGCAGGGGAATGGTTCCATCACTGGTGGTGGGTGCCGGACTGCGATTAGGCAGGTCGCACATCACACTGAACTACGACCTGGTGCAACATGACAACTCTCCTCATCCCGACGGATTTTACCTCGGCATATCGGCATTCTTTTAAAAACGGTTCTCACTGAACTCAAGCTACCGGAATATGATATCCCGTACGATGGGAGACCCGGCGTGTTCGTTTAATTTCTTGATCAGACTCTCCTTGTTCATGACCAGTTCAGCCCTCAGCACTGCCGACGAGAGCTGTACATAGAGGACATTGCGGCTGAAGTAGACATTCCTGGTATACTGTGAAACACCCTCACCCAGCACCTCACGCCATCCCCTGACAGCACGCTGTTCAGCCAGCTTCACCCTCAGGGTACTGTTTTCATCGAAAAAGTCCGAAAGGGCCTCAGACAGGGGTTGTGCATTTTTCTTCAACATACTGCTTTATTCAGTCATCAGGTTTATCTCTCCGTCAATCACAGAATAGATATGTGCATTGTTATCTGTTCGTTCCAGGATTCTGTCGAGTGACTCCCTGTTGGTATCCGACAGGAAGATCTGCCCGAATTCAGGGCCGGAAACAAGCTTCACTATCTCTTCCACCCTGTTGGCATCCAGCCGGTCGAAAATATCATCCAGCAATAAGATGGGGGTGGTATTCCCTGTCTTCAACAGGAAATGAAACTGTGCCAGCTTCAGCGACACGAAATAGGTTTTGTTCTGACCCTGCGACCCCACTTTTTTAATGGGAAAGCCATCGAGCAGCATCTCCAGCTCATCACGATGGATGCCCGTGGTGGTGTGGCCGATAGCGATATCGCGCTGGCGGTTTCGCTGAAGCGTCTCACGGAAATCGGCATCATTGAGCTGAGAGATATAATCGAAAGAAACTTTCTCACCCGACTGACTGATACGTGTATAAAAATCATTGAAAATAGGTGTGAACGCATCAATAAAATCTTTTCGTCGCCGGTGAATGAAGATCCCATCATCAATCATCTGCTCCTCCCATAGTTCGAGCAGTGTGATATCGATCTGATCATCCCCGTTCTTCAACAACACATTCCTCTGCTGCAAGGCTTTTGTATATCTCACCAGCGCACGCAGATACTCCTTGTCGAACTGTGAGATGGCCAGATCCATGAATTTACGCCTCCCTTCACTGACACCGGTAATCAGCTCATTATCGGCCGGAGAAATCATCACAAGTGGTATCAGCCCGATATGGTCTGAAAGACGTTCATACTCCTTCTTGTTACGCTTGAACTGCTTCTTCTGCCGTCGCCGTATACCACTGTATACTTCCTCTTTTCGTGCATCCTCAAACTCATATCTCCCCTGCAGCATACAGACATCTGCCTCATGATTGATAATCTGGGAGTCGATGGGATTGGTATAACTTTTACAGAACGAGAGGTAATAAACCGCATCCAGCAGGTTGGTTTTCCCCATGCCGTTATTGCCTATAAAACAGTTGATCTTTGGCGAGAACTGCAGCTCTGCCTGCAAAAGATTCTTGTAATTGATTATGGAGAGTTCTTTTAAAATCATTATGCGTTAATCCTCTATCAATAAGAGTCGCTGAAGGTCTTCAGGAGAGATATTCATTTTCAGTCTTCCCTGGGAGGCAAATGATATCTTACCTCTCTCTTCAGAAACAATGATTACCTTGGCATCTGTCTCCTGTGATATCCCAAGCCCGGCTCTGTGCCTTAACCCCAGGTGCTTCGGGATATTAGGGTTCTGAGAGATGGGCAGGATACATCCCGCAGCTTTGATTTTTTTCCCAACAACAATCATCGCCCCGTCATGCAGGGGGCTGTTCTTGAAGAAGATGTTCTCGATGAGGCGTGACGATATTTCGGCATTTACAATCTCACCGGTCTGCTCATATAACCCAAGGTGAATATCACCCTGAATGGCAATCAGTGCTCCCGTATTTGTTTTCGACATGTTCATGCAGGCCAGCACGATAGCCGTGAGGTAGGAGTTGTCATTCTTCTGATGATCGCTGGGAAAAAACAGTTTCGAGATAAAATTCCATCCCTTCTTTGACCCGAGAGACATCAGAAAACGCCTGATTTCATCCTGAAAGAGAATAACCAGCAGAAAGAGCCCCACACTCACAAACTGGTTGAGGATGGACCCCAGTAACACCATGTTGAAAACACGGGAGACAAGAATCCAGATCAACATGAAAACAAGGATTCCAACAAACAGGGGACGCATCCCCGATATCTTCACCAGCCTGAACAGATAGAACAGGAGTAAAGCGACCAGCACTACATCAATGAAATCCTTTATTCCGAAATGCGCAAACATATTTTAATTGTTCATATGATTATTTCTCGAATCCGGTCAACTTCTCCACTATTTTCACACACTCCACGGCCTCTTTCACATCATGCACACGCAGGATAGCAGCTCCGGAAAGCAGTGCAACGGTATTGAGTGCGGATGTCCCGTTAAGACTCTCCTCCGGTGAGGATCCAAGCAGCTTGTAGATCATCGATTTTCTCGATATCCCTACCAGAATCGGTTCATCAAAGATATGAAAATATTTCAGATAAGCCATCAATTCATAGTTTTGCTCCAGGGTTTTACTGAAGCCAAAACCGGGATCAATAATCACATCGTTCACGCCAAGCAGATTCAGTCGTGCCTTCCTTTCAGAGAAATAAAAGAAGATATCCTGAATAAAATTATCGTAACTGGTCAGTTGCTGCATTGTTTGCGGTACACCCCGCATGTGCATGAGAATATAGGGAATATTGAGCTTCCCCATCACGCCAAACATGCGGTCATCGAACAACCCGCCCGAAATATCATTGATGATGTTCACTCCGAACTCCTCTGCCGATTGTTTTGCTACATCTGCATGAAAAGTATCAACCGAGAGGATGGCATAAGGAAACGCATTACGGATGGTCTTCAGTGCAGGCATCAGCCTTTCAGCCTCCTCCTTTGCTGTAAGAAAAGGAGAACCGGGGGCGGTTGATTGTGCTCCTATGTCTATCATCGTGCCCCCTTCATCGAGGATCTGACGGCATCTGGCCACGATCTCCCCCTGCGACTGCTTTCTGCTGCCTGAGTAGAAAGAATCGGGTGTGATATTGACAATCCCCATCACCCTGGGTGTGGACAAATCAATTAATTCCCCGTTTATGTTGATTGTTTTTTTCAATCTCTCTTATCGTTAAAGTACTGAATTGGGATCCCTGAACGGGTAATCAACAGTGAAATGCAGTCCTCTGCTCTCCTTGCGCGCCATTGCCTGTTTTATCACCATATATCCCACCTTGATGATATTACGCAGCTCACAGATATCACGTGACACCACAGAACGATGGAAGAAATCTTCGGTCTCACGGTAGAGGATGTTCAGCCTGTCCATCGCGCGTTGCAGACGAAGATCAGAGCGCACAATACCCACATAAGATGACATCAGCTGCCCCACCTCCTTATAGCTCTGGGTGATCAGTACCATCTCTTCCGGCGAGGTGGTTCCTTCCGCGTTCCATGCAGGGATATCCTCCCTGAACGGATATTGGCTGAAAAGAGGAAGGGAGTGCTTGGCTGCTGCATCAGCAAAGACCACCGCTTCGATGAGTGAGTTCGATGCCAGCCTGTTCGCACCGTGAAGTCCCGTACAGGCACACTCACCATTGGCGTAGAGACGGCCGATGCTCGTTTTCCCGTCGATATTCACCCTGATGCCTCCACAGAGATAATGGGCTGCGGGAGCAACAGGAATCATATCTCTGGTAATATCAATTCCAAACGAGAGGCATTTCTCATATATTCCCGGGAAATGGGCCCTGGTATCCTCCGGATGCATATGTGTCACATCCAGGTAGACATGATCATCTCCACGCTCCTTCATCTCCGAATCGATGGCACGGGCAACAATATCACGCGGAGCCAGCGATCCACGCTCATCATACTTATGCATAAACTCCTTGCCGTCGACCGTCTTCAGTACGCCGCCATAACCACGCATCGCTTCCGTGATGAGAAATGAGGGTCTTGCACCAGGATGATACAACGCTGTGGGATGAAACTGCACAAACTCCATCCCTTTTATTTCTCCCTTGGCTCTCGCGACCATGGCGATACCATCTCCTGTGGCAACCAGCGGGTTGGTCGTTGTCTGATATACAGAACCGATACCGCCGGTAGCCATCATCGTTACACGCGAAAGAAATGTTTCGATCTCGTTGGTCTCCTGATCGAGAATATAAGCACCGTAACACTCAATACCGGGTGTATGCCGTGTCACCACCTGCCCCAGATGGTGCTGTGTGAGAATCTCAATGGCAAAGTGATTATCATACACATCGATATTCGGATGATTGCGGATGGTATCGATCAGGCTGACCTGTATCTCAGCACCTGTACTGTCCTTGTGATGGAGTATACGAAATTCTGAATGGCCCCCTTCGCGGTGAAGATCGAAGTTGCCCTTCTCATCTTTATCGAAATCCACACCCCAGCTGATCAGCTCATTTATCTGGGCAGGAGCCTCCCGCACCACCTTCTCCACCACCCGGGCATCACACAGTCCGCCACCGGCATCCAGCGTGTCGGAGATATGTTTCTCGAAATTATCCCATGGATTTGTTACCGAAGCAATACCACCCTGAGCATAATATGTATTGGCATCCTCAAGTGAGTTTTTTGCCACTATCGCCACCTTACCATGCTTTGCCACTTTCAGCGCATAGCTCATTCCGGCAATACCGGAACCAATCACCAGAAAATCGTATCTCTTAACCATTTCCTCACTGTTTGATTATTAAGATACAAATTTAAATATTTATTGCGGTTTTAAATGCACTCATGGGTAATTTCACCCGATCACTCCGTTTTTAAACACCTCCTCCGGCAGAAAACGAAAACTAAGTTAAATTTTGTGCAATAATTTGTAATTATAATGCAATTTGTTTCCTTTGTATATTGTACAAAAGCCGCTCTTAAACATCCATATATTTGATGAAAGGAGCAGTTGACTCATCACATATATGATCACATCACTTTATCATGCGTTCACCCGAAACAGTCTTTCTGCGCCCTCTGAAAACATGAAATATTATCCGGTCATCACTGCATCTGAATGTTCCTTACACTTTTAAATAAAAATAATCGTATGAAAAACGTCCCGGTCATTCTACTGTTATTTTACCTTTCCTGCAGCCTGAACCTCTTTTCAGGAAATATCGAACAACAGCAAAACCCTACGCTGGTACTGAGAGGAAGGGTCCTGAGCGGCGACTCGAACCAGCCGATGGTAAATGCAAGCATCTCGGTACAAAATGAAAATGTATCGAGTATAACAAATCAGGATGGCTATTTTTCCATACGCGTTCCTGCCTCGGCAGAGAATTCTAAGCTGGTCATCCGCCATCTGGGATACGAGAACATGGAGATACCGATCAACACACTGATCGATAGCCCGAACAATCATATCGTTCTGCAGGCATCACCCATCGAATTAAGTGAGATCCTGGTCGTTTCGGGTGACGGGGTCAATTTAGTGCGTGAAGCCCTGCAACGTATTCCGGAGAATTACCCATCCAACCCCAATATGATGGTTGCGTTCTATCGCGAATCGATAGAGAAGGGATCTAACTACATCTCTCTGGTAGAGGCTGTGCTGGATGTTTACAAAGCATCCTACAGGTCTTACGGTAATGATCAGGCGAGGATTTATATTGGCAGAAAAGCGACTGACATCTCTCCCCGCGATACGGTTTTGCTGAAGTTTCAGGGAGGCATCAGTGATGCCCTCATGCTTGACATTGCCAAAAACCCGGAGGTGGTCTTCGGTACTGACGGGGCTGAATACAGTTTTCATATCGATGGCCTGATCAACATCAACAATAAACCACACTATATTATCTCATTCAATCCGATTGCCGGTACAGAAGAGATTCTCTTCCGTGGACAAATTTACCTTGACGCCAAATCACTTGCCTTTGCCCGCATGGAGTTCAATATGAACGTGGAAGACCGGAAAGATGCATCCTCTATTTTTATCAGAAGAAAACCCCGGAAAATGCGTGTTGAGGTGAAAGAAGCGCATTATGTGGTTGATTACATTGAGAATGACGGGAAATGGTATTTCAACTACAGCAGCACCGAGGTTGGATTCCGTGTGAGATGGACCAACCGGTTTTTCGGACTGTTCGCCACATCATACACCATTGGTTCGGAAATAGCCACCACTGACAGGTACAACGATAATGTGGTGAAGTTCCCCCGTAGCGAACGTATCCGTTCCACCGATGTGATTGCTGAGCGGGTGGAATATTTCATGGATCCCAACTTCTGGGGTGAATACAATGTGATTGAACCAGATCAGCAGATCACAGATGCGATTAAACGATTGAGTGGTAAATTAAGAAGGCGTAGTGAATAAAAAGAGAAAACTGTTTGTAATTAGAATATTTAGGCGTATCTTTGCCTCCCAAAAGTTTTTTTAAACGTAATATTTTACAAACAAGTATGTATTTAGATTCTACCAAAAAGAAAGAAATCTTTGCAAAACACGGAAAGTCTAACACTGATACTGGCTCACCTGAAGCGCAGATAGCATTGTTTTCATACCGTATTTCGCATTTGACTGGTCATTTAAAGTCAAACAGAAAAGATTATAACACGGAAAGAGCATTGAGAATCCTGGTGGGTAAACGTCGTCGTTTACTCGATTACCTGATTGAAACAGATATTGAAAGATATCGTGCAATCATCAAAGAATTGGGTATCAGAAAATAGTTTTCTCAAAGAAACAACGAAAGAGGGTAGAATCACGATTCTACCCTCTTTTTCTATTCAGATGCAATGGTCAATACAACAGAGCGATAAAGAAATCAGACAAAATAAGATGCTTAATAACTATGTTTTATAATATGTTTATTTATTTTGCACATTCAAATTAGTCCGTTATCTTTGCATCGATAACCTAAAACAATCTTTTTTACCTTATCACTGGTACCACGTTAACCAATACAAAAGAGGCCTTCTCGTTCGAGGTGGCCTCTTTTCTTTTTGTCCGTTTTTTTGCTTAATTTTTTGTACGGATATATTCGGTTGCACTAAGTGCTGCAATTGTACCGTCGCTCACGGAGGTGGTCACCTGACGATAGCGTTTTGCCACACAGTCGCCGGCAGCATAGATGCCCGGCAGGCTGGTCTTCATTAACGGATCCACAACAAACTCACCGTTCTGGTTGGTCTCCACGAAATCTCTGAATGCCTCCGTATTGGGAATATAACCGATAAAGACAAAAACACCATCGGTCTCCAGCTCAGAGACCTCTCCAGTCCTGAGGTTCTCAATCTTCACTTTCTCCAGCGTCTCTCCACCGCTGTATTCTCTCAGCTCCGATTCCATGATAAAACTGATTTTTGGATTGCGTTCCGCCTCCTCCACCGCATGCGCAAAAGCCTGAAAATGGTCGAACTGATGCACGATGGTGACATGAGATGCGAAATGAGTGAGCGTTACCGCCTCTTCCAGGGCGGAATTACCGCCTCCCACCACGACCAGTCTCTTGTCCTTGAAGAAATCGGCATCGCAGGTGGCACAGTAGGAGATTCCCCGTCCTTCAAACTCTTTCTCACCGGGGATGTTAAGGGAGCGGGGCCTGCCACCGGGGGCAAGAATCGCTGCTTTCGCGCGGAAAACTCTTCCGTCCCCGAGCTCTACCTCCTTAATTTCGTCGGAAAGACGATACTCCTTGATTTTCACATTGGTCTTCAACGTACAACCAAAACTCTTCACCTGCCGCTTCATGCTGTCCGCCAGTTCATACCCTTTCACTGTCTCCACACCCGGGTAGTTGGCAATCTCGTTCGTCAGCACCATCTGCCCACCGGTCACCCCTTCACTCAGTATCAGCGTGTCGAGCTTACCGCGGGAAGCATAGATCCCCGCTGAGAGTCCGGCTGCACCGGCTCCAAATATCATCACATCATATATCTTTTCCATTATTTCGCTCTTTGGCTATTTATTTAAACGGTAACCTTCCATCACGACAATCTCATGTCGGCCGGATATGGTTACCCTATCTCTTCAAAAGATGCGGGAAACACGCCATAAAAGCAGCATTCCCCACATCATTTTTCATTGATCGTCTCGCTTATGCAAGATACTGATCGAGATTAGCAGTGATCTGCGACATATCCTGAATGCTGGTGGTTGCCTTGGCTACCTGACCATTTTTGTAATACATGGTGAATGGGAGTCCCATAAAACCGCGACATTCGGGAGCATTGCGAATCACGCCCGACTCGGGGCTATCGAATGCCATAGAGTAAAATTTCACTCCGGGACGCTCCTCCTCGAGCTCTTCCATAATCTCATATACGGGGATACACATAGGTCCCATACGGCCGCAACACACCATCACATTTTCGTTCTCGCTGATGATCTTCTGTAATTCATCCGCTGTTTCAATTTCCTGAATGCCTGTTCTTAAGTACTTCATTTTATTGTTGTTTTAAAGATTTATTTCCGGATACAAAGGTAAGGTATAATGAGCGGCAGAACGAGTAAAAGAGGATGACATCCCCCATGCAACAGGATGAAATTGATCAGTTCCCGGGCTGACGCAAATCAGTTTCCGGAAAAGATTGTATCTTTGAAAAAAATATCATGTGATGAACCAGGAAATGAAAGATGAGATGGATGACTGCGAAAAGATGGTAGCCTGTTTCCGGGACCTGAAACCGGAAGAGCTGGAACTGATCAGTTCGGGAAAGACGGAACTGACCTATCTTGCCGGGGAGAACCTTTTCAAACAGGGCGCTTTCTCGACCCATGTACTGCTGATCATGGATGGTCTGGTAAAGGTGTATCTGCAAACGGGAAGAGAAAAACAGCTTAACCTGCAACTGGCCAAAGCGGGCGATTTCCTTGCCTTCTCCTCCCTTTTCGGAGAGACGGTTCACGCCACCTCGGCAGTAGCACTTACCGACACGCAGGTATGCATGATTGACAGGGAGAAGATGCGGACCCTGCTGCTGCGCAACGCGGAGTTCGCCATGCGCATCACCTCACGCAATTACCGCAACGAAAGACAGCTGCTCACCGTCATCGGGAATATGACTTACAAGCAGATGCGGGGCAAGGTGGCTTCTGCGCTGCTTTACCTGAGTGGCGACGACTTCACAGGGCAGGAGATCTTCGGGCACCTCTCCCGTCAGGATCTGGCCAATTTCGCCTCCGTGGCCACCGAGAGCGCCATCAAACTGCTGAAAGAGTTTGAGCGAGACGGGGTAATTGTGCTCGAGGGGAAGGGTATAAAAATTATTGATCGTACCGGATTGGAGAAGATAGAACGATTGGGGTAGCCGCTTTACGGAAGAGTCAGGAATGGAGGAAATCTATTGCTCAACCAACCCGGACAACAGGAAATTCAATAATCTCAACCATTCTGGCTGATGGTTTTCAGTAATTTTTTATTGGTGATTTTCACCTTTCTTCCCGTCATTTCAATAATGTCGTCCTGGATAAACTCCGAGAGGGCGCGGTTGATGCTCTCCCTTCCTGCATCCACCCAGTTTCCTATATCTGATTGCGAGAGGGGTAGTGTAAACTGATCCGACTCAAAAAGATGCTCCGAGAATTCAAGCAGCACATCGGCAAGGTTCCCCCGCATCTGCTTCTGTGTACGGCTGGCACAACGCCGGTAGGCCTCAAGCTCACTCTTGCAGAGCTCCAGGAGGATGTAGCTGTTGAATTCTCTGTTCTCACTCAGCAACTTCTTAAATACACCCAGATCGATAAAGCAGACTTCCGAGTCGAGCACAGCGGTCACACTATACTGGTTAATCTTATCGCCAAATGTGGTAGGAAGACCAAGGTAGGTAGGAGCCTTCACCAAACGCACGATCTGCTCTCGTGAAGGACCGGTTATATGCACTTTGGCCATCCCCTTACGGAGAAAAATCACATTCGTTGAAAACACACCCTGTTTGATAACCGGGTCTCCTTTCCTGAACTTCACCACCGCATGGTGACCGCCCAGCATCTCCATCTGGCAATCTTTCAGCTCTACAGAGGATTTCAACACACAGTCACAGTCGATGCATTCGTTTCTCATTCTTTCTTTTCAATTAAACCTGTCAATTTCATCTGGTTACTGATCACTTCAACAAAGTTAGAGAAAGATGTGACATATCTCACAAATTAAAGTAAAAATATGCACCAGAGAAAAAAAAATTATTGAAGAATTATTTCTTTAATTTGCATATTATTCATTTACAAATTTATACAGACGATCTATGGAAAAATCTACTCCCCTTTCAATGGAAGCGCTTCAACAAGAGCTGGAGAACATTAAAGCGAAAACATTGCTCCTCGAAGAATCAAGAAAAGATCAGCTATCCATCGCCATCGTATCAGGTGATATGGACAAGATCCTGGCAGCGATGATCATCTCACTGGCGGCAGCTGCGATGGATTCTGAAGTGAAGCTCTTCTTCTCGTTCTGGGCACTCTCCGCACTACGTGATCCGAAGAAAAAGGCGAAAAACAAAGATTTTATCTCGAAGATGTTCGGCATGATGCTCCCCAAAGGGCGCAACAAGCTGAAGCTCTCCAATATGAATATGTGCGGCATGGGACCGGTGATGATTAAAAGCCTGATGAAGAAACAGAATGTGATGTCACTCGATGCGATGTTCAAAGAGGCAGCCGATCTGGGAGTGGAGATCACGGTATGCGAGATGTCGATGAACCTGATGGGGTTCAAAAAAGAGGAGATGATCGATTATCCGCACCTGCGTTATGCCGGTGCCACCACGTTCGTGGCCGATGCCGGTGAGAGCAGCATGCAGTGGTTCATTTAACGCTACAAGGTTAATCGGCTGGCCAGATGGAAGGTTGCAAGGCTTGAAATTCACATTTATGGTCTGAAAACCGGGAGCTGAAAGCTGAACACGATATATTAACCAGGAACCAAAAGAGCTTACAGCTTACAACTAATTGCTGAGAACTAAAACTGAGAACTAAAAGAATAATCATTTTCAAATATTT
>JAAYGM010000024.1 GCA_012727735.1 Bacteroidales bacterium | reverse complement strand
GCAACGAGTACCTCACACGTGTGAACCTCATGCAGGCAGCCGATCCGGAGAGTGACACCCCCGTCTACCAGGGGCAGAGGGTAGCCGTGATCGGTGGCGGCAACACCGCCATGGATGCGGTACGTACAGCGCGCCGGCTGGGTGCCGAGAAAGCGATGATTGTCTACCGCCGCTCTGAGGAGGAGATGCCTGCCCGGGTGGAAGAGATCAAACATGCCAAAGAAGAAGGGATCGATTTCTACACGCTGCATAACCCGCTTCGTTATGAGGGGGATGAACGTGGACGGGTACAGAGAATGCAGCTTCAGCGGATGGAGCTGGGCGAGCCTGATCAGTCGGGGCGCCGCCGTCCCGTCGCCATCGAAGGTGAGACAGTCTGGCTGGAGGTGGATGAGGTGATCGTAAGTGTGGGTGTCTCCCCCAACCCACTGATACCACAAACATTCTCGGGGATGGAAGTGACCTCCTGGGGAACCATCGTCGTCAACAATGAGACCATGCAGACCGCTGACGATATGATCTTTGCCGGTGGCGATATCGTACGGGGTGGAGCGACGGTGATCCTCGCCATGGGTGATGGCAGGAAAGCTGCCATGGCGATGGATGCACATATATCAGGCAGGCAATGAAGTTAAAGATACTGGCAGACGCACATATCCCCTACCTCAGGGGTGTGGCCGAACAGCTCGGAGAGGTGGAGTACCTTCCCGGCAACCTGTTCAGCAGGGAGACCATCAGGGAGAAAGATGCCCTGATCGTGCGTACAGTGACCCATTTCGGTGAAGAGATACTCTCAGGCAGCAGGGTGCAGCTCATCTGCTCTGCCACCATCGGCTTCGACCATATCGATACCGCCTGGTGCAATGCCAACGGTGTTGCCTGGAGAACAGCACCGGGCTGTAATGCTGCCTCGGTAGAACAGTATGTCACCGCCTCCCTGCTATACCTTGCCCATAAGCAACATTTCAACCTGAAGGAGAAGACCATCGGGATCGTAGGTGTAGGTAATGTGGGGAGCAAGGTGGAGGCTGCTTGCAGGAAGCTGGGGATGAACGTGCTGTTAAACGACCCTCCCAGAGAGGCAGAAGAAGGAGATGGCACCATTTTCACAGATATCAGTACCATCATGAGGGAGGCAGATATCATCACCTTTCATACCCCACTGACAAAATCAGGAATCTATAAAACCCACCATCTGGTCGATGCTGATTTTTTTGCGCATCTGAGCAGAAAACCTCTGATCATCAACGCAGCACGAGGGGGAATCATCGACAACCGTGCACTGACAACAGCGCTGCAGGCCGGCTCCGTTTCAGGTGCTGTCATAGACTGCTGGGAAGATGAACCGGAGATCAACAGAGCGCTGCTTCAACTGGTAGATATTGCCACACCCCATATTGCCGGTTATTCGGCCGACGGCAAGTGGACAGCCACCCGCATGAGCGTGGAAAACCTGAACCGTTTTTTCGATCTGAATATACAGCCCCGTCTGCAGGAGATACCTGCGCCCCTGCAACCCGTGATAGACCTTAAAGGCATCGCAATGGACAACCAACTTTCCCATGCGGTGTGGCACACCTATAACCCAATGCAGGAGACGGAAGCATTGAAGGTGT
>JAAYGM010000023.1 GCA_012727735.1 Bacteroidales bacterium | reverse complement strand
TGTACAACGTGATCAATGCATGGGGTACCTATAATCCAGACAGGGTTTATAGCCTTATACCTTACATCGGTATTGGTTACATGTACGGTTTGAATGACGATTGGAAAAAACCTTATCCTGACAATGATCTGTTCAAGAATCAAAACCAGACGCTGACTTATAATGTAGGTTTGATCAACAACTTTCAGTTTTCAAGCAGTGTAGCACTGTTCGTTGAATTAGGTTTCAGACTTACTGATGCCGGTTTCGACGGAACAAGCCCCGGAATTGGAGAATATATCGGATATGATGGCCTCTTCACCGGTACTGCCGGATTCAAATTCGGTTTAGGCGGCAAACAAGGTTTCACACCTGCTGAGCTGATGGACTACAACCTGATCAACGACCTGAACAGCCAGATCAACAGACTTCGTGCTGAAAACGAAGAGTTGAGCCTGAGACCAGAGTCTTGCCCCGAGTGTCCTGAAGTACAGACTGTTGTTTCTGAAGGTGTATACGTTCCAAACGTAGTATTCTTCCGCATCAACTCGTCAACAATTGACAGAGGACAACAGGTTAGCGTTTACAACACTGCTGAATACCTGAAAGCCAACGAAAATGCAAAAGTAAACATCATTGCTTATGCAGATGCACAAACAGGAACACCCGATTACAACTTCGCACTTTCTGAAAGACGTGCAAGAGCCGTTGCTGATGCATTGACCAGCGAATACGGAATCGACAGCGATCGTATCTCAATTGACTGGAAGGGTGATACCGTACAGCCATATGCAGAAAACGACTGGAACCGTGTTGCTATCTTCTTTGTAGACTAACAGACAGAGATAGACAATAATATAAAGCATCCCGATCATAACGATCGGGATGCTTTTTTTTGTGATATAATGGAATTGTTAATTAAAGATGGCAGGGAGATATTGAATCCTGTATGCGCCGGAGGGTGAACGGAGCAGGATCTTCAGCAGAGTTTTATTCTTTGATATAGATACGTTTCACACGCGGAGAGATGGAAGTGAGGATCTCATAAGGTATGGTCCCGATGCTGTCGGCAAGCTCTATTACTGAAAGCCCTTCACCAAAGAGAATGACGGCATCACCTTCACTGGCCGGTATATCTGTCACATCGACCATGGTCAGGTCCATGCAGACGTTACCCACGATGGGTGCCGGATGACCGTTGATAAGCACTTTCCCTCTCCTGTTGCCGAACTGCCTGTCCAGTCCGTCGGCATAGCCAAAACGGATGGTAGCAATACGTGCATCACGTTCCAGTTTCTCTTTTCTTCCGTAGCCGATGGTCTCGTTCGAGGCGACCTGTTTGATCTGCAAGATGGTTGTCTTCAGTGTGCAGACGTTCTTCAGACCACTCAGTCCACTGGCACTGATACCGTATAGACCGATACCCAGACGGGCCATATCCCACTCTGTTTCAGGAAAACGCTCCATCCCGGCAGAGTTGAGAATATGCTTGAAAAGCTTGTATTGCAATCCTGCCTCAATCTCCGTTGCCGCACGATTGAACCGTTCCATTTGCTGGTGCGTGAAATCATCGAAATGCCAGCTTTCACTTGCCGAGAGATGAGAGAAGACCGAACGGACCTTCAACCCTTTCTGTGCCTTGAGCATCTGCACCAGCGCAGGAATCTGCTCAGGTAGAAAACCGAGGCGGTGCATGCCGCTGTCAATTTTCAGGTGTACGGGATAATCGGTTATCCCTCTTCTTTCTGCCTCTTTGATAAAAGCCTCAAGGATACGGAAGTTGTAGAGCTCGGGCTCCAGATCGTTGGTGAGGAGATCTTCAAAACCGTTCACCTCAGGGTTAAGCACAATCAGGGGGAGAGAGATCCCTTCATTTCTGAGCAGGACCGCCTCTTCTGCCACAGCCACGGCCAGATAGTCGCACCGGTGATACTGCAGCGTCTTGGCAATCTCCACAGCACCTGCGCCATAACCGTTTGCCTTCACCATACAGATGAGCTTCACGCCGGGTTGCAATCGCGATTTATAGAAGTTGAAATTGTGCACAACCGCATCCAGATCTACCTCCAGCATCGTTTCATGAATACGCTCCTCAATGAGAGCGCTGATTTTCTCGAAATGATATCTGCGGGCACCCTTCAACAGGATCAGCTCCTGGTGGAACGCTTTCCATTTACCCGACAGGATGAAGTCCTCAGTCGTTGCATAGAACATCTTTTCCGGCATGGTGAACAGATCGGCATTCGCCGAGATATGCTGCCCTATCCCGATTATTTTCTTTATCCCGCTCTGTTCAACCATCCCTGCCACTTTTTTGTAAAGTGATCTGGGTGATACCCCGGTCTGAAGGATGTCGGAGAGGATCACCGTCTTCTTTAACGGACGGTCCATTTTTCGCTGTTGCTGAAAATCGAGCGCTATCCTGATGGAGTTGATATCGGAATTGTAACTGTCATTGATTATCAGGCAGTCCCGTTTCCCCTTACGCAGATCGAGCCGCATGGCGACCGGCTCCAGCAGCATCATTCTCACGGAGATATCCATCGGTGAGACATGCAGATAGAGTGCCACTGCCAGACAGTTGATGGCATTCTCAATAGATGCCTCATCGGTGAAGGGGATGACAAAAGAGTAGTCGAAATTCAGAAAAGAGTAATGGATTTCTGTGCGCTCATCCCTTTTCCGGATACTGGAAATGAAGAGATGGGCATCCCTGTTCTGTCTCGACCAGGAGAAGGTCTTCTGAG
>JAAYGM010000208.1 GCA_012727735.1 Bacteroidales bacterium | reverse complement strand
TGCCGGGACCGTTCACCTTTATCCTGCCCACCACCTCCTCGCTACCAAAAATATACAAGAATAAAAAAACCGTCGGCATCCGTGTTCCCGACAATAATATCATCCGTGAGATCGTGTCTCAGCTGGGTAACCCGGTACTGAGCACATCGGTAAAAGATGAGGATGAAGAGATAGAGTACAGCATCAACCCGGATCTTATACACGAAAAGTGGGGCCACATAGCCGAGATCGTGATCGATGGAGGGATTGGAGGTACCGAAGCATCCACAGTAGTAGACTGTACTTCCGTAGAGCCGGAGATTATTCGCCAGGGAAAAGGGATGTTAAATTTTTAAAAATATCATTCATCCAGACTATTTCCATATTATATTTACTCTTAAATTGTGCATTCATATTTTTTAAATGAAACATACATCTTACATATTACTTGCTACTCTTCTCTTTTTGTTCCAATCTTGCATAGATAATGGGCCTGGAGGATTCAATGAGAAAATAATCAGTGCCTCGTTTAATCCAATTGAAAAAGTATTCCTTGTCACTTATGAAAATGGAGAAACAGAAATCCTGGATGCTCTTTTCAATAGCACTGTCAGTCCCACAACAGCTGAAGTCACTCTTAAAAATGGTACACACATTCATGTGAAAGATGCAAGTGAAGCGGGAGAGATCCTTTTCAATGAAAAGGGCAACTACAGCTCAAGCAGTTATGAACAATCTTCCAGTACATTCAAATTATTTTTTGACTCTGGTTTTAGTGAATCACTTAAAGCAGTTATTATTACCGATCTGAATGGTACAACTGCAATACGAAGATTATCTGATGAAAGCATTTTGCTGTACGAACTTTTAAATCCCTCTGATGATGTAATTCGCATTACAAACAAAGGCAATATCAGAACTGCGTCATATAATATTAATGGTGAAAATAATTTTTTCACTCTCAGATACAGCTCAGGTTACAAGGAGAGTGTACTGGCCAATATTGATCATTCTACAGATCCACCCACTGCTGATGCAACTTTAAGAAACGGTCTGCAGCTATTTGTCGAAAATGCAACCGTTAGCGGTGAAGCAATCGTTCATAATTCTCAGTCCTTAAATCCCGTCAATAACTGGATCTTTGAAAACTTGTATACATATTATCTTTGGAACCACAAACTTGCCGAAAATCCAAATTACTCATTATCACCCGAAGGCTTTTTTTATTCCATCCTGAATACCTATAATGCTGCTTCAAATCCCGAAGGAGATAGGTTTTCATGGATTCAGGACAATTATCTTGAACTACAAGAGAGTCTAAGTGGTGTCGTTTCAGATGAAATTGGATTTGAATATATATTTGTGCGTACAGATGAAAGCGGGGCACAATATTACGCCTTGGTGCTTTACCCCCGACCGGGAACAGATGCCGAAGCAAAGGGTCTCAAAAGGGGCAGATGGGTTACAAAAATTGATGGGCAGAATATCACCCCTAATAATTATCGCGAACTATTTGGTGGTTCAGGAAGCAAAACTTTAAGCCTAGCAGACTGGACTCTCAATAGCAGTACCGGCGATTATTATTTAAAAGGATCTGGAGATGTGAACCTTCAAATGCATGCGAAATATGCGGAGAATCCTGTCTATTATGATAAGGTGATCACTAAAGGAAACAAAAAAATTGGGTATTTAGTCTATCATTTCTTTGCACGTGACAAAGGAGATGATTCGAACAGTTACGACAAACTATTGATGCAGAAGTTGAGCACGATGAAATCTCAGGGAATAAATGAGATGGTGCTCGATCTTCGTTATAACGGTGGAGGAGCTGTATCGTCTGCAATTGCTCTTGCCAGTGCACTGGTTAAAGATCGTTCCACAAAAAAAACACTTGTCACATCTCAGTACAATTCAATAGTACATAGCGAACTGAAAAGAGAATATGGTTCCGACTACAATAAAGATTTTTTTATTGACCGTGTTCAAGGGACCACCATTTCGATACCAGCACTGAACCTTCCACGCCTCTACGTGCTAACTAGTAACTGGACTGCTTCAGCCAGTGAGTTTGTAATCAATGGGTTAAAACCCTATATGGATGTAACAATCATTGGAGAAACTACCTACGGTAAAAATGTTGGCTCAATCACTCTTTATGAAGAGGATGAGCCAAATAATAAATGGGGGTTACAACCTATTGTCGTTAAATATTTTAACAATATAGGGGAATCTGACTTCACCGCCGGCTTCACACCAGATTACGAGGTGGATGAGTTCGAAGATCTCTACCTCTATCCTTACGGTGACAGTAATGACCCGATGCTTGCCAAGGCACTCTCATTGATTACCGGTACAACAAGTACAACCCGCTCGGCAAGAGTCTCCACACCATTCCGTTCATCTCAGGTTGATCGCAATATGACTGAACGGATGCTGACACCACACCGTTTCGATATGCAGGATGATGTGAGGGGTGATGCAATTAAAAAACTGATGAAGAAATAAACATTTCAGCCATCAAAGTGAATAGGGTGAACCTGACCGGTTCACCCTATTTTTTTGTTGTTACCACGGAATGGTATTGCCTACGACACATCAAACTTCTCAGGGATATCATCCATGATCCTGAAGAGCTCCTCCAGCGTGTCGGCCCTGAGCATGGCAATGCGTGTGGCTTTAAAATCAGGGATCCCTTTGAACAGTGGCGTAGATGCCAGATGACGGCGGTTGTGCAGGATGCCCCGGTGCTCATCTATCCGCTCCACGCTCTGCATGATCTGCTCCTTCAAAAGAGCGAGGTACCAGTGGAAGGTGTGTTTGGGGAGATGCTCACCAGTGTTCAGGAAGTGCTTCACCTCCTCAAAGAACCAGGGC
>JAAYGM010000207.1 GCA_012727735.1 Bacteroidales bacterium | reverse complement strand
GTGACAGCGTCCGCTATTTCAATAAAATCCATTTAGGCCTGGCCGTGGATACAGAGCGGGGTTTGATGGTGCCTGTGGTGCGAAATGCCGACGACCTCTCCATCACCGGGCTGGCTGCTCAGTTCAAGGAGATCGCTGCAGCCTGCAGGAACGGAAGTGTTAATCCCGATATTCTTTCACCCGATGCCGGGACTTTCACTGTCTCGAACCTGGGAAACTACGGTGTAGAGATGTTTACCCCGGTCATCAATCTTCCGCAATCAGCGATATTGGGTGTGAATACGATTATTCCACGACCCAAAGATCTGGGCGACGGTGTCTATGCTTTTGTTCCCTATATAGGTCTTAGCTTAACTTATGATCACCGCTCGCTGGATGGTGGTGAAGCGACCCGTTTTCTGAAACAGATAGCTACAGAGATTGAGACGCTGGAGATTGAGTGGTGATTCAATCATGTGGTAATTTGCTTGAAATTAATCAACTGAAAATAAATAATATATTCAATTATGATAGATTTACTGATTATTGGTGGCGGTCCTGCCGGATACGTAGCAGCGGAAAGAGCCGGACACGAAGGACTGAATGTCGTGCTGTTTGAGAGAAAAACAATAGGTGGCGTCTGCCTGAATGAGGGATGTATTCCGACGAAAACACTCCTCTACAGTGCCAAGATGTATGAAAACGCACTGAATGGTGATAAATATGGTGTTTTTGGTGATAATATCCGTTTTGATTACGGAAAGATGCTCTCCCGCAAAAAGAAAGTTGTCCGCAAGCTTGTCGCCGGTGTGGAGGGTAGTATGAGGAAGAATAAGGTCACAGTGGTAAAGGGGGATGCTTTTATCAACGGACGTTCATCTGAAGGGATTGAACTCTCTTGTGACGGCGAAAAATATCTTGGCAGGAACCTGCTTGTCTGCACCGGTTCAGAAGCATCCGTTCCACCTATTCCCGGACTGAACGAAGCAGGAGATATCATTCTCACCAACCGGGAGATACTGGAGATGGAGACGCTGCCCGAATCACTCATTGTAATTGGCGGTGGTGTGATAGGAATGGAGTTCGCGAGTTTCTTCAACAGCCTGGGTACAAAGGTAACCATCGTTGAGATGCTCCCAGAGATACTGGGCGGTCTCGATTTTGAGCTTTCGGCCATGCTGCGTGAGGTATATACCAAAAAAGGGATTACATTTAACCTGAATGCGAAAGTGGTACAGGTGGAGGGTAACAAGGTTGTGTTTGGGAAAGAGGGAGAAATGCACTCGGTGGAGGGTGAAAAGATATTGTTAAGCGTCGGACGCCGCCCGGTCACGCAGGGTTTCGGACTGGAGAACCTGAATGTAGAGTTGTTACACAACGGGATCAAGGTGGACGAGAAGATGCGTACCAATGTTCCCGGAGTTTTCGCCGCAGGCGATGTGACCGGTTTCTCACTGCTTGCCCATACCGCAAGTCGCGAGGGTGAGGTGGTGGTCAATAACCTCACCGGCAGAAATGACATCATGCGCTATAATGCTATCCCCGGTGTAGTCTACACCAATCCTGAAGTAGCAGGTGTGGGAGAAACGGAAGAGTCGGCCAAAGCAAAAAATATTGCCTATAAGGTGTCTAAACTGCCGATGTCCTATGCCGGACGCTTCGTCGCCGAGAACGAAGGCGGTAGCGGCATGTGTAAAGTGCTCACGGGCGAGAAGCATGGTGAGGTGATCGGTGTGCATATGTTGGGTAATCCTTCCAGCGAGATCATTTACGGTGCCTGCATCGCCATAGAGCAGGAGATGACACTCAAGGAGATGCAAGAGATTGTGTTCCCACACCCCACGGTGAGTGAGATCTTCAAAGAAGTTGTTTTTTCATTTTGAATCAGTAGTCAGAGGTAAGAAATCAGAAATAAGAAGCAACTGGTTATCGAAAGTTGAGAGTTGAATGCAAAGAGCATAACCCTTATAACTTCACGCTGAACACTGCAACTGACAACCAGTAATATGCACATCGACAAATCAAAATAGTATGCCAAAAGTTCAAATAATCGATCCGACAGAGGTTCGTAAACCGGGATTCGTGGAGTTTCAGCCCATTCCCGTTAATCAGTATCAGAAGAGCGTGGAAGAGGAGAAAGAGCACTTTACCACAGAGGAATTCAAAGCGATCTACCATGACATGGTGCTGATCAGAGAATTCGAAACAATGTTGAACCTGATTAAAATAAAAGGGGAATACAATGGTACACCCTACAACCATCCGGGGCCGGCCCACCTCTCCATCGGACAGGAGTCGGCAGCAGTAGGTATGGCCTGGACGCTGACAGTGGATGACTTTATCTTCGGCAGCCACCGTTCACACGGGGAGATCCTGGCCAAGGGGATGTCAGCGATCCACAAGCTGGAGGATGATCAGCTCACGGCCATCATGGAGTCTTTCTTCGACGGTGCGGTGTATGAGATTGTGAAAAAAGATTTCACCGGATCGGTGAAAGAGCTGGCGAAAAGATTTTTGGTATATGGTACCCTGGCTGAGATCTTTGCCCGCAAGACAGGCTTTAACAGAGGCCTGGGCGGATCGATGCATGCTTTCTTTACACCTTTCGGTGTCTATCCCAACAACGCCATCGTCGGCGGTTCGGGCGATATCGCCGTGGGTGCGGCACTCTATAAGAAGGTGAACCGTAAGCCGGGGCTGGTGGTGGCCAATATTGGTGATGCCTCCATGGCATGCGGTCCCGTATGGGAGGGGATCAACTTTGCCGCGATGGATCAGTTCAGAGAGTTGTGGAAAGGAGAGATGCAGGGTGGCCTGCCGGTGATAATCAACATCATGAACAACCAGTATGGCATGGGTGGACAGACGGCCGGCGAGACCATGGGCTACGGTATTGCAGCGCGTATCGGTGCAGGGGTTAACGCAGACCAGATGCATGCTGAGCGTGTGGATGGCTACAACCCCCTGGCCGTGATCGATGCCTACAGGAGGAAACGTAAGGTGATAGAGGAGAAGAGAGGCCCTGTGCTGCTCGATGTGCTCACCTATCGTTACAGCGGCCACTCACCCTCCGATGCATCCTCTTACCGCACAAAGGAAGAGGTGGAGGCCTGGGAGGCGCAGGACTGCATCCGCAGTTACGGAGAGCAACTGCTGGAAGCTGAAGTAAGCACCCAGGACGATCTGGACAAGATATCCGATGAGATCCGTCAGCTGGTGAATGACATGTTCCTGAAAGTGATCGATGATAAGATCTCCCCGCGAATGGATAATGCCGATATGATTGGTGAGATGATGTTCTCCAACGGATCGAAGGACTCTTTTTCTGAGGCGCAGCCGGATGTGCTGATGCCGATGGAGGAGAACCCCCGGGTGAAGAAGATTGCCAATAAAGAACGATTCGCATTCGACGCGGAAGGTAAACCGTTCAGCAAGATGAAACAATACCAGTTACGCGATGGAATCTTCGAAGCGATCATCGATCGGTTCTATAAAGATGCATCACTCATCGCCTACGGCGAGGAGAACCGTGACTGGGGAGGGGCTTTTGCTGTCTATGGCGGACTGACCGAGGCACTTCCCTACCACCGTCTGTTCAACTCACCCATCGCAGAGGCCTCCATCGTGGGTACTGCCATCGGTTATGCCATGTGTGGCGGACGGGTGATCCCCGAGATCATGTATTGCGACTTTATCGGCCGTGCCGGTGATGAGATCTTCAACCAGCTGCCCAAATGGCAGGCGATGAGCGGCAACGTGCTCAGGATGCCGGTGGTGGTTCGTGTCTCCGTAGGATCGAAATATGGGGCGCAGCATTCACAGGACTGGACCTCGCTGGTAGCACATATACCCGGCATCAAGGTCTGCTTCCCGGTCACGCCCTATGATGCCAAAGGGATGATGAATGCAGCCCTGCAGGGCACTGACCCGGTGATCTTCTTCGAGAGCCAGCGCATCTATGATATAGGTGAGCAGTTTCATGAAGGAGGTGTACCCACTGATTATTACGAGATACCGCTGGGAGAGCCGGACGTGAAGAAAGAGGGGAATGATATCACCTTCCTCACCGTGGGACATACCCTTTATCCCGCCCTGAAGGCAGCAAAAATACTGGAGGAGCGTTTCGGTGTGAGTGCCGAGGTGATCGACGCACGTTCACTGGTTCCTTTCAACTACGAGAAGGTAATCGCATCGGTGAAGAAAACCGGCAGGATCATCGTCGCCGGCGAAGCCACCACGCGTGGTTCGTTCCTGAATGACCTGGCAGCCGGTATCGGCCAGCTGGCATTCGACTGGCTCGATGCTCCCGTATCGGTACTTGGATCACGCAACTGGATCACGCCGGCTCATGAGCTTGAAGAGGCTTTCTTCCCTCAGCCTGGCTGGTTCCTCGATATGATCCACGAACGTATCGAACCGCTCAAGGATTATATCCCTGGCGAGAACTTCACCGACGGGGAGATGATTAACAGAGCAAAAAGGGGTATTTGACAGAAGCGTTTGAAAATTATAAATGGGGACTATTCTTATCACTCCATCTGACTTACATGAGAAAGAATGAAGCTATCAAAACAGAGAGAACTACCTGTGGGTGCTCCACCGAAAGTAAATGCTCATCTCCATACACCCTATTCATTCAGTGCTTTCCGGGATATTGATGATGCCCTGGAGAGAGCGGTTGCAGAAGAAGTGATGGTGGTCGGCATCAACGACTTTTATACCACGCAAGGATATGAAGAGTGGGCTGAAGGTTGTAAAAAAAGAGATCTCTATCCGCTTTTCGGTATTGAATTTATCAGCCTGAACGAAGAGGATCAGCAAGCCGGATTGCGGGTGAATGACCCTGCCAACCCCGGGCGGACCTATCTGAGCGGGAAGGGTATGTGCTATCCGTTCAGACTGCATGCGCCTTATGCCACACTGTTAAAAACTGTCTGGAGTGAGTCGAACAGACAGGTGGAGGCGATGTGTGCGAAGCTGAACAAGCTACTTCAAAAGGAAGGAATAGGATTCACGCTTGATCCGGAATGGATCAGAAAAGAGCTCACCAGTGGCTCTCTCCGTGAGCGCCATCTGGCAAGGGCACTTCGGATAAAGGCCTGTGCGTTTTACAATAATGATGAACCACTGATCAGGTCAGTCTTGGAGAAGCTTTCCGGTGGTTTGGCACTGAAATCACCGTTGGATGATCTTGCCGGAGTAGAAAATGAGATACGTGCCAACCTTCTGAAAGCAGGTGGTGCTGCTTTCGTTCCTGAGGACCGCAGTGCCTTTCTCCCGATGCAGACTGTCTGTGAGATCATTCTTGCCGGTGGTGGTATACCTACCTATCCTTTTCTGGGAGATGATGCCCACGGCAATTATACCGATTTTGAAAATGACCTGGAACGTGTGGCGAAACAGCTGACAGAACGTGGTTTCCATTCAGTGGAGTTCATCACTACGCGGAATGACCTGCAGCTGCTGGAGAAATATGCAGGTTATCTCCATGACCAGGGCTTTGTGGTCACCTTCGGTTCGGAACATAACTCACCGGTGATGGAACCTTTAACGCTTTCTGCCCGTCACGGGACTCCTTTGACTGACAGGTTGCAACAGATCAGTTTTGAGGGTGCCTGTGTTGTTGCTGCCCATCAGCATCTTGTAAAACAGGGGCTGGAAGGATACCTGAATGAGAAAGGTGTTGCCGACCGATCAAAAAGAGGTGAATTTATACAACTGGGTGCGCAGTTAATTGCACATCGTTAGCTTTCACGCTTTCCTCCTCTGTTTTTTACAGAGACATTAATAAGCATATCACTATATATTGCCTGTGGCGGCAGATGTAACAATCAATGAAAACAGAATGGATCAGATAAAAGAGCTAATTTTAATCTCTCAATATTACGGTGCGGACAGTCGTTTTGTTATCGCCGGTGGTGGAAATACATCCTGGAAAAATGAAGAGAAAATATGGGTGAAAGCGAGCGGTGCAGCACTGGCAAACATTACCGAAGAGGGTTTTGCCGTGCTTGATCGCTCCGTGCTCGCTCCCATGTCAGTGAAGGTCTATAGTAGTGATGCGGTGCAACGGGAGGTAGAAGTCAAAAACGATCTGGCAGCGGCAACGCTTACGAAGGATAAACGCCCCTCCGTGGAGACATCGATGCATAATGTAATCGGATATCCTTTCGTTGTACACCTTCACCCAACAATAGTGAACGGGCTGATGTGTGCGCATAACGCGGCAAAAGAGCTGAAAAGACTATTTGGCGATAAAACGTTGTATGTGGAATATACCGATCCCGGTTATCTGCTCTTCAAAAAAGTGAATGATCAGATCAGGGAGTACAGAGAAAAGCATCGTGAAGAACCACAGGTGATCTGGTTGCAGAATCACGGCATCTTTGTAGCTGCTGACACCATTGAGGAGATCAGAACGATCTATGCTGATATCATGGAGCGACTTGAAAAGGCAATCACTCAGCCATTGCCGCAGGGTGAAAAAGAGATATGCCCCTCTGTTGTTACAATCCTGCCGGCAATGCGGATGATGCTTTCCGGTGGCGGAATGAAAACATTGAAAGTGCGCAACAACGGGTTGATTCAATATTATGATGAAAGCGAAGCAGATCAGCAGAAGATTATGAGACCCTTTACACCCGATGCCATCGTTTATTGTAAATCGAACTATCTGTTCCTTAACGGAGAGACGCCGGAGTCTCTCCTGGACGAGGCTGAAAAAGCAATCCCTGCATTTGCGAAAAAATGGGACTATCTGCCTAAGGTGATACTGATAAAAGGGATAGGGTTAATCGCTGTGGGCGATAATGCCATACAGAGTGATACTATTCTTGACGTGTTTGAAGATGCGATGAAGGTCGCTTACCTCTCCTCCTCATTCGGGGGTGCACACCCGATGACACAGCAACAGATCGATTTCATCGATCACTGGGAGGTGGAACACTACCGCCGTAATGTGGCTGCCGGCTCAACACGAGGCAGGTCAGAGAACAAAACCATTGTGGTTACCGGCGCTGCTCAGGGCTTTGGTGAAGGTATCGGCAGATACCTCCTGCAGGAGGGGGCCAATATCGTGATTGCCGACCTGAATGAGGAGGCCGGGAGGGCAACAGCTGACCATTTCAACAAGATCGCCGGGAGCAACCGGGCCTGCTTTGTAAAGACGAATGTGGCTGATATGGCAAGCCTGGAGCACCTGATGCACAGGACCGTCTGTGAGTTCGGGGCCATAGACTGTTTTATCAGTAATGCAGGCGTTTTACGTGCGGGCGGTCTGGAGGATATGACTCCGGAGCACTTCGACTTTGTCACAAAAATCAATTACAGTGCCTATTTTTATTGTACGAAGGTGGTCAGCAGGATCATGAAGTTACAGACAAAATATGCAAATGATGATTATTATGCCGATATCATCCAGGTCAATTCCAAATCAGGCCTGGAGGGGAGCAAAGCAAACTTCGCCTATGCGGGTGGTAAGTTCGGAGGCGTAGGCCTCACACAATCCTTCGCGCTGGAGCTGGCACCATTCCGTATCAAGGTGAACGCCGTCTGTCCTGGTAACTTTTACGAAGGACCGCTATGGAGCGATCCTGAACAGGGACTTTTCGTACAATACCTGCGTGCAGGCAAAGTACCCGGTGCCAAAACCATTGAGGATGTGAAAGCGTTCTATCTCTCCAAGGTGCCTATGCGAAAGGGATGTACGCCTGAAGATGTCACTCAAGGGATACTCTATCTGATGGAACAGTGTGGTGAGACGGGACAAGCACTTCCCATCACCGGTGGACAGGTAATGTTGAATTAAAAAAAGACAAAATATGAAAACAAGAGCAGTAAGACTTTACGGTAAGAAAGATCTTCGGTTGGAGGAGTTTGAGTTACCACCCATCAGAGAAGATGAGATACTGGCCAAAGTGATCTCCGATTCGATCTGTATGTCATCCTACAAGGCATCGTCACAGGGTACCGATCATAAACGTATCCCCGATGATGTGGCGGATAATCCCATCATCATCGGACATGAGTTTGCCGGTGAACTGCTGGAGGTGGGTATCAAGTGGAAAGGTAAGTTCAAAGCGGGTGATAAGTTCTCTATTCAGCCTGCACTCTATTATGAGGATGGCCCGGTAGGCATTCTTAGTGCTCCCGGCTACAGTTATAGGTATATTGGGGGTGATGCCACTTATGTGATCATCCCCAATGAGGTGATGGAGCAGGATTGCCTGCTCACCTATCATGGTGAGGGTTATTATCCCGCTTCATTGGCTGAACCACTCTCCTGTGTGATCGGTGCCATGCATGCCAACTACCACACTACCCCGGGTAGCTATGCACACAGGATGGAGATTGTGGATGGCGGTAAGATGGCAATCCTGGCCGGCGTGGGTCCCATGGGTCTTGCAGCCATCAACTACGTACTCCGCCGTGAAGATCGGAGACCATCGCTGATGGTGGTGACCGACGTGGATCAGGCACGCCTTGATCGTGCTGCTGCCATTTATTCTGTTGTATCTGCTGCTTCGAGAGGTATTGACCTTCATTATATAAACACCGGGCAGATGGATGATCCGGTGAAGGAACTAAAAGCACTGAGTGGTGATACGGGGTATGACGATGTGTTTGTCTTCGCTCCTGTAAAACCGGTGGTGGAGCAGGGGGATGCGATTCTGGCCTTCGACGGATGCCTCAACTTCTTCGCAGGTCCGGGTGACCCAAACTTCAGTGCGATGCTTAATTTCTACAACGTCCATTACGCATATACCCATATCGTGGGTACCAGCGGAGGGAACAATGACGATATGGTAGAGGCGCTCGAAATCATGAGCAGGGGACTTGATCCGGCAGGCCTGGTCACACATATCGGGGGCCTGGATGCAGTAGCTGAGGCAACAATCAACCTCCCCGATATCCCCGGAGGGAAGAAGTTGATATATACACATTTAACAATGCCTCTGACTCCTATTGCCGATTTTAAGAAACTGGGTGAGACCAGTGACCTCTTCAGAGAGCTAGCTGATATCTGCAGCAAGTACAAGGGATTGTGGAGTGTGGAAGCCGAATCATACCTGCTCAATCATTTCAAAAAATAGAAATAAACAATTAACAATTGAGAGCTGAAACTGAAACTTACAACTGGTAACAGACCTCCAAAATTCAAACCGCTGCCTGTTCAAGCTTGATTAAAGTACTGAACGCTGACAGCTGATCGCAAAAAAAAATATGAAACAATTAGATATAAACTTAATGCACCCGGTGGAGCAGATCAATGTGATCATCGGAAGAATCTACAAGAGTGGCATGACGACCACCTCGGGTGGTAACATATCCATCAGAGACAAGAATGGTGATATATGGATTACACCCTCGGGGGTAGACAAAGGTTCCCTTACCATAAAAGATATCATGCAGGTGAAAAAAGATGGGACCGTCATCGGCCCGCATAAACCTTCCTCGGAGTTCCCTTTTCATAAGGCAATATATGAAGCCCGTCCTGAGTTGACCGCTATTATTCATGCGCACCCACCCGCTTTGGTGGCTTTCAGTATAGCCGGTATTGTTCCTGATACAAAAATTGTTCCTCAGGCTCATAATATTTGCGGTGATATTGGTTTTGCACCCTATGGTACACCGGGAAGCGAGAATCTTGGTGAGAAGATTGCTTTTGAATTCAGAGAGGGACGTTATAAGGCGGTGATCATGGAGAACCACGGAGTGGTGCTGGGTGGTACCGATTTGATGGATGCATACCAGCGTTTTGAAACACTGGAGTTCTGTTGCCGTACGATCATCAATGCCAAAAGGTTGGGAAATGTAAGCTATCTGTCTGATGAACAGGTGTCACAATATGTACATCACTTGCCTACATATGTATCTCATTTTATGAATATTGATCATCCTTCTGATGAGCGTTCCATTCGTACCGAGATGGTCAATATCATCCGACGGGCTTGTGATCAGGGTTTGATGATCTCAACTTACGGGACGGTCTCCGTGAGGTGGAATGAGAATGACTTCCTGATCACACCGAGTAACATTGCACGCTGGGACATTGTTCCGAGTGATATCGTACAGATCAAGAACGGTATGGCGGAAGCGGGTAAGAGACCCAGCCGCTCTGTTGCCCTGCATCAGCGTATCTATCAGTTGAATCCGCATATCAACTCCATCATATGTACACAGCCGGTCAATCTGATGGCCCATGCCGTGAGCGGATCAAAATTTGATGTCCGCACCATACCGGAGAGCTGGATCTTCCTCCAAGATGTGCCATCTATACCTTTTGGCCTAATATACAATGATGTGGATAGTGTTGCGAAGATGTTCAACAAGAACAGGGTGATCATGGTAGAGAACGACAGTGTTTTCATCACTGGTGACAAGCTGCTGAACACGTTTGACTATCTTGAAGTTGCTGAGTTCTCTGCTAACTCCCTGGTGATGGCTGCCTCTATCGGACCACTGCAGCCTATAGGAGATGAGGAGATCGAAGAGTTGAGGGTTGCCTTCAATGTGCAGTGAGAGTATTTCTGCTTACAACGGAAAAGGATTGAATAACAAAAGAATGGCTGTCTCAACATTGAATGAGACAGCCATTTTACTGATTGCAGGAATAAAGCTTTCCTGCTTTTAGATATACATATTGACAATCGCTTCGTAAAGCTCTTGCTTACCGCTGATCTGATCAGGCTCTTTACCAAGGGCAAGTGCATAGGCTCGTAAATCCTCCAGTGAGAGCTTGCCCTCTTCAAACGATTTCCCCTTGCCATCGTCGAAAGAGGCATATCTCTCATCTCTCATCCTGGTGTAGGGTGATTCTTCCAGTATGGCTGCCGCTGTTTCCAGGGCACGTGCGAAAACATCCATGCCGGCAATATGCGCGATGAAGATATCATCCAGATCGGTAGAGTTTCTGCGGGTTTTGGCATCGAAGTTGGTTCCTCCGCCCTGCATGCCGCCACCCTGAAGGATCACCAGCATAGCCTGTGTCAGTTCATAAATGTCGATAGGGAATTGATCGGTGTCCCATCCGTTCTGATAATCACCCCTGTTGGCATCAATGGAACCCAGCATACCGGCATCCACCGCACATTGCAGATCGTGCTCGAAAGTGTGTCCTGCCAGGGTAGCATGGTTCACCTCAATGTTCAGCTTGAAATCCTTGTCGAGGTTGTGGGCACGAAGGAATCCAATCACAGTCTCAGCATCTACGTCGTACTGATGCTTTGTCGGTTCCATCGGTTTGGGCTCAATAAAGAAGGTGCCTTTAAAACCCTTTGCTCTGGCATAATCACGTGCCTTGGTCAGCATCATAGCAAGATGCTCTTTCTCACGCTTCATATCTGTATTCAACAGGCTCATATAACCTTCGCGGCCTCCCCAGAAAACATAGTTTTCACCTCCCAGCTCGATGGTTGCATCAAGTGCATTCTTGATCTGTGTGCCTGCATAGGCAACACTATCGAAATTGGGGTTGGTGGCAGCACCGTTCATATATCGCTTGTGGCTGAAGACATTGGCTGTTCCCCAGAGCAGCTTAATTCCTGTCGCAGCCATCTTCTCCTTGATGTATGCTACGATGGTTTTCAGGTTGGCTTCATATTCCTCCAGCGAGTTGCCCTCTTCTACCAGATCCACATCATGAAAGCAGAAATAGTCGATACCAACCTTCTGCATGAACTCGAAGCCGGCATCCACCTTCTTTTTGGCTCTCTCAATGATGGCGTCTCCGTTGTTCCATTCAAAGTCCTTGGTCTCTTCACCAAACGGATCGTCAGACTCGGCACAGAGTGTGTGCCAATAGGCCATAGAGAATTTAAACCAATCTTTCATCTTCCGACCATAAACCGCTTTCTCTGCATCGTAATAGCGGAATGCCAGCGGGTTACGGCTCTCCTTACCCTCAAAATTAATTTTTCCTATTCCCGGGAAAAACTCCATTGTTTTGTTTTCAGTTTCCATAAATTGAATTAATAAAGTGTTGATAAATAATTGTATATATTAAATGTGCGTTTTCCAGCGCTGGTAAGCATCCAGATACTGGCTGCTATTCTTTATATTGGGTTCCACGGTGGTGATCTTCTTTAATGAGGAGAATGCCTCCTCACTTGAGGTGTAGATGCCGGCACCCATGCCGGCAGCCTTGGCAGCACCGGCAGCACCGTCGGTATCGAAAAGCTCTATAAGGGCACCGCTTACAGAGGCAAGTGTCTCCCGGAAGAGTGGACTCAGAAACATGTTCGCATTGCCTGCTCGTATCACCCTGATATCCATCCCTATCTCCTGCATCACCTCCATGCCGTACTGAAAGGAGAAGACGATTCCCTCCTGGGCTGCACGTATGATATCGGACGTTGAGTGAATATTAAAGTTGATGCCGTGGAAGGAGCAATCCACATTCCTGTTTTCCAGCACCCGTTCAGCGCCATTGCCAAACGGAATCACTGATATACCCTTGGCACCTATAGGTGATTGGGCAGCAAGCTTGTTCATATCATGATAACTCATCTCCCCGGGAACCATGTTCTTCCTGATCCATGAGTTGAGTATGCCTGTTCCGTTGATACACAGGAGAACACCCAGACGGGTCTGATCAGGCTGATGATTGACATGGGCAAATATGTTTACTCTCGACAAGGGGTCATACTTCACTTCGTCCAGCACACCATAGACCACGCCAGAGGTGCCGGCAGTAGAGGCGATCTCTCCCGGATTGAACACATTGAGTGAAACAGCATTATTGGGCTGGTCACCTGCACGGTAAGTGACCGGTGTGCCGGGATGCAATCCCAGCTCCTGCGCAACTAAGGCGGAGACGTTGCCCTGAACACCAAAAATGGGAGTCACCTCCGGAATCAATGCTTTATCGAATCCGAAATAATCGAGTATCTCCTGCGACAACCGGTTCTCCCTGAAGTCCCAGAACATCCCTTCCGACAACCCTTCGACGGTGACAGAGACCTCACCTGTCAGCTTCATGGCGATGTAATCACCAGGAAGCATGATCTTGTCTATTCGTGCATAGGTTGCAGGTTCATTCTCTTTCACCCAGGCAAGCTTTGAAGCTGTGAAGTTACCGGGTGAGTTAAGCAGATGTGACAGCACCCTCTCTTCACCTATGGACTGAAATGCTTTTTCACCATAAGGGACCGCACGGCTGTCACACCAGATGATAGAGGGACGTATTACCTGCTGATCACTGTCGACGAGCACAAGCCCGTGCATCTGCCATGAGATACCTATCGCTTTGATATCCTGAGGGTCAATGTTAGACTGTGCCAGTACCGAGGCATTGGCCAGCTTGAGGTTGGTCCACCACATCTCCGGATCCTGCTCAGCCCAGCCTGCCTTTTCGGCATGCATAGGCATCTCAATTTTTGGGAAAAAGTCAGAGGCGACTGTTCTCCCTGTTTCCACCTCTACAATTGCTGCTTTGACGGATGAACTCCCGATGTCATATCCAAGTAAATACATGATTCAATTAATTATTTGGTTCTTTTTCTGGTTTTATATAAAGAATAATGGTTACATGGCAAAACAGTTGAACCCTCCGTCAACCGTGATCGTGGAGCCTGTAACGAAAGAAGAGGCATCACTTATGAGATAGTGTATGGTGCCGCACAACTCATCGGGTGTTCCCATTCTTTTGAAGGGTGTCTGGCGGATCACATCCTCGCCACGTTGCGTGTAGGTGCCATCGGGATTAGTCAGGAGATCCCTGTTTTGCTCAGTGATGAAAAAACCGGGTGCGATGGCGTTCACCCTGATTCCTTCACCGAACTTGGAAGCCACTTCACTGGCAAGGAACTGGGTGAAATTGGCGATGCCCGCTTTGGCTGCAGCATAACCGGCTACACGCGTCATCGGACGGAAGGCAGCCATAGAGGAGAAATTGATGATGATACCACTCTTCTGTTCCACCATCGGCTTTAAAAAAACCTGTGCAGGCAATACACTCCCCGTTAGGTTGAGTCGCACCACCTTATCAAATTCATCCATTTTCAGATCAAAAAATGTCTGTGACGGAGTGATATTGGCACCAGGCATATTCCCGCCGGCTGCATTCAGCAGCACGTCAATCCGGCCGTAACGGTTTAATATCTCCTCTCTGTTTTGAGTAAGGAGTGTTTCATCCATCACATCGGTCTTCAGGAACAGTGCTTCCTTACCTCTCTCTTTGATCTGATTGATGATCTCTCTGCCTGCTTCTTCACGGCGACCCAGGATGACTACCCTGGCACCTTCATCGGCAAGGTAGGAGGCGATTACACCTCCCAAGACACCAGTGCCGCCTGTGATGACGATTACTTTCTCTTTTATACTGAATAAATTTCCCATTATTATATTATTAGTTTCACTTTTGTAACGAGTCTATCTCATTACGCACTACGGTCATCATCCCTTCCACCTGCGCCAGCGCAAACATACGTCCGTAAAAGGAATAGCCGGGATTATGATTGTTGCGGGCATCATCCAGCATCACTCTGCCGTGATCAACACGCATGGGGATAGTCGGTTGCTCTTTTTCCAGAATGCGGATCACCTCTATCAGTTTTCCGTTACCGCAGAGGTGTGATGCTTCAACAAAATCGCCATCAGGAAGTAACTCAGTGCTTCTCAGGTGGGCATAACCGATCCTCTCAGCAAAAGTACGGGCCAGATGGGGTGTGTCATTGTTTGCCCCGGCACTTAATGAACCGGCACAAAAGGTGAGCCCGTTACGCTTGCTCTCCAGCATATTCATTATCCATGCAATGTCTTCCTCTCCAGTAACGATACGAGGTAACCCAAACACGGGAAAAGGAGGGTCGTCCGGATGGATACAGAGCGTAACACCCTGTTCTTCTGCGACTGGAATTACCTTCTTCAGGAAGTAGTGCAGGTTTTCCCGGAGAAGGTGCTTGTCTATTCCCTGATAATGCTGTAACTGCCTCCTGAATTCCTCCACAGGGTCGGCTCCTTCTCTGAGCTTCCGATGGATGAAGCTTTGTGTCTTGACGATGATCGTATCGATCAACGCTGCTTTCTCCTCATTGGTAATGATACTGTCGAGTTTCTCTATTTTATTTTTTTCCTCCTCACTGTAGTCAGCTTCTGCTCCTTCCCGCTGCAGTATCCTGCAATCGAAATAGGCAAAGCGGATCTTATCGAAGTAGAGGGTGGAGGTACCATCCGGCAGCTTTCTGTATAAATCGGTGCGGACCCAGTCGATGGCCGGCATAAAATTGTAGCAGATCGTCTTTACACCCGCTTTTGCAAGATTAATCAGGCTGCTTTTGTAGTTTTCAATCAGATGATCGCGGTCATTACCCCCATACTTGATCTCTTCTGCCACAGGGAGGCTTTCGGCCACAGACCAGTGCAACCCGGCATTCCTGATAAAGTGGTTCAGGTCGTTGACAGCCTCTTCACTCCACACCTCACCGGGCGGCTGATCGTAGAGTGCCGTGACGATACCTTCCACGCCAATCTGAAGCAACATCTCCAGTGTTATACTATCATTTCTCCCAAACCATCGCCAGGTTTTTTCCATTTGGTTTTCCTGTTATTCAACACTCAGTTATCAGCAGTCAGTTTTCCACTTTCAGCTTTCAAGTTATAACTCAGTATCATATCAACATATTAACTTTTTAACTTCAAACATCAAATGATGAACGTAACAGATCAATTGTGATGTTTCAGATCCAGTTTTATTTTTTTCAACTCTTCCAGTTCATGTACAGGTCGTTCAATAGCGTATGGAATTGGTCTGTTTGAGTAGGTCTGGAAATAGAGCAGACAGGCATCTTTCCACCAGACGGCATCCCGCGACTGTATCTTCAGCCTGGACTGTACATGACTGAAACGATCTG
>JAAYGM010000206.1 GCA_012727735.1 Bacteroidales bacterium | reverse complement strand
TCTGGAGGAAGTTGTAAGGAACTCCAACCGGGAGGTCGACACAACCGCAAATATAAGTGAGATAATTGAAGATTCACTTACCTGGATTGGGGTGGGCAGAAGCAGAATTCAGCATATTATTAAGGAAAAAGCGAATGAAGAGACAAAAGACCTTGGCATCGAGATCGTTGATTTTCGATTTAAACGGATCAATTACGTTGAGGATGTCAGGGAACGGGTTTACGACCGCATGAAGAGCGAACGAATCCGTATTGCCGATAAATTCAGATCAGAAGGTGAAGGAGAAGCTTCAAGGATTAACGGTGAGAAAGAACGTGAATTGAACCAGATACAATCGGAAGCATACAAAGAAGCAGAAACAATTGAGGGTAAAGCTGACGCTGAAGCGGCCCGCATCTATGCCGGCGCCTACAACAAATCCAGCAAATCAATAGAGCTCTACAGCTTTATGAAAAGTATGGAAACGTTTCGGAATACAATCGATTCCACCACCACGGTCATCCTTTCTACCGACAACGATCTGTATAAATACCTGAAAAGCATGGATTAAAGAAGCCATAAGCAGAGGGAATTATACAATGCCTATTTTATAAAAAATGATCTGATATTTTACCAGGGAAACAATAATCCTGGAGCTGGTGCACATTATGCTGGATGATGACAGGTGTGACCTGAAAAAAGCTTCCACTTTAGTTAACTGAATAAAAAAAAACGTATTTTTGTTGAGATGAAACTGGAGTTATAAAAATAAAAAGTATCGAATGAGATTATTTTCGGCATTACTTGGAAACGCAGGTGTGGTTAGCCAGGAAGAATTAGTAAAAAAGTACGGTCAATTGCTGACTGAAACAGAAGAAATTGAAGTAGGCTTCAAGTTGATTCGTGATACATTTATTTTTACCAGTAAACGCCTCATTCTGGTAGATGTGCAGGGCGTTACAGGAAGAAAGACGGAATATAAATCCATCAATTATAAGAGTATTTCCCGATTCAGCATTGAAACCGCAGGAACATTTGATCTGGAAGCTGAATTGAAAATCTGGATTTCCAGTGAAGCTGAACCAAGCATAAGAAAACAGTTTAATAAGTCGGTAAATGTGTATGATGTTCAGAAAGTACTTGCTCATCATGTACTTAAATAGAACAAGTCTATCCGTAAGTGTCTGATTTTACTTCTTTTTTAATTTTAAAGTCTTATTATTACGACAATTAAAAATGAGAAAATTGGTAATTAATGATGCGACTATCATGTAACACAGAGGGGTGAACAATTGATGAAAAACAGTTGTTAATCTCATTAGTGCAGTGAATGCTTACCGAAGCGTTTCAGTAGGCCATACAGATGCAAAACGATAACATTACAATGCCATACATTGATTATTACAGGATTCTGGGGATCGACAGGAATGCCTCTGCGGAAGATGTCAAAAAGGCTTACCGCAAGCTGGCACGTAAGATGCATCCCGACCTGAATCCGAACGATAAGGAAGCGCACAGGAAATTTCAGGAACTGAATGAAGCCAATGAGGTGCTGAGCGACCCGGAGAAAAGAGCCAAATATGACAAGTATGGTGAGCACTGGAAGCATGGGGAGGAGTATGAGAAAGCGCAGCAGCAATATCAGCAGCAGAGAAGTCAGCAGCAGAGAAGCCAGCAACAATGGAGTGATCAGGGCGGTCATACTTTTTATACCGAAGGAGATTTCTCGGATGACGATTTTTCGGACTTTTTCCACTCCATGTTCGGTAGCGGCTTTAACCGGAGAGCGAGTGGATCAGGGAGCCGCAATAGATTTAAAGGTGCAGATTATCAGGCGGAATTGCGCCTTACACTCCGTCAGGCCAGGCAAACGCACCAGCAGACACTGACGATAAATGGTAAGAATGTGCGTATCACCATTCCTGCAGGAGTATCTGACAAACAAAAGATCAAGCTGGCCGGTTACGGACAGCCGGGGGTGAACGGCGGACCCGATGGTGATCTCTATATCACCTTCACGATGGAGGATGACCCGGTTTTTAAACGTCTGGGAGATGACCTCTATACCGAAGTGCCGATCGACATCTACACGGCTGTGCTGGGCGGGGAGATGATGATTGACACCCTTGACGGACAGGTAAAAATGACCATCAAGCCCGGGACGCAACCCAATACGAAGTTACGCCTGAAAGGCAAAGGATTTCCACTGTATAAAAAAGAAAATCGCTTCGGTAATCTCTATGTTACACTGAGGGTGCAACTGCCCGATCATCTTACGGATAAAGAGAAGGCGTTATTCATTGAATTGTCAAAATTAAGAAAACAATGAGCGGAAACAGACTACTATACAGCGAGTGTCTGAAAATTTATGAGGTGGAGGAATCATTCATTGAATCTCTCCGGGACCTGGGTTTGATTCAGGTGATAGGTCAGGATGAAGATCTGTTTATTGAGTATGATGATCTCACCGATCTGGAACGGTTTATCCGTTGGCATTATGAGATGGATATCAATGTGGAGGGTATCGATGCCCTCCGTCATATGCTGCAAAGAGTGCAATCGTTGCAAGCTGAGCTGGAACAGCTGCGGCATGAATTACAGTTTTATAAAACCATCTGACAATCGGCAGACCCATAACAATGTAGGAGTCAGTGAAAACAGCAGCGTAATTTCCGTACAGTGTTGCAAATTCATCCGGAAGAGAAGGCTCTTCACCACTCTATCCGCTGGTTTTTGACGATTCACTTACAAGTTTGAAAATCTCGTTCAGTTCCTTCTTTGTAAGATTTCTCCACTTCCCGACGGGGATATCCAGGTGAATGTTCATGATGCGATAACGTTCCAATTGCAGGACCTCATTACCCAGGTATTCACACATACGTCTGATTTGTCTGTTCAGGCCCTGGGTGAGAATAATCCGAAAAGTAAACTTATCAATCTGTTCCACAAAACATTTCTTTGTCACGGTACCCAGGATAGGAACCCCATTGCTCATTTTGTAAATGAATGGTTTTGTGATAGGCTGCTTCACCGTAACAAAGTATTCTTTTTCATGGTTGTTACCGGCACGAAGTATTTTATTTACGATATCACCATCGCTCGTTAACAGGATCAGCCCCTGACTGTCTTTGTCGAGCCTGCCGATTGGGAAGATACGTTCGGGATGATTGATATAATCAATGATATTGTTTCTCTCTCTGCGGGTGTCTGTGGTACAAACAATTCCACGTGGTTTATTGAATGTGATGTAAACATGTTTATTTTCCTTTCCGGCAATCAGCTTCCCGTTTAAACGAATCTCGTCGGCAGGAGATACCTTGCTTCCCATCTCCGCCACTACCCCATTGATTGTCACCCGCTTCTGTTCTATGAGCTTGTCGGCCTCCCTGCGTGAACAATATCCAATTTCACTGAAATACTTATTGATACGAACTAAATTATTATCTTCCATGCAATGAATAACTTAAAATCAGTAGACTGAAAAAAATGTCACGACCTGCAACCCCTGTTGTAAGCATGAATCATCCTGTGAAGCGTATCGACTCAATACTTGATATTCTTGAACAGCACCCTGTTCTCCCGTGCTTCGTTCAGACGAATAAGGATCTTCTCCCTGCTGTAGCCGGAGAAATCGGAATCTTCGTTTTCCGTTAACAGGTTAAGAAGTGCGCGCAGCTCGTCATCAGAGAACTGCGACATGATCTCATCGAAAGGCTCCCTGGAGCCAATCTCAAAGCGGATGAAAGCCAGTCTCGATTTGGCTGTGGGGAAATCGGGCGCAATCTCCAGCAACTCTTCCAGGTATCCGGCAGCCTGCTCAAACTTCTCCTGTGCCACACTGATGTTCGCCAGCCGGTCCAGGATATCTTCATTCCCCTCCGATATAAGTGCTGCCTTCATATATGAAACCTCAGCCTGTATGAAATCATCTTCATGAAATGCCAGCTCACCCTCGAGCATATAGTATTCGAGTGTATCTTTTTCCGCATCGGGAATCATCGAGAAGAGCGCTCTCGCTTCACCTATCTCCTCCTTGTTGATATGCACAAAAGCACGTTTGGCCAGTATGCCCTCGCTACCAAACAGCACCTCTTTTTTATCGATCAGTTTCATCATCTCATCATACTGCTCCATGGCCTCATAGGCCTCGAGCAGAGAATCGTAGAGTGTCTCATCATCGGGTGATTTCTGCAGGCACTTTTCAAAGATGGAGATCGCCTCGGGTGTGTTGTCATTCAGATAGAGGGAGAGCGCTTTCATCTTCAGTACCGGCACATCATCCTCCCTGATGGTCAGCGCAAAATCGAATGCATCGATCGCCTTGTCGTATTGCTCGTTCATGGAGTAAAGCTTACCG
The DNA here is from genome assembly GCA_012727735.1 of Bacteroidales bacterium. Classification (GTDB taxonomy): domain Bacteria; phylum Bacteroidota; class Bacteroidia; order Bacteroidales; family Dysgonomonadaceae; genus Proteiniphilum. Next base: position 17,293 of record JAAYGM010000206.1, on the reverse strand, counting down.
ATGTTCACCCATGCATCGTAGGAATAGGGATCAATATCGAGCAGACGGTTATTGTTTTCAATGGCTTTTTCCAGGTTGCCTTTCATCTCATAGGCATAAGCCAGATCGACGATTGCATCGGCATTGGACTCATCGATCTTCATGCTCTCTTCGAGAAAAGAGATGGCACGATCGAATTTATCCACATCGTTGAGCAGATACCCCACCTCGGTGATGAAATAGTAGAGATCATCCATCTGCAGTTCCCGCTCCAGTGTTTTATTGATCAGGCTATCGGCATCGTCGTACTTGTCCAGATGAAGGTATACTTCAATCGTCAGCAACGGCAACTCCACGCCACTGTCATCCGGGACCAGCTTCATATATTCGAGCGCCTCCTCATATGATTCCGAGAAAACGAGTGTCTTTACTTTCAACAGCATCAGCTCAGGACTGCCGGGATGCATCTTCAGCCCCTCCATGACAAGCTGCTCCGCCTCATCGTTATCACCTTCAGCGTTGTAGTACTCAGCCAGCAAGGCAAACTCATCGGCATCGAAGTAGATCGTCCTGCCCTTTGTGCGCATCTGTTCGTACTTCTCAACCAGTGAAGTGATGTCTAATTCGTTATCGTCCATATCTCTATGCATTATAAAAGGGCTTTTAAACTGCTTTGGCTCTGCTGTTCACTGATGACAGCCGGCATATTTCACTAATTGTTCTGTTTCTTCCAGGAGTCCCTGAGGGGAACCGTGCGGTTAAATATAAGTTTTCCCCCGGCAGCGTCAGCATCTACATTAAAATAGCCGATACGCTGAAACTGGAAGCTGTCGAGAGGTTTAGCCTCTTCCAGATACTCTTCCACCTTACATTCCTTTTTCACGATTAACGATGCGGGGTTCATCAGCTCCCTGAAGTCTTTCTCCTTCTCACCTGCCGGATCTTCCACCATGAAGAGGCGGTCATAGAGCCTCACTTCGGCATCCACGCTATGAGGCAGCGAGACCCAGTGGATGGTTCCCTTTACTTTCCGGTTCGATTCGGGCATCCCGCTTTTCGTCATCGGATCATACTCGGCATAGACCTCTGTCACGTTCCCTTCCTCATCCTTCAGGCAACCGGTGCACTTCACGATGTAAGCGTTCTTCAGGCGTACCTCGTTGCCGGGTGTGAGGCGGAAATATTTCTTTGGTGCCTCCTCCATAAAATCATCGCGTTCAATCCAGAGCTCACGAGAGAACTTCACCTGTCGTGATCCCATCGTTGCATCCTCGGGATTGTTAATCGCCTCCATCTCTTCAACCTGATCCTCCGGGTAGTTGGTAAGCACCAGCTTCACCGGGTCAAGCACTCCGGAGACACGCATCACACGCTTGTTGAGATCCTCCCGTACGGCATGCTCGAGAAGTGAGACATCATTGATGCCGTCATACTTCGTGTAGCCGATCTTATCGATGAAACTGCGTACTGCTTCGGGGGTGTAACCCCTGCGGCGCATGCCGGTGATGGTGGGCATACGCGGATCATCCCATCCCGAGACGAGCTTGTCCTGCACCAGCTGCAGCAGCTTGCGCTTGCTCATCACCGTGTAGGTGAGGTTGAGACGGTTGAACTCATACTGGCGGGGACGGTAATCACTGTCGGCGAGCTGGTCGATAAACCAGTCGTAGAGCGGACGGTGTACGACGAACTCGAGCGTGCAGAGCGAGTGCGTCACTCCCTCGAAGTAATCCGACTGGCCATGGGCGAAGTCATACATCGGATAAGCCTTCCATGTGGTGCCGGTGCGGTGGTGCGGAATATGGATCACACGATAAATCAGCGGATCACGGAGATGCATGTTGGAGGATGCCATGTCAATTTTAGCACGCAGCACCATCTTCCCTTCGGGTATCTCGCCGCTGTTCATCTTCTCAAACAGCGCCAGCGACTCCTCTATGGGCCGGTTGCGGAAGGGACTCTCAGTCCCGGGTTGTGTGGGTGATCCTTTTTGTCTGGCGATCTCCTCGGCCGACTGCTCATCGACATAGGCTTTTCCTTCTTTGATCAGCTGCACCGCAAAATCCCACAGTTGCTGGAAATAGTCGGAGGCGTAATAGACGTTCTCCCAGTGAAAACCGAGCCATTGGATATCTTCCATGATGGAATCGACATACTCCACATCCTCTTTCACGGGGTTGGTATCATCAAAACGCAGGTTACAGATACCGCCATATTTTTGGGCAATGCCGAAATCAATACAGATCGCTTTCGCATGTCCGATGTGAAGGTAACCATTTGGTTCCGGCGGAAAACGGGTCTGTATGCGCCCGTCGTTCTTCCCCTCTTCCAGGTCTTTCTCTACGATTACTTCAATAAAGTTGAGGCTTTTTTTGTTCTCCTCAATCGTGGGATTTTCTTGTGCTGACATATATGAATCAATTATGAATGATCAATTAAGAATTAAATGGAAACTCTGGCATAGGGCACCACTTCGGGACCGCAAAACTGCTTGTCCAGGTATTTATGATATCCTGTGATGGCTACCATTGCAGCATTGTCGGTGGTATAGGCAAATTTGGGAATATGAATTTTCCATCCATACCTGCGGCTGTAATCCTCGAATGCACTTCGCAATCCGGAGTTGGCCGAGACACCGCCGGCGACAGCCACCTCTTTTATTCTCAGGTCTTTGGTTGCATGATAGAGCTTGTTCATCAGGATATCGACGATGGTCTTCTGCAGCGATGCACAGAGATCGTTCCTGTTCTTCTCAATGAAGTCGGCATCCTCTTTCAGCTCATCACGGAGGAAATAAAGGAACGATGTCTTCAGTCCGCTGAAGCTGTAGTCGTAGCCCTCGATGCGCGGCTTGCTGAAGGTGAACCGCTCCGGATCACCCAGCTTCGCCAGGCGGTCCACCACCGGTCCGCCGGGATAACCCAGTCCCATCACCTTGGCACACTTGTCGAACGCCTCACCCGCCGCATCGTCGATGGTCTGCCCGATGATCTCCATCACACTGTAGGATTTCACCAGGATGATCTGTGAGTTACCCCCCGACACCAGCAGGCAGAGGAACGGAAATGAAGGCTGACTTGTATCACCCTCATCCTCTTTGATGAAGTGGGCCAGCACATGTGCCTGCAGGTGATTCACCTCGATCATCGGGATATCGAGTGCCGATGATAATCCTTTCGCGAACGAGGTACCCACCAGCAGCGAGCCCAACAGGCCGGGACCGCGTGTGAAGGCGACGGCAGACAGCTCCTCTCTGGAAACACCTGCCTGCTTCAGCGCGTCGTGCACCACCGGGATGATGTTCTGCTGATGTGCCCGTGATGCCAGCTCGGGCACCACGCCGCCATAGCGCTCATGTACTGCCTGCCCGGCGATTACGTTGGAGAGGATGACCCCGTCGCGGATCACCGCTGCCGAGGTATCATCGCAGGATGATTCTATGCCTAATATTGTTACCATTTACCCAATTACAATCATGTTGATCTATGATGTACATCAATCATCACACCATACCAGCGTGCTGTGATACTACATCGCAATAAGGGTACAAAGATAGCACAAAAAAAACGTTTCGCCGAGAAACAACGAAACGCTTTTAAAGACCACTGCCGCTGAAAAACGGGAGAGTGATTTTCTCTTCAGTGAATCCTGTTTATGTCAGGTTTTTTTATAGGCCAGTTTCGATTTGACAAAGGCCAGTATTTTGTGATAATCAGCCTCTTCCTTTGCCGATTCAGTTTCCCTGAACATCAGCAGATCGACCAATGATTCCTCCACAAACAGGAGCAGATATTTATCATAGATGCCATAATTCTTAAACAGACTCCATTTCAGATCGAAGTGCTTTTCGGCATCCCAATAACGTAACGATTCATCTGTGAACTCATATACGCAATCCATCCCGATATTGTCATATCTCTCAGCGAGCAGTCTGGCATGTCGGGTATGTCTGCGTTGGGAGAACCATTTTGACTGCAACAGTAGAATGCCGTATAGCAGGAGGAGGACACCGACAAACAGGAACACATTGATTGGTATCCCATCGGTATGTATGATCCATCCCGCAGTCATAAGAATTACAGCCGCGGTAAGCATAATTCTGATTTTCAGGTTTATATTTTTCAATAAGAAATCTGATTTAATCCTTTGTGTTTTTATGAATTCCTGCCTGTTATAAGGTATCTCAATTCGTAATGTCTTCATCATGCTGTAAGATTTGATTTGTGGTTATATCTACCACATGTGAATGATTAGAATAAAAGATTGATGGCTTCATACAGCCAGATACCGGATAAAAAACCCGCACCGTAAATCATCAGTAAGCCTGAGTTTATTTCTCCTGCAGCACGTAATCTTTTTACAGACATGACAGTGGTATAGGTAAGTGTTACCGCCAGAAGCGCATTGGCGAACCCGAAAAATGAATCACTGATCTGATACAAACCTGATTTTGAAAGAACTATAAGAATAATAAAAATTACTACTGCAGCTACAAAAGTCCAGCTCTCTTTAAATTGTGTTTTTAAATCCATGGTAAAAATATTTATTATAAAATTGTTTTTCTTCAGCCATAAGGATATGACCGGATGGAGTGAATTTATGTATATCTGGGTCAATATCGTCTGTTCATTCAATTTTAACACGACAAATATAACAATTATTATTATATCCCCCTGAATGGAGACGCTTTATTACAATTTCCGAAACACCTATTTTCCGTCTCCTTTACCCTGTTGTACTAATGATGTTGTCTCGACAAGCAGTTCGCGGGAGACATGAGCGATATTGTAGATCAGTCCTGCTCTCTTGTTGACTTCAACCTGCTGCAGCTCCTCCAGGCTCTCTTCCCAGCGGTTGGCCTTCTGAAGCAATGGTCCGAGTTGCGACTCATCGGCACTGCCGGTAAGCAGTTCGGTCACATAATGAAGCACCACACTCACATCGCGGCAAAACTCGCGCTCCTCAGGCGTCAGGTACTCCGCATGCTTATGGATGCCAAAGGCAGAGATGTAGGAGAGCAGGGCGTGATTGAGGTTGGTGAGGCCGAAGGCACTATCCTGGTACTGCCGCGTGCTTTTGGGTTCCAGCCGCATGCCTTTCCATGCAGAGGTAAGCGCGTTGTCGGCGTTATATGCAGTGCGTCGGTTATGGAGATAATCTTCTTCCGTGATCGTCCCTTCATAGATGCTCTCAAAATAACGTTTGTTCTTCATCACCGCGTTCAGCAACAACTTCGGCAACTGCCTGTACTGCCAGTCGGGCCAGACAAACCGCACCACGAGAAAGGCTATGGCCCCTCCGATAAGGGTATCCATTATACGGGGGTACATCACGGCAATACCCTGATCGGAAAGAAGATTGAAGGAGGCCAGCACATAGGTGGTAATGAAGATGGCAGCCACCACGTAATTTTTTTTCAGCCAGAAGAAGAAAAGATAGATTGAGAAGATAAGCAGAAGGATCTGACCGGCAAGCGTAGGCAGCAGGTGGGCCAGGGTAACACCCAGGATGACCCCTAGAAGGGTTCCGAAGACCCGGTGGAAAAGGCGTATCCGTGTGGCGCTGTAGGTCTGCTGGAAGACAATCAGCGAGGTGAGCAGTATCCATGCTCCCTTCTCGAAGTGAAACAGCTGCATGATGCCATACCCCAGCAGCCAGCTGAGCGTGAGGCGTACGGCGAACTTAAAACGGGGATGTGCCGCTTTGAACAGTTCAGCAAACGCTGTTCTCTCCGGCTTGCGGCTGTTGAAAACGGTGACGTCAATCTTCGCACTGAGCGTCTCCTGCTCACGTAGATTTTTCTCGAGGCCTGTCAGGTTTCTTATCAGTAATGAGAGCGTGTGATAGTGGGGTGCGTCCCTCTCCTGCTCCAGCAATTTATACAGTGCCGACAGGGTCCATCCCAACGACAGCGGATGCCTGTAAGGCTGGTCTGTAAGCAGCGAGTCGCCATACAGATGCATCGCTTTCCCCAGCTCACGCATCAGCTGACCAAACCCTTCCAGCAGCTCACGGTTGTCCACCTCGCGTGTCAGCAGGTCGTACTGCTCATGGCTGGAGATGGCCCGCTCCTGCATCTCCTGCAGCAGGAACCACTTCTTATAGTAGTCATTCACCAGTGGGCGTGTCTCCTTGTTGCTCTCTGCGGAGTAACTGTAGAGATTGTTCTTGCATGTCTCAATCTGCTGGGCCAGCTCAATATTCTTCTGTGCCAGCTGGTTCCTGACCTTCATCTGCACCTGCGGATTACTAGGGAAGAGACTGGCTTTCAGGTCGATGTACTCCGCCAGATAGTGGAAGCCACGCGCCAGCTGCTCCTTGAGCAGGCGGTAGGGTCTGTAATGCAGCAACAGGATGGAAACGACTGAATAGCTGGTCGCGCCGATGGTGTAAAGCACGGGCTGGTAGAACCATCTCTCGCTGTTACCTGCTCCCATCATCGTATATACAAAGATGAGCATCGCCCCGAAGGTGATTCCCTGCATTCTCGCGTTCGTACCCCCTGCCAGTATAAGCGAGAAGGTGAGGAGGCAGAGGATCACCGCGAAGAGAGGAGGGAACGGTAAAAAGAGCCCTACCAGGCTGCTGACAATGAAAAAGAGAATGATTGCGATCGATGCCGACTTGATCCGTCCCCGCGGATGGACATCTGTCTCCCCCAGTGCCATGGCCACCACCCCCAGTGCCATGGTGGTGCCGATGAATGAGTTATGAAACAGCAACTCGGCAGGAATCAGCAGAAAGGCGATGGATGCCGTCACCTTCAGTGCCCACAGATGATAGGGATTACGCCAGAAGACATTGATCCAGAAATCAATGATACTTCTTTTGATGCTGTTTATCCGGGTGCTCATATCTTAATTTCCTGATCTGTTATCATGTTTGTCGGCGGGTACCCATCCTATCTGCTACAGTGTCACATCCACCCTGATCTTCCCCAGCAAGGCGTCGGGATGATCACGGTAGGTGAAGCGGTGTACATATTCAACCCGCAGCAATCCTAAGATATTTGTGAACCCAATGGTTCCTTCCAGATAGGGAGCTGAACCGTATCTGTGTGAAGCAGCAGGGAACCTGTATAGATCAGATGATTGTTCTGGATCGTTCTTGTCGCTCAGCCTGCCGTAGGATGCTCTCAGTGAGAGCAGCTCCTTTACACCCAGCCTGTCAAGCAACGCTATTTTTGATAGTAACAGGTCATCACCTACGAAGGTAGTCCTTATGGTATACTGTTCATCGGCCATGAACTCGAGTGCCCTGTTCAGGAAGAAGGCGTTGTTCTCGATATGATGCCGCTGTCGCTGATTGGGATAGACCAGCAGGGGGAAGGGTACGGCATTCCATATCCTCATCACCTCACCCACCGCATCGAGACGGCCGGCAGAGCCCATTATGAACCGCTTCTGGGCTGAGAACTCCGAGCGATGAAAAGGTTTCTCTTCTCCGAAATAATCATACTGCCCGATGGTGTGTGAGAGAAAAAAAACAGGGCTGGTCATCTCAATGGGACGACGTTTGCGTTTCTGCTGCACATAGGCTTCTCTCACAGAGTAACGCAGCTGGAGTCCCATTTCGGCTGTATTGAGCGTATGCTCCTGCAGGAGCATATCCGCAATCTGGTATTCGAAACGCAATGCACCCTCCGGCACCAGTCGTGCCCTTCTCATCCAGACGGTGTGCGCCAATCCGCTTTTATACTCTCTTTCGTAGTTGACCTCGGCAAAATTGCGGTAGGTAGCCTCGTTGAGCGATCGCCTGTAGGTGATCAGCAACAGGTCGTTCAGTGCACGGGGGTGCATCTCTCCCGGCGAATAGAGATCCTTCTCATATACCAGCCGCAGATTGTTTTTTGGAAACTCATCTTCATGGTACGCTTTCCTGTCGAACGACCAGATGGCTTCACCCCGGTACTTGAACTGCTGATCTCTGAAACCGTAAGCAGCATATCCTTTCACGAAGAAGTGCGGGCTGAGACGTGAGTTGGAAGCAACACCCGCCCTGAGGCGAACACCTTCAATGGAGTTGTAGGTGGGAAAGGTCTGGATACGGCCAAAATCAAACTTGTTGGTTTCGGGATCACCCAGCGGAACCCAGTCGTTCAGAACAAACTGAACCGCTTTGTTAAGCAACGATCCGATTGCTCCGGGTTTCTTAGCAGCATCACCCCCCATTGGAGAGAGAACACCCTCTCCCGTTACCTGTGGCTGCAACGCAATCTGCAGGGGAGCCTCACCCAGGTTTTCCGGCGAGATATAGGTCAGGCGGTACCCCTCCCCCACACTCACCAGCCGGCTGTTCCTCAGAGAATCGGGAACAGATAGTGAGAATTCACCCACATTGCTGGCCACAACACCGATCTGTGTATGCTCCACAAAAACTACGGCGTAGGGTACCGGCGTCTTGTACTGTGCATCGGTAACCAAACCTCTGACTTCTATGCTTTGCGCATATAACGTGATGTTGAGTAATAAAAGATAAAACAGGATCAATTGCTTCTTCATTCAGTTGTCAGTATTTAAGCGATAAGCGGTAAGCATTCAGTTATCAGTGTTCAGTGTTCACTTATAATTCTTAATTTTCCACATCTCACATCCTACATCCCAAATTCGTTACAGTTTCCTGTAGCGTACCCGTTTCGGCTCCACGTTGCCGAGACGCATTTTCTTGTTCTCCTCATACTCGCTGTAGGAGCCTTCAAAGTAAAACACCTCTGAGTTCCCTTCAAAAGAGAGGATATGCGTACAGACACGGTCAAGGAACCAGCGATCATGTGAGATCACCACGGCACAGCCGGCGAAGTTCTCAAGTCCCTCTTCCATCGCACGAAGCGTGTTCACGTCGATATCATTGGTCGGCTCATCGAGCAGCAGTACGTTCGCCTCTGCCTTGAGTGTGAGTGCCAGGTGCAGACGGTTACGTTCACCACCGGACAACACACCGCACAGTTTTTCCTGATCGGCACCGGTGAAATTAAAACGGGCCAGATAGGCACGGGAGTTAATCTCCTTGCCTCCGACACGGATAAATTCGGTTCCGCCGGAGACCACCTGATAGACTGTTTTTTCCGGATCGATTGCTTCGTGAGCCTGATCAACATAAGCTGTAACAACGGTCTCCCCTACTTCGAATGTTCCCTTATCAGGTGTCTCCATTCCCTGGATCATACGGAAAAGGGTTGTTTTTCCTGCACCGTTGGGGCCAATCACCCCCACGATACCATTGGGCGGCAGCATGAAGTTGAGGTCATCGAACAGCAGCTTGTCGCCGAAAGCTTTGGCTACTCCCCTGGCATCAATCACCTTATTCCCCAGTCGGGGTCCGTTGGGGATAAAGATCTCCAGCTTCTCTTCACGCTCTTTCTGGTCCTGGTTCAACAATTGCTCATAGGAATTCAGACGGGCTTTGCCTTTGGCCTGACGGGCCTTGGGAGCCAGGTTGATCCAATCGAGCTCACGCTCCAGCGTCTTACGGCGCTTGCTGACCTGCTTCTCTTCCTGTGCCATCCGCTTAGTCTTCTGCTCCAGCCATGAGGTGTAGTTCCCTTTCCAGGGTATTCCTTCACCACGGTCCATTTCAAGGATCCAGCCGGCGACATGATCGAGGAAGTAACGGTCGTGGGTGATACAGATCACTGTACCTTTGTATTGTTGCAGATGCTGCTCAAGCCAGTCGATAGACTCTGCATCAAGGTGGTTGGTAGGTTCATCAAGCAACAGCACATCGGGTTCCTGCAGGAGGAGACGGCAGAGTGCCACACGACGGCGTTCACCTCCCGAGAGATGTTGTACTGATTCATCCTCGTCCGGACAGCGGAGGGCATCCATCGCGCGTTCCAGCCTGTTGTCGATATTCCATGCATCGGCGGCATCCAGCTTATCCTGCAGCTCTGCCTGACGGGCAAAGAGCTTATTCATCTTCTCTTCATCCTCGTAATACTCGGGAAGACCAAACTTCAGGTTGATCTCTTCATATTCGGCCAGCAGATCCATGATGGGCTGCACACCCTCACGCACGATCTCGATCACCGTTTTATTATCATCCAGCTTTGGATCCTGCTCCAGGTAACCCACCGAAAAGCTCTTGTCGGATACTACTTCACCCTGAAATTCTTTTTCAATACCGGCAATGATCTTCAACAGTGTTGTTTTACCTGAACCGTTCAACCCGATAATGCCTATCTTGGCTCCATAGTAAAAAGAGAGGTAAACATCTTTCAACACCTGTTTATGAGGCGGAAAGGTTTTGCTTACTCCCACCATGGAGAAAATAATTTTCTTGTCGTCTGACATACTTTATTTTATATTTCTGATTATTAATAACATATACAATCTCCCGAAAACTTTTCAGGATCAATTTCATTCAGGGTCGAATGAGAGCACAAAGATAGTGAAAATGTGCGAAATAAAAATGAGCAGGAAAATCTTGTGAAAAGAGTGATGAAAACAATTTTCTGCTAAATTTGTTTCGAAAAAAAAACAAACAACCGGGGAAATGGAAAAGTTGAAGGAGTTTATTGAGTTTGAGATCTTCCGCATCGGGGAATATTCATTCACCAATAGTAAAATAATCACCGTGGTGTTGACAGTACTGATCACGATGCTGGTGATCACGGTGATCAGAAAGCTGTTGTTTCGCCATCGCCTTGAGAGCAGATACGACAGGGGAAATCTTTTCTCTTTTTTTCAGATCATCAAGTACCTGATCTGGATCATATCCATTCTGCTGATCCTGTAAACACGGGGGGTAAAGCTGAACGTAGTCCTCGCCGGGTCAGCAGCACTGCTGGTGGGTGTCGGTCTGGGCCTACAGGCCACTTTTAACAATTTTGTTTCCGGCATCATCTTACTTTTTGAAGGATCGATCAGGGTGGGTGATATCCTGGAACTGGATGACGATGTGATGAGGATAGAGCGGATAGGCTTACGCACATCGAAGGCGATCAACAGAGACGAGATCGTCATCATCATTCCTAACTCACTGATCACCTCCAACAAGGTGATTAACTGGAGTCATCAGCAAAAGAGAACAAGGTTTAAGATCAGAATAGGCGTCGCCTATGGAAGTGACGTCGATCTGGTGATAAAAGTATTGAAGGAGAGCGCACTGGAGCATCAGGATATAACCGACAAATCCTCCATTATCGCCCGCTTTGTTGATTTCGGCAGCTCGTCTCTCGATTTTGATCTGTTGTTCTTCAGCGACAATGTTTTCAGAATTGAGAATGTAAAATCGGACATCAGAAAAATCATCCTTCAGAAGTTTACTGAAAACAACATCACGATTCCTTTCCCACAGGTCGACATGCATTTTGTCTCCGATCAGACGGGTTATTTTCATAAAACTACCAACGCATAACAGTAACCTGTGTAATCATCACAGTTCATCTGTACAGCATCCTTTTTGACAGTGGAACTGTTTCTTTAGCCCGGGTTGTAATAGAGTGGTGCTTCGGGTCCTAACGGAAGACTGAAGAGTATCCATACAATCAGCAACAACACCCAGCCAATGAAAAAGGCGATGGAATATGGCAGCATGTTGGCCATGATGGTACCAAAGCCGGCTTTCTTATCGTACTTCTGAAAGTAGACGATGATGAGGGCGAAGAAGCTCATCATCGGTGAGATGATGTTGGTGATGCTGTCCCCTACCCTGTAGACCGCCTGAGATAGTTCGGGAGAGTAACCCAGCAGCATGAAGATGGGGATGAAGATCGGCCCCATGATGGCCCACTTAGCCGAGGCACTCCCCATGAAGAGATTAATGAATCCGGAGAAGATGATGAAAATAATCACCAGTGGAATCAGACCGATATTGAGGCTCTGCAGCAGATCAGCACCGTTGATAGCGAGCAACACACCCAGGTTACTCCACTGGAACCAGGCGACAAACTGAGCTGCGAAGAAGACCAGTACCAGAAAGGATACCAGCGACTTGAAGCTGTTGCTCATACCGTCGATCACATCACTGGATTTCCTGAAGGTACCCACGGTGTAGCCATAGACAATCCCCAGTGAAGAAGCAGTCAGGAAGAGAAAAGCGATGAACCCTTTCAGCAGCGGCGAGTGGAGGATGGTACCGTCGGCACCTCTCAGAATTCCGTTTTCAGGCAGTATACCCGCCATGATAATCACTCCCCAGATAAGCGCTGCGATGCCGGTGTTCCGAAGCCCCTTCCTTTCGGTATTCGTCAGTGGTATGATCTCCTCCGGGGTCACCTCTCCTCTGTATTTACCCAGGCTTGGCTCCACCCAACGGTTGGTCACCCAGGCACCGAGGAAAGTGATGAGAAAAGTTGAGACTGCCATGAAATAGTAGTTGGCCGTCGGCATCACGTAGTAATCCGGATCGAGGATATTGGCCGCCTCGGTGGAGAGTCCTGCAAGCAACGGGTCGATGGTACCAATCAGCAGATTAGCGCTGAAGCCGCCGCTCACGCCGGCAAAGGCTGCCGCCATACCTGCGATGGGATGTCTTCCCAATGAGTGGAAGATGGTACCGGCCAATGGGATGATCAGGATATAACCGATATCGGATGCCATGTTTGACAACACACCGGTAAAGACCACCATTAGTGTGATGATGTTACGGGGAGCTTTTACCAGCAAGGCTTTCACTCCGGTGGTAATCAACCCGCTGCTCTCAGCCACGCCGATACCCAGCAAGGCTACCATCACGATCCCCAGTGGTGCAAATCCAGTGTAGTTGTCAATCATCCCCAGCAAGATGCGGTGGAGACCCTCTTTCGACAGGAGATTGACAACATTCACCGTTTCTGCAGTAGCAGGGTGAACACCTGTCCAGCCCAACAATGATCCGATTACGGACACAACCAGGGTGATAAGTGCAAAAACAGCAAACAGGATGGCAGGATGCGGCAGTGCATTGCCTCCTTTTTCGATAAACCGTATAAAACCTTTTTTTTCGGAAGTCTGAACTATCATTTAAATGTTTTTTGTAAAATACACTCTCACTCAGAGAGAAGATCACATCTGTTAAGTTGAAAAATTCTATCACAACTCTCCCTGGTGATCAATGAAGTATTTCGCCTATTTTACGTCTGAGACCATTTATGGAGATAAAGACTCAAACAATTTGAGATTAATTTTAGTTCACTTACATATATAAATCGCTCATACTGTAAATATTGTATATGAATAAAAATGGCAGTTTCGTTTTATTGGTTTTAAATTGTAATTTTACACCCTTTAAATTTCTGATTGCTGGAAGCATCAGAACAACTGAATGAAGTGAATGGATTACAGGGATACCGTTTTTATTTCAGTGGTTGAAAACCTCAGTTTCTCAAAGGCAGCAGATGAATTGAATATCAGTCAACCTGCGGTAACAAGGCACATCAAAGAGCTGGAAGGGAGGTATCATATCACCCTTTTTGAACGCAAGGGTAATAAAATTTACCTGACACCGGCAGGAGAGAAAGTGTATCATACCTTTAAGCAGATTGACCGGCAGTACCGTGAACTCGATTTTGAGATCGGCGAGCTGCAAAACACCATTGGGGGTGAATTCAAAATAGGTGCCAGTTCAACCATAGCACAATATGTGATACCAAAAGTAATCGCGTCGTTTCACAAACGGTATCCTGAAATCAGGATCAGTTTAATGAACGGAAATTCATTTGAAATGGAGAAACAGTTGATTGAGAATAGTGTGGATATAGCACTTGTAGAAAACGTATCATCCCAATCTGATATCAGGTATAAGAAGTTTCTAGACGATGAACTGATCGTGGTCACCGGCTCCAACAGCGTCTATGCAAAACGGGAGACAATCACCAAAGAGGAGCTGTCGCGATTCCCGGTTGTGCTGAGGGAACAGGGCTCCGGTACACTGGAAGTGATAAAAGAGACTTTTTCTCAGCATGGGATAGATCTTGAACATATCAATACACTCATTCATCTGGGCAGTACCGAATCCATTAAAAATTTCCTGCTCGATTTCGATGGCATGGCAATTTTATCGGAAAAAGCGATCTCCGGTGAATTACAACTGAAAACCCTTGTGCAATTAAAGGTTTCAGGGTTTTCCATCCCCCGACAATTCCGCATAGCCTACAAACTGGGACATAAAAGTCGCCAGATTGAACTATTTGAAAATTTCCTACTCGATTATAACATGTAGTTATATTATATAAGAATCCGGCATTTGTTTATGTTATATCAAGAGGCTACTTTTGTCTCCACAAAGTATCGGAATGATTAACATAAAAATATCTTACGAATTCAACAGAATCAATGACACGCTGGGTGATTTCAGCCGGCTCTATTGGGTGGTTTTCTGTTTTTGTTTTCTACCTTTTGTTTCACCGGCGATTGCGCTCTGCATTGGAATGTTTTTTTCTCTTCTGGGGATAAAGCATGCTTCAATGCATCGCTATACATCGAAGATTTTACAGTTATCGATTGTTCTCCTCGGGTTCGGGATGGGACTGGAAGAGGTGATCACAGCATCTAAAACCGGTTTCACACAAACGCTCTTCTCAGTAACACTGGTGATGGCCGGCGGCATCATTCTGGGCAGACTATTCAGGGTAGAGAAAAATATAACGCTGCTGATTGCCACAGGGACGGCAATTTGCGGAGGGAGTGCTATCGCGGCTGTAGCACCTATCATAAGGAGCGAGAGTTATCAAAATTCATTCGCCCTGATCGTGGTGTTTGTCCTGAACGCCATCGCACTGCTGCTCTTCCCTTTTATCGGGCACCGGCTTGGATTGAGCCAGGAAGTTTTCGGCAACTGGGCGGCTATTGCAATACACGACACCAGCTCGGTTGTAGGTGCAGGAGCCATCTATGGAGAAAAAGCGCTGCAGGTGGCCACTACGGTGAAGCTGATACGTGCATTATGGATTATTCCGCTCTCTATCGTACTGGCTCTTTTCAGTAAGAACGGTGACAAGCATTCAATCAAATTCCCCTGGTTTATCCTTCTCTTTGTGGCTGCAATACTCTTTGCCTATATTTTTCCTGCTTTTGAGTCCAGTTATGCTCATTTCAGCTGGCTGGGAAGAAGAGGAATGGTTGTCGCACTATTTCTTATCGGCTCCAACATCACCATTAACCAGATCAAACAGTCAGGAGCCAGAAGCTTCCTTTTAGGCATCACATTATGGGTGATAACAGCAGCCGGTTCACTCTTCCTGCTGATACGGTAAAGCTGAAATAAGAGATAGATTGTGTCTTCTCATTGCTGACACGCTCCCGCTTCAGCACAAATAATAATATTGCCTTATGGATAAGATTGTTAATCTTTCATCTCCCTGATAAACATTCTTATAACAACTTATATCACACTTTCATAATAATTACTACATTTGCTTTAATAAACAGATCTTACCATGTCCGGTTTACAAAGCAGATTAGTCATTGGATTGATAAAAAAGAGACATCTGTTCTCCTTCAGGCTAAAGCCTGAGGTGGTGGACGAGCACTTCTCAGTAGAAGCGTTCAGGGAGCAACTGGACCGGTCATCAGCAAAAGTAAAACTACCAAAAACGGTATCGTCAGAGATCACCTCTGTCGACGGGTTACATGCCGAGTGGATCATCCCGCAACACCCTAAAAAGGATAAAATATTACTCTATATACATGGCGGAGGTTTTATCTCAGGATCAACCATTACGCACCGGATGCATGTGAGCAAATTTGCAGAGAAGTGTCAGTTAAGATCGCTGCTGTTCGATTACAGGTTAGCACCGGAACACCCCTTCCCGGCAGCAGTGGAAGATTGTACAACAGCTTACAGGGGAGTTATTGACCTTGGATATAACCCAAAAGATATCATTGTAGGAGGTGAGTCTGCAGGCGCTACACTCACCCTGTCCCTCTTGCTGGCTTTGAAGCAGGAGGGTATCCCTTTGCCCCGGGCGGCCTTCTCTATATCACCCGTCACAGACCTGAGCTGTAGTGCAAAATCATTCGGATATAATGCCAAAAAGGATGTCGCCCCCATGGGTTCGTGGACTGTTTGGACCAATCTATACATTGCAGGCAATGATACCAGAAACCCGTTGTTGTCACCCCTTTTTGGCAATTACGAGGGTATCCCGCCGTTGTATATCTGCGTGGGTACACATGAGATACATCTGGATGACTGTGTAAATGTGGCGAGGGTTGCAACTGAGTACGGTGTGGATGTAACGTTACGGAAATGGGACAGGATGGTACATGCATTTCCCTTGCTTACCCCTCTCTTTCCTGAAGCTAAAAAGGCGTTCGGCGAGATTTGTGATTTTATCATAAGTCATTCAAAATAAGGAGACTTTACAATTGACTATTCAACTATCAGAGTTAAACTGGTTTTAAAAAGCAATTTAAATTCACTTAATTAAATTCACAATGAATGGAGTTACCAAAAACAGATTGAAAAAGTGGGCGATACTTTTTATTGTATGGGGCTGGTTAATGCTCTTTGGTTCACTGATGGGATATGTTGAAAGAAGAATCACCTATTCATTCCTGCTGGAGGACATCATGCACATCCTGCAGATTGCGCTGCCCGTGATTGCGATTGCATTTACATTTTATTTTCTGGTTGAGCAAAGAAGGGATAAACGGGGGAAACAGTTGAGAATCTCATTGATATCTTTGTGGATCGCACTGGTGGTGAGCATGGTAATCGTAAACCTTATCCAGCAAAATGTAATACATGAGATCAATTTTGAACTGCAACACCCTCTGTTTATGACTTTAACCGCTTTCGCGATTACAGCGACAGCACTCATCTTACGTTACCGGTTCATGATTATTGGCGGTGTGCTGTTTGGGTTGTGTGCCCTGGCTGCATCCTACCTGAAACTCCCGGAACAACTGCTTGTGGAGTCTCTGGCATGGCTGATCGCTTTTATTATTCCGGGACATCTGCTGTATGCAAGAAATAAAAAAATCAACAGACCAAACGAACGAAAATCAGTTTAGTATTCCATCATTCATGAGCAGGTGGTGAGTGTGATCTATTATTGCATGTTTCAGCAATAACAAAAAATATTGCACAATTCAGCAATAATTTGTACTATTGCTGAATTAAATGATAAAATGATTATGATAGCCGTTCTGAAAGGAGATATTATCGCTTCAAGAAAACTGAAGGAGCAGGATAAATGGTTGGTACCCCTTCAATCACTATTGGACCAGTGGGGTAAAACGCCGAAACAGTGGGAGGTGGTATGGGGTGACTTTTTCCAGGTAGAGATAAGCAACCCGGAGGAGGCGCTTCAAAAAGCATTGATGATCAAAGCACTGATCAGGAATATCGAACCGGTGGATAAGAAGAAGAAGTCAAGTACCATTGATGTACG
>JAAYGM010000205.1 GCA_012727735.1 Bacteroidales bacterium | reverse complement strand
GTCGAGGTAGTTGACGCCACTTTCCAGGCAGGCATCCATGATCGTCAGATCCTGATAGGGCAGTGCCACGTTGATCACCAGCTCCGGCTTGAAATCATTCAACAGGCTCACCAGCTCTGCTACGTTATCGGCATCCACCTTCGCTGTCCGGATCATCACACCTGTTCGTTGCTTCACATCCTCGGCGATAGCGTCGCACTTACTTTTGGTGCGGCTGGCCAGCATAATGTCGGTAAAGACATCTTTGTTTTGGGCCACCTTGTTGGCTACAACTGTTCCTACGCCACCGGCACCAATGATCAGAACTTTTCCCATATTCTATTCTTTAAGTTATTAATATTCAATTGTCTAATGCAGTATGTCCACAATGACAGCGTTTTGTTGTTTTTTATCCTACACCGGTAGAATGGCTTCTTTTCGCTGCCGGCAGATATTTCACAAATATACAATGAATCTCTGAAATGTGGCCGGTTTGGGTTTAAAATATTGTCGGTTTTGACTGAAGTTGTTATTATTGTATCTTTGTAATAAGTATTAATCACTTACTGAAAAAAAGGTAGTAAAGATCTGTAAAAGTATGAACGAAGAAAAAATTGAGCAGATTACCCGCTCAACCAATGCGATTAGTGAATGGTCAATTCAACTCCTGACAAATCTTGGAATCCCCGATAACTGGGTGAAGTACATCAACCTGCTCCTCCTGCTGCTGGTGCTCGTGTTACTGGTGTTTATTGTACAATATCTCACAAGAAGAGTTTTTCAGACAATACTTAAAAGGATAGCAAAGGTTACAGGTATCGTTTTTCTCAGGAATCTGTCAGAAAGGCGGTTCCCGCACTACCTGGCGATGATTATTCCTTTCAGTCTGGTGAAAGGATCCATACCCATTATCTTCGATTTCTTTCCAAAAACGATGATATTTGCGGATAAGCTGGTCGATATTTTCCTGATATTCTATGTGATATGGCTGCTTATATCTGTAGTGAATGCTTTCTCCGACACCATCAGAGTGAATCCGAATCTGGTCGATAAACCGATAGACAGCTATACGCAGGTGGTGAAGATTATCCTCTACGCTATTGGATTCATCATCCTCTTCTCCATTCTCACAGGCCAGAAGCCCGGTGTGATCCTGGGAGGATTGGGTGCCGCCTCAGCCATCCTCATGCTGATATTCAAAGATACCATCCTGGGCTTCGTCGCCAGCATGCAGGTGTCGGCCAACGATATGGTCCGCATCGGCGACTGGATCACCATGCCCAGGTATGGTGCCGACGGCGATGTGATACAAATTTCACTGACAACGGTGAAGATCAGGAATTTCGATAAAACAATCACCACCATCCCTCCTTACTCCCTTGTGTCGGATTCTTTTCAGAACTGGCGCGGCATGGTAGATGCGGGAGGGCGCAGGGTGAAAAGGTCAGTATATGTGAAGCAGTCCTCCATCCGTTTTACAAGCAATGATGAGCTGAAGGAGCTGGAGAAAATTCAGTTTGTCTCAGATTATATCCATACGCGGAGCAGGGAGATAGATGAGTACAATCAGACATCCGGAGCCGATAAATCATTACCTCTCAACGGGAGGAATCTCACAAATATGGGACTCTACCGTCAGTATATAAAAAACTATCTGAGCAATCATCCCGATGTGCATAAAGATATGTTGTTGCTTGTACGGCAGCAGCAGCCCACATCCAAAGGCCTTCCGCTGGAGCTCTATTTCTTCACTGCTACCACAGACTGGCTCCGCTACGAGGATATCTCATCGGATATATTTGATCATGTTACAGCAGCGGCAAAATATTTCGATCTGGAACTATACGAGGATATTTCCAATCCGGTAGTTACCTCTGTCGGTGATATTGAGACGCTGTCATAAAAATCTCTTCTTTTTGTAACTGTTGCTGAGATAAGTTATAATATCATGCCCAGGGTGCTGAAAATTTGTTTTGAATTGAATTATAATTTTTATCTTTGTGGAGTTAAAATCAAAAGCAGATATTAATTAGTCGTGTACAATGTTTAATGTCAGTATTTTACCCTTGTTCATGGTGGCTGCAGAGGTCATTCACCTTAACGGGAGAAATAAATATAACGTATGAGTAAAATATATAGCGTTTTTACGGGAACAGGCAGTTATGTACCACCCAGACAGGTAACGAATGAGTTTTTTAAAACCTATGAGTTCTATGACTCAACCGGTGAGAAAATTACTACTCCGAATGAGTCAATCGTGGAGAAATTTGAAGAGATCACCACCATCTCTGAACGACGCTATGCCGAGGAGAGCCAGGTCACTTCCGATCTTGCACTCATAGCTGCTCAAAGAGCGATTGATGCTTCAGGTATTGATAAGGAGGAGCTTGATTATATTATTTTCGCACACAATTTTGGTGAGACACGCGCAGACAATATGCGAATGGATGTCGTACCATCACTGGCTTCCCGTCTGAAACACAAGCTGGAAATCAAAAACCCTTTCTCGGTGGCCTATGATGTTTTATTTGGTTGTCCGGGTTGGGTGCAGGC
>JAAYGM010000204.1 GCA_012727735.1 Bacteroidales bacterium | reverse complement strand
GGAGGCTTCGATGGCGGTGAATTCACCGACCTCGAATTTGTCGCTGGCGTTGCGTGTCTGCGCACAGGAGGTGCTGCTTACTGTTAATAACACGATCACCATTGCAAGAAAAGTTGTTGTCTTCATATTTTTATCATTTTACTTGTTTGACATCAAATGCCTGTTCCCGGTTACAAAAAAGAGTAAATATATCTGAACATGTCGTGAAGTGTATGCTTTCTTTTTATGCGGGTAAACCCACCTGTCCCGATCATGCCAATTACGGCTATCGCAGGAAAGAACCAACCAATATTCAATCCTTTAACAACTCCAGTATCTTCAAACGGAATGCATATTCATACTTGGCCTGCACCTCTTCTCCCAGCGCCTGGGTGAGGTTGTTCTTTGCCAGGAAAAGCTCATAGGCGTTGGCACGACCGTTCTCATATTTCTGTTCTGCGAAACGATATGCCTCGTTGCTGGCGGTGATTGACTTCTCTGCTGCCTCCCACCTGCTCTTCGCGCCGATGGCGTTGTAGTATGCCTGTTCAATATTTTTGCGGAGTTCGAGTCTTGTCTTATCCATCTCCAGTCGGCTGTTGGCGATGGCAAGCTCAGCGCTATGCACACTGTTCCTGATCTGAAACTTGTTAAAGATAGGGATCCTTAAGTTGAAGCCGAGCGAGTTGCTTATGTTGTTGCGCAGCTGTGTTCTGAAGGCATCATTGTCTCTGCCGTTCATCTTGTAATAACCTGTTCCCATGTTGGCTCCGAAGGAGAGAGACGGAAAGTATTGCGATTTAGCCATCAGTAGCTCCTTCTCACTGCTCTCCAGCCGGTAGCGCATGCTGCGTATTTCGGGGCGGTTGAGCAGGGCGCTCTCGTAGACGGCTTCCGATGCCAGCAGGGGTGTCTCTCTGATCAGTGCTTCTGCCGGTGGTGCCGTGACATCAAAATCATCAAATGTCTCCAGTTCCATGATCTGTGCCAGATCGAGCAGCGCCAGCTTGAGGTTGCTCTCTGCCCGGACCCTGTTCAACTCCTCTTTGGCCAGCTGTGCCTCCTGCTCATAGAGCTCACCCTGAGCAATCTTGCCGCTGTTCACCAGCTCGGTGCGCCGCTCCAGATCGGCACTGGTGGTTTCAAGCTGGCTCTCGGCTATCTGTAGCAGCTCCTTGTTGAGGAGTGCCTGCAGGAAGGCGGTGGAGACGCTCATGATGATATCGTCCTGCATCTTCTCCAGATCGGCTTCTGAGGCATACATCTCAGCCTTGCGGGCATCGATGTTGTGTTTCATGCGCAGGCCGTCAAAGAGGGTGATGTCTGCTCCGATATTAAAACTGGTCTGCGATGAGTTGGTGTTCTGGTAGGTGTTGTCGAGGCCGATGGAACGACCGAAAATAAATTGTTGTCCCGCAGAGGCGTTCAGACCGGGCAGCAGGTCGGCTCGTGCCTGGCTGTAGGCGATCTCTCTCTGTTGCCTGTTCAGATCCTGCTGTTTGATGTTGCGGTTGTTTTCCAGCGCAATCTCGATACACTCCATCAGCGTGTAGTTTTGTTGTGCCTGCACCGAGGAAAATGTAACGGCTGTCAGCAGGATAATGATACGATATTTGATGCTGTTCATAACGTGATTAATTTTTCTTTTCTTCAATGATCTCGCTACCCCTGATCTTATCGTTCTCCTTCAACCCTTCCGTCACCTCAATATTGATGCCGTCCGACAGGCCTATCTTCACATGGTGGCGATCAAACTCCTGTGGCTTTTCGTTCTTCACGAGATAGACGAAGGCCGAGTCGCCACTGAACTCCACCGCACTCTCAGGGATGGTCAGCACATCGGTGCGCTTATCGAGGATAATGTCGGCGTTGGCACTGTAGCCCGCACGGATAAAGACATCGGTGGGAAGCACCATGGCCGCTTTCATCTCGAAGAGGATGGCTCCCGATTCTTCCACACCCTTGGGAGATACATACTCCAGCGAGGCAGGGATCTTCCGGTCCTGCACAGCACCGATGGTGATCTCCATGGGCATCCCGGTGGTGAGCTTGCCCACCTCGGTCTCATCAATCTTGCCGATGAATAGCATGTCGCTCAGGTTGGCTACTGATGCCACGGTGGTGCCGTCGTTGAAGTTGTTGGACTGGATCACCGAGTTACCCACCTTGACCGGTACGTCGAGGATGGTGCCGCTCACCGTGGAGCGTACCAGCGTGTTGCTGGTCTTTGCCGAGCTCTGGGTGATGCCTGTACGTACCAGGCTCAGGTTGTCGTTGGCTGCACGCAGCTCCTCCTGGTCGTTCTTGTACTGCAGCTCCACCTTCTCGAACTCCTCCCGTGAGATCACATCGTTCTCATACAGCTTGTTGTCGCGCTCGTAGTTGCTCCGGCTCTGGCTGGCAGCCAGCTGTGCCCTCTGTACACGTGACTCGGCACTGCTCAGGTTCACCATGTCGGGTACCACCTGTATCCTGGCGAGAAGATCTCCGGCTTGTACAGCCTCTCCTGCCTCCTTATAAACCTCGGAGATGATACCCGACATCTGCGGTTTGATCAGGATCTCGTTACGTGGTTCCACCTTGCCGGTAGCCACGGTTCTTTTTTCGATCGTGCCTGTGGTTGTTGTTTCAATCTTGTAGGTCACAACCCTGGGTCTTGACTTTTGCCAGAGAAACACGAAGGTGGATATAACCAAAAGCCCTAGTAGTGCAAAGCCTGCAATTCTCAGAATTCGTTTCATGTAATTTATTATTTTAGTTGTCAGTATTCAGTATTCAGTATTCAGTTGTCAGATTTTATTCTTCGCTGATTGCCTCCACCGGTTTAATCAGCATTGCCCGCTGGGCAGGGATATATCCTGCGAACGTGCCGATGATGATGAGGATGATGAGCGAACCGACAGCCATGGTGAATGAGATCTGTGGATCTTTGAAGAACTGATCACCCTGACTCAGTACGATCCCGGTGGCCCGCAGGATGCCGACACCCACCACGATACCTGTGAGTCCGGCCAGCACCGTGAGCACCACGCTTTCACTGAGTATCTGCCCGATGATATCGCGTGGTGTAGCACCCATGGCGCGTCTGATACCGATCTCCTTGGTGCGTTCGCGTACAGTGACCAGCATGATGTTGCTCACACCGATGGCACCTGCAATGAGCGTACCCAGTCCCACCAGCCAGATGAGCGAGGCGATGCCGATACCCAGGTAGTTGAACATCTTGAACTGCTCCTCAATATTCATGGTGAAAATGGCCTCTTTGTCGTCGGGTGCTATCTGGTGTTGTTGCTTCAGTATCTCCAGGATCTTATCCTGCACCACCTTCACCGGGACACCATCATTGGCTGTCGCCGCCAGAAAATGGATGATATTACCCATATTGAAGGCCTGCTGCATGGTAGAGAAGGGGAGTACCACCGT
Organism: Bacteroidales bacterium; assembly: GCA_012727735.1. Taxonomy (GTDB): domain Bacteria; phylum Bacteroidota; class Bacteroidia; order Bacteroidales; family Dysgonomonadaceae; genus Proteiniphilum. Next base: position 5,637 of record JAAYGM010000204.1, on the reverse strand, counting down.
TTCGGCGGTCTGTCCGCCGATGCTGACACCGGAGGTGCCTCGTGCAACGCCGATCACCTTGAAGTAGATACCATTCACGCGTATCTGCTTTCCGGTGGGGTCTTCATCTTTCTGGAACAGCACTTCATGGATGCGTTCACCAATGACGCACACTTTTCTTTTCTCTGCGATGTCAATGTCGTTGACATAGCGGCCATAGAGCATCTTGCTCTTCTCTATCAGGTCATATTCGGGATAACAGCCTTTCACGAGGTAGGATCCGTTCTTCTCACCCCTCACCACGTTATTACCCTCACCCCTGGCAAAGAGCACAGGTGAGAGATACTGCATATTCGTTACCTTCTCCCGGATCACCGGCAGGTCGCTGTTGGTCATGTCCCATCTTCTTCCCTTGCGGAATCCTTTGTAGGGCAAAGATGTGCGCTGCGACTCGAAAAAGCAGGAGTTGGTCGCAAATCCTTCGATCTGTGATGTCATCCCTTCCTCCAGGGCATTTCCTGCACCCACCATCAGCACCAGCATCAGCATTCCCCAGAAAACGCCAAAGGCGGTGAGCACGCTCCTCGATTTGTTGTGCGTGATGGTGATCCAAATCTCCTGCCATCTGTCTTTGTCGAACATATTTTTTTTGTTGTAAGCAATCAGCAATCAGCTATCAGCGGTGAGCTGTAAGTTTTCACTTTTCACTTTTAATTTTTAATTATCACTTTTAATTCCTGCTTTTATTCCTGTCTCATTGCCTCGATGGGCTGTACGCGTACCGCCTTGCGGGCGGGGAGGTAGCCGGCGACCACACCTGCGATGATGAGTATCACCGTGGCGAAGATGGCATAACCAATGTCGACCGTGGGGTTGGTGAACACCGACATCTGCGGTTCGTCCGTGACCGGTTTCGCGTTGGCAGCCTGCACCATAAAGAAATTGATCATTTCGGTGAGTCCAATCCCCATCAGCATACCTATGTATCCGAAGATGGTGGTGATGAAGATCGATTCCAGGATAATCGTCTTCAGGATGGAAAACGGTGTGGCCCCGATGGCTTTGCGGATACCAATCTCACGGGTTCGCTCTTTCACAGATACCAGCATGATGTTGCTTACCCCCACGATGCCGGCGATCAGGGTGAGGATGCCGATGATGGTGACGAAGAAGGTGATCCCCCCGAAGATCTTGATCGTCTCCACATATTCCGATTGTGCATTGTAGACATAGAGTGCCTGGTCATCCTCCGGGTTGAAGTTCATCCGTTGTCCCATCAATCCACGGAGTGACTCGTTGAACCGGTCGTTCTCAGCCTCGGTAGTCAGTCCGTCGACGGTGAAGGTGATCTGCCAGAACTTGCGTTGTGGGTTGTAAATGGCCTGGGCAGTAGAAAAGGGAATGTAGGCGTTGGATCCCCCATACTGTTCTTTCTTGGTGTTGATGCCCACCACCTTGAACATCACCTGCCCCACTTTCACCTGCTTTCCCAGGGGTTCTTCATTCCTGAAGAGGACCTCAGCGATCTTCTGATCCAGCACGATCACCTTGTTCTTCTCTTTCATGTCCAGCTCATTGATGGCGCGTCCGTTTCCGGGAGGGATGATCAGCTTCTCAATGTCGAAATAGGCAGGCATCACCCCCCTGAGTCCGTAGGAGCCATATTCCGCTCCGTAAGTGATGGTCTGGGTAGTGTTGTATCTGGCGGTGATGAGGCGGCTCTCCTCCACCTGGTTGTTGATGGCATCCACCTCGTTTTCCGTAAACTGCAGCTGTCGGCCCGATTTAAGACCGTTGTGGGGCATGGAGGTGGTGCCCGACCACATGTTGATGCTGTTCACCGCCCTGGATCCGAAGTTCTGCATCACACCATTCTTCAGCCCGTTGCCGGCACCGAGCAGCACGATAAGAATAAAGATTCCCCACGAGACAGATAATCCGGTGAGCGTGGTGCGCAGCTTATTCTTCCTCAGCGTATCGAATATCTCCTGAAACTGGTCTCTCATACGTTTAGAAGTTTACAGATTGGATCATGTCATGCACACCGTTGTTCTTGCGTGTTTCATATTCAATCATCCCGTCCTTGAGATGGATGATGCGGTTTGTCGCGTCAGAGACCGATTGTTCATGCGTGACGATGATGGTGGTGATCCCTTCCCTGTTGAGGTTGGTCAGCACATCCATCACCTCCAGCGTGGTGGTGCTGTCGAGCGCACCGGTCGGTTCATCGGCCAAGATCACCTTGGGATTGGAGATCATGGCGCGGGCAATGGCAACACGTTGTTTCTGTCCTCCCGAGAGCTCATTGGGCAGATGTTTTGCCCAATCTTTCAGTCCCATTTTATCGAGATGCTCCATGGCGATGATGTTGCGTTTCTTGCGGCTCACTTTCTTGTAGTAGAGCGGCAGCGCCACATTCTCCAGTGCATTCTTGAAGTTGATGAGGTTGAACGACTGGAAGACAAAGCCGATCATTTCGTTGCGATAGACTGCTGCCTCCCTCTCACTGAGATTTTTAATCAATGAACCGTTGAGATGATACTCACCCTGGTCGTAGGAATCGAGGATCCCCAGAATATTGAGCAGCGTGGATTTCCCGGAACCGGATGCTCCTGTGACGGAGACATATTCTCCCGCTTCAATATCAAGATTGAGCCCTTTAAGGACGTGGAGTGACAGTGCTTCTGTGTGATAGGATTTGTGAAGTTGCCGTATGTGGATCATGTGAATCTAAGTTTATTTATTCCAATTAGACCATTGCCCGGTTGGATTCGTTACAGAATTTACGCTTTTTTTATTTAATGCCACAAATGTATGTCAAAACAGTGTACTATGCAATACATAATACTATAATACATTGAATTATTAACTATATTTAACTCAAACAGGATCGCTTCTCTCCGAGGGTGGCCGATTTGAGTTATGTTATGTTAAAGATCTGCTTGCTTTTGAGATATTGATCTGTCTCAATCGCTATTCCAGCCATGAGGTCACATTCCGAACCTTGAGGTGTCAACTTCTTTCCGTTCTTTTTCCTTATAACCGCCAAAACGATAGACAAAGGATAGAGAGAAGGAGCGGGTGTCGCGGGTGGCATCGAGCGAGCTTTTCTGTCCCATATAGTAGATCGATGCATTGGGTGTGTTGGTTTTGAAGAAGTCGGTACCCTTGAATATGATTTTGGCCCGCTCCTGAGCGAAGCTCCATGTTACTCCCGCGGAGAGATCTCCCAGCCATCCCAGGTCGTAGATGCCCTGGATGACACCGGGTGTGGCATAATAACCCGATATGTTCATTCTCAGGTTTGGTTTGTCTGAGAGGCGTATGTCGGAGTTGAGCTGGATAAAGCCGACCACTGTATTCCGGTCGAAAGGGATATCGTAAAAGCTGTCATCCTTCTCGCGGCGGTACATACCGTTAAGGACAAGCCGTGATGATATTTTTTTTCCGAGATGAAAGGGCAGTACCATCATCAAGCCCGCTGTCTGCTGATAGTTGAAGTTTTGCATCACAAACTCCTGTCGCAACTGCTCCTGCGACTGGTAGGGCAGCTGCGTGTAGTAGTCGGTGATTTGATTGAAGTAGGGCCGGATCACATATTTCTGTTTATAGATGTAGGTCAATCCGGCACTGTACACTTTAAGAGGCCGCAGCAGGGGGTTGCCGTAAGCCACACCATAGGCCCCGAAATGGTATACCGACGGGTTGAGGCTCCAGTAGGGAGGGTATGTTTTATCTGACGAGAGCTCCAGCTGCAGGATATGACTGGCGGAATGATTGTAGCTGATGTTGAGGGTGGGGAACCAGGCCATATCATTCCACAGCGTCCTTCTGGTGTCGCCCGTCTGTTCCGTGGATCTGTAAAACTCAGCTGCCAGTGATGCCTGCAGGGAGAGCTTGGGGGAGAGTGATCCGGAGAAGCCGGCGAACAGGTTCCAGATATCCTCATCTTGTCTCGTGTCGAAGGTGGCCTCGTCGTAGGTCTCAGAATCTTTCTCCGCATCCGCCTTGTTGAGCGTCTGCGCCAGGGAGTAGTTTAACCCGTAGTTGAGCTGCCAGCTCTCTTTGAGTGTATGGGTCTGGTTGGCATAGAGGAAGGTGCGGTGGATGGTCTGCGAGGAGGAGGATTGTATACTTTCGGGCAGGGTTGAGGATTCCAGGTGCGTGTTGAGAAGTGAGTAATCAGATCGGTTGTGGTACCAGGTGTAGTCTGCACCAGCCTTGAGTCCGATATGAGAGGAGTAGTCTGCTTTGAAATTGTGCATGGTGTTGGGTCCTTCGGAGTCGATATCTGAGCCGATAACAGTGCCGGATATATCAGTGGTGGCGGTCTGATCTGAATGGCTGCGACCGAACTGTCCTGCGTAGGAGATGCTTGCCACATCGCTGTTCTTCAGCTTGTGGTCGGCTGCCAGCCGCAGATTGTGTCTGTTGATATGATTGACTCCTTCGCTCTGCTGGTCGATCTGATAACGCTGCTCCTGCAGCATATGGTCGGCGATGAGGCGTTCCGAGGAGAGGATGGTATGATGATTGTATCCGTACAGCAGATCGACGGTTGTCTGCCTGCCGATATGGTAGAGGTTGGCTCTCCCGTTTTCGCTGCCGTAAGCTCTTTGGGTATAGCCGCCCGACAGCTCTCCCTGCCAGGGAGTCTGCAGCGATTCCCCGCTCTCCTGCTTCAGGATGACATTGATTGCAGCACCGCGTATGTTGTACTGCGGTGGGGCGCTGTACATGATCTCCACATCCTCCAGGCGTGAGACAGGGATACTCCTGAGCAGCGTCATCAGCTGCTCATAGGTCATGGATGTTTTCTGACCATTGATCAGCACGGTCATGCCACTGGTCCCGATGAGTGTCAGCTGTTCATCCTGTTCAATTACACCGGGTATCTCTTTCAACGCATCATAGGCATTGGTGACCGGCTTATTACGAACCAGGGGTGAGATGTGGTAGATGAGGCGGCCCGCTTCGGCTTTCATCACGGGACGTTCACCTTCCACCACCAGCTCCTGTAACATCCGCTCATCCGGCTCAAGGGTGAAATTCCGCAGGATGGGCCTCTCTTCATCGGCGATCACCGACTGAACTGTGGTATAGCCCACCATGGTCACTCTCATCACGCTGTTTTTCTCCCGGTCGGTGGTAATGGTGTAATTCCCCAGGCTATCCGTCACGGCACCGGTGATGAAGGTGGTGTCGGGCAAAGCATATAACGCTACGTTTACGAACGCAATAGGGTTGAGTTGGGTGTCGGTGACTGTTCCTTTAATCTGTGCAAGGAGAGGGAAGGTTGTGCAGAGAACAAGAAGGGACAGGATTGTCTTCAATAGATTCCCGCGCTTGATCATGTCTGTTTTTCTTAGTGAACGAATTGCGAATTGAGATGATTCCTTTTAAGTTGTATCTGCCTGAGGCTGAATACGCCCTACCGGGGTATCAGTGCAAAGGTGTAACCTTCCTCCTGCAGCCATTCGATGGCACGTGGCAGGGCGTACTTCATATTCATTTCCGCCTTCAGTGAGTCGTGGAACACGATGATGGAGCCGTCGCGTGTATATTTCTTTACATTTTTCAACACCTGTTCGGGTGTCATAAAACGGCTGTAATCGCGGGTGACCACATCCCACATCACCACGCTGTAGCCTGCTTTCT
>JAAYGM010000203.1 GCA_012727735.1 Bacteroidales bacterium | reverse complement strand
TCTGAAAACTGAAAATGCTGTAGTAGCTTCTCTCGCTCAGCCGCCAGTTTCCGTCGGTTTTCCTGCAACAGGTTATAGTTCTCCACAATATCGGCACTCACCTCCCCCACTTCATCATCGGTAAAGATCAATGAGGGGGGTATGGCTGATCCTTTTTTCACGTTCAGTGAGAATGCCCTCAGCTCTCGCATCGATTTGGAAAAACGATCGGCGAAATAGATCATCATCAGCACGCAAACAATAAAAAAGAGGAGGATATAATAGGCAAATGAGTTCCCGGCGTTGATGAACGACTTTAGTTCCACATCATAAGGCAATGCAACACGGATGAAATATGCATCATCATATTTTTTTGCATGGTAAAGGTATTCCACGCTGTTGCTGCTGGAGAGACGGATATTTGACCCCCTGCCCAGCGCGATACTTTTCTCAATCTCGGGACGCTGCAGATGATTCTCCATCGTATCTGCCTCCAGCAGGTTGTCATACATCACTCCACCCTGCCAGTTGATGATGGTCAGGCGCAGCTCAGGTTGCATATACTTCAGTATCTCTTCTACCTGCCCGACGTCTCCGTCAGGGATCAGATGATGCTCTTTCAGGTAGGCCCGGATTATCTCCGCATCATTATCGAGCATTCGCTCCAGGCTCTCTCTGCGCTCTTTCTCCAGTTGCTGATGCTCAAACAGAATGATCCCCACCGTGAACAGGGCAATGATCACTGAGAAAAAAACAAGGATACGTCTTTTAAATGATCCTCTCTTTCTCATGGTACGTTCGCCGGGTCAATATTCAGGTAATAGCCAAATCCCGAGCGATTCACAATGATATGTGCATAGCTGCCCAGTTTCTTTCTCAACCGGGTGATGTGGACATCTACTGTTCTGTCCAGCACAAACTCATTGTCACCCCACACACTGCTGAGTATCTCTGTGCGGGTAAGCAGATTGGGTGAAGCCTGTGCCAACAGCGAAAGGATCTCAAACTCTTTTTTTGTGAGTGACACCTCATCACCATCTATCTTCACCCGATTGCCGGGTATATCGATAGATAATCCCTTGTACGACCATCTTGTCTCTGCAGGCATTTTGATGAGCGAAGTGCGTTTTAAAAGAGCCCTCACACGTGCAAGCACCTCCCTCACGGAGAAAGGCTTGGCGATATAATCATCTGCGCCCAGCGAGAAACCGGTAAGCAGATCGTTCTCCCTGTTTTTCGCGGTCAGAAAAATGATAGGCACATAATTTCCGGCCTTGCGCAGCATCTCAGCCATTTTGAAGCCGGAGATACCTCCCATCATCACATCGAGGATAATCAGCCGGTGCACATCGGTCACTCTGTTGAGTGCCTCTTCTGCTGATGTGGCGACATCCACGATATAACCTTCATTTTCCAGATTGAACTGAAGGATGTCACAAATATCTTTTTCATCATCTACAACTAAAATTCTTTCTTCCATAACAGAGATAAAATGAACAGAATATTACACACAAATGTACAATATGAATGTTACATAGCAGCTACAAAAAAGTTACAAATATGTTAAGATTATAATCCGCCAGGGTATAAAAAATGGGGTCTATCTCCTCATAACCAAAAGAAAAAGCATTTTTTCAGTTGTTAAATAAAAAAACCGTTTATTTTTGCAGTAATGTCATAACAGATGACACCTTAATTGTCGGGCCGTTTAGATTGTGAAATTTGAGCGGCTTTTTTTTACCGGAAATAACAACATCCGGATAATTTTGTTCACCGCCATCTTCTTCACGGTGAGGAATACAAATTCCTGAAATATTCATACCTTTGCCGGTGAAAAGCAATTGCTTCTCTGTGTAGCTTAGGAAACCACATTAAAACAAAGTAGAATGAAAGAATACAGCACCCAGGATGCACTCGTCCTCTTTTCAGGGGGACAGGACTCCACCACCTGCCTCTATTGGGCGAAGCAACAATTCAGAAATACATATGCCCTCTGTTTCACCTACGGACAGCGTCACTCACAGGAGGTGGAGAACGCACGCCGGATAGCGGAGATGGCTGAAACACCCTTTCGTATCCTCGAGGCGAACATCATCTCACACCTGGCACCCAACTCACTCACCGACGCCACCATGCTGATGGATGAAGTGAAGCCGGCCGGTTCTTATCCCAACACCTTTGTCCCGGGAAGAAACCTGCTGTTTCTCACGTTTGCGGCTACCCTTGCCTATGCACAGGGTATACGCCACCTGGTGACAGGTGTGTCGGAAGCCGACTACAGCGGTTACCCCGACTGCAGAGATACCTTCATCCGTTCTGCCAATGCCACCCTCAATCTGGCCATGGACAAACAGTTCGTGATCCATACGCCCCTGATGTGGCGCAACAAGAAGCAGGTGTGGCAGCTGGCAGATGAACTGGGTGTTTTTGATATTGTGAAGAATGAAACCCTCACATGCTACAATGGCATCCTCGCCGGAGGTTGCGGCCACTGTCCCGCATGTCTGCTCCGCAACAAAGGACTGGAGGAGTATCTGGCAGAAAGAGGAGCGTAAGCTGAATGAATTACATTAAAAACAAATCTCATATGCAACAGGATAGTCTCAGCCACCTGGGTGGCAAAACAGAGTACAGGCAGGATTACGCGCCTGAGACGCTGGAAGCGTTCGTGAACAAACATCAGGGAAATGACTACTGGGTAACGTTCGATTGTCCGGAATTCACCAGCCTCTGCCCCATCACCGGGCAACCCGATTTCGCCACCATCCGCATCGATTATATTCCCGATGTGAAGATGGTGGAGAGCAAGAGTCTCAAGCTCTATCTCTTCAGCTTCCGCAATCACGGGGCTTTTCATGAAGATTGCGTGAATATCATCATGAAAGACCTTATAGAACTAATGGATCCAAAATATATCGAGATTACCGGCATCTTCACCCCCCGGGGAGGTATCAGCATTTACCCCTATGCCAACTACGGCCGCAACGGGACCAAATATGAAAAACTGGCCGAAGAGCGACTGTTTGCTCACACTTTGCCGCTATAATAGGAAAGAGATCTACCGGGTGGCATCATACCACCTGATGGATCTCTCGTAAAAGCTGACTGATACAATTATTTGTTACTCCACGGGCGGGACCACGGGAGCAGGTTCGTAAACCCTCACCCAGTCGATCAGCAGGTCGGCAGGTAATCCGGCCGGATCGGTATCTTTGTTCAGCCGTATGCCGAGGAAGAGATCAAAATCCTGATCGTCAAACGGAAACTGACCCGGCATATCGGTAAGGATCCGGGGATATTTCTTCGTACGGATGTCATTCACGAAAAAGACCACGCTGTCAGGATATTTTTCTACACTGTAGATTTGATAGAGGTTGGGATTCACACCTACCAGTGCGCTTGATGGCGGGTTGTCGGGCATACCCTCTGTGGTGGTATACTCAGAGGAGACGGACTGATAAACGAACTCATCCACCCCATATCGCTCCATGAAGTCAATGGTGATGTTTCTTGCCCTGTCTGCCGGCAGAAGTGAAAAGTAATGCGTGGCTCCCATGGCCGGGTTCATCCTGGCTCTGACCTCAATCCTGCTGATCATGTTCATCTTCACTCCTTCTCTGGTGATTCCAGCGGTGAGGTAAGGCATCGTGTCGTTGGGAGCCGAATTTTCAACAGCCCGCAGCACGAGGTTACCCTCCTGAACAAGATAAAGCCCGTCATGCTGACTCATGTATCTGTTCATATGCTGTTTTCCCTTGGCTGTTTTCGACCAGGCATTCGCATCCAGCGACTCATCGAAATCATCCTCCCATACAAGTGTCCATCCTTTCCTTATCTTTTCTTCTTCGTTCTCTTTTTGGCCGGTGCAGGAATAGAGGCCTGCAGCAAACAGCGCTATCAATAGTAAGTGTGTGATTTTATTCATTCTGTTCTTTTAATTTTAATCAGATGCACGAAACGATTGCTCTCAACCTGTTGTGTAATGATGAAAGACCCGTTTCATTCAGTCTGTTTTTAACATTACAAAAGTAGGTATAATCTCCCATTCCGATTTCCCGTTTTTGCACAATAAGTGTTAATGGCTCTCAACGGTTTGCAATTTCACGCAAATAACAGATAAAAAACGTCGGATCATTCCCGATAAAGAAAGAAAAAAAATTAAATGAAAGGGAAACTTTTTTATTACCTTTGCTCCCTACATAAAAGATTGTAAGTTTTATTACATTCATCAATCATTGTAGTCAATATGCCGGAAATTTCTCAGCGGGGAGTACATATGCCCGCGTCACCTATTCGTAAATTAGCTCCACTGTCTGATGCTGCCAAAGCACGCGGTGTAAAAGTGTATCACCTCAATATCGGACAACCCGATCTGCCCTCACCCCTTTCTGCGCTGGAAGCAATCCGCCGGATCGACCGCACCACACTGGAGTACAGTCCCAGTGATGGCTATCGCTATTACAGGGAGAATCTCGTGAAATATTACGAGAAGTACAATATCAACCTTACACCCGAGGAGATCATCGTGACTGCGGGTGGCTCGGAAGCAGTGCTCTATGCTTTTATGGCCTGCCTGAATCCGGGTGATGAGATCATCATCCCCGAGCCGGCATATGCCAACTATATGGCTTTCGCCATCTCCGCCGGTGCTGTGATACGCTCTGTCCCCTCCACCATGGAGTCGGGCTTTGCACTCCCACCCATTGAAGCGTTCGAGGAGCTGATCAATGAACGTACAAAAGGCATCCTGATCTGTAATCCCAACAACCCTACCGGTTATGTCTACACGCCGCAGGAGATGGAACAGATCAGGCTACTGGTGAAGAAGTTCAATCTCTATCTCTTCTCCGATGAGGTGTACAGAGAGTTTATCTACAATGATACCCCCTATGTCTCTGCATGTCATCTGGAGGAGGTGGAAGAGAACGTGGTGCTGATTGATTCCGTGTCGAAGCGATACAGCGAATGTGGCATCCGCATAGGTGCGCTGATCACCAGGAACCGCAGGGTGCACGACACGGTGATGAAGTTTTGTCAGGCACGCCTGAGTCCGCCGCTTATCGGACAGATTGCGGCCAACGCGTCGCTGCAGGAGAATGGTGACTACATGCAGTACAACTTCGATGAGTACAAAAGCAGACGCGATTTCCTGATTGAGCGGCTGAACAGAATCCCAGGCGTCTACTCTCCCATGCCGCAGGGAGCGTTCTATACGCTGGCGCGGCTGCCGGTGGATGATGCCGACGCCTTCTGTGCCTGGTGCCTCTCCGATTTCCGCTATAAAGATCAGACCATCTTCATGGCGCCGGCATCGGGTTTTTACGTCACACCCGGTATGGGAAAGAACGAAGTACGCATCGCATACGTACTTAACAAAGAAGATTTAGACAACGCGCTGACAGTGCTCGAGAAAGCACTGGAGGCATACAAAAACACCTGGTAACAGAGATGAATACGGAGCTGTTCATAGCACGACGGATTTACAAAGGCGATAAGAAGAACGAGAAACGTGTCTCATCGCCTGCCATCAAAATTGCCATTGCCGGTATCGCGCTGGGACTGGCTGTGATGCTCGTGGCGGTATGTATCATCGTCGGGTTCAAGAAAGAGATCCGCGCCAAGGTGGTGGGCTTCGGCTCCCACATCCAGATCACGGCTTTCGACAGCAACACCTCCTATGAGCAGATGCCTGTTTCCTTTTCAGATACGCTTGCCGCTACACTTACCGCCAACCCTGCGATCAGTCACATCCAGGAGTATATCACGAAGCCGGGGATCATCAAGACCGACGAAGATTTTCTGGGAATCGTGCTGAAGGGCGTGTCAGAGAGATACGACTGGGACTTTTTCAGGAAGAACCTGATTGAAGGGAGCATCATACAACCGGGCGACACCACCACCGGCAACCAGGCAATCATATCGGAAGAGATCGCCGACAAGCTCCATCTGAAGCTGGGTGACAACTTCACCTGTTATTTTGTACAGGATCCCGTACGTGCACGCCGGTTTGACATTGTGGGTATCTATCGCACCAACTTCGAAGATTACGACAAGCTTTATATCATCACCGAAAAAGAGATCCTCGGCTCCCTCAACGGATGGGAATCTGATATGGTGAGTGGCATTGAGGTGCTGGTAAAGGATTACAACAACCTGGACAAAACCGCTCAGGATCTCTTCTTTGAGATGTCATCCTATAAAGACCGCTTCGGCAATGCGCTCTACACCCGCTCCATCAAGAATATCAACCCCATGATATTCAACTGGCTCAACCTGCTGGATATGAACGTGTGGGTCATCATCATTCTCATGCTTGTTGTATCGGGGTTCACCATGATCTCCGGCCTGCTGATCATCATCCTGGAACGTACCAACATGATCGGGATGTTAAAATCGATGGGCGCAAGAGATTTCAGTATCCGCAAGGTGTTTCTCTACCTCTCCGCCTTCCTTATCGGTCAGGGGATGTTATGGGGTAATATCATCGCACTGGCGGTCTGTCTGTTTCAGGAGTGGACCCAGGTCCTGAAGCTCGACCCGACAACCTACTACCTGTCGGCGGTACCTGTCGATATGAACCTGCTCTATATCCTGCTGTTGAATACAGGCACACTGCTTGTTTCATTGCTGATGATGATCGGACCCTCCTACCTTGTTGCGAAGATTACCCCTGCAAAATCGATTCAGTTCGAGTGAACCGTTCATTCAATTACACAATATATCATGCTTTGATTGAAGCAACTATAAGACGTTTTGTTTAAAATAATCTTTTACTGCACATGAAAATTCTACATACTGCCGACTGGCATCTGGGCAAGCGGTTAGATGATCGCTCACGGATGGAAGAGCAACAGGTCGTGATGCAGGAGATCTGCGAGATCGCCGAACGAGAAGAGGCGGATGTCGTGCTGGTAGCCGGCGACCTGTTCGACACCTTCAATCCCCCCACCGAGGCGGTCGATCTGCTCTACCAGACACTGAAGCGGCTGACGGCAGAAGGCCGACGGCCAGTGATTGCCATCGCCGGTAACCATGACTCACCCGATCGTATTGAGGCACCCGACCCGCTGGCACGCGAGTGCGGGATTATCTTCGCCGGTTACCCCCACACCCTCATCCCCCCTTTTGCACTCGATTCAGGACTAAGGGTGGTGCAGAGCGACAAAGGGTTCGTGGAGCTGCAGCTTCCCGGCAATGAGACACCTTTACGCCTGTTGTTCACACCCTATGCCAACGAGTACCGCCTCAGGACTTTCCTCGGTCACGAAGAGAGCGAAGAGGAGCTGCGTCTGCTCCTGCAGGAGAGATGGCAGCAACTGGCCGACAGCTATTGCGACCGGCGGGGGGTGAATATCCTCCTCTCCCATCTCTTTATGGTGAGGAGAGGCGACATGCTTCCCGAAGAGCCGGAGGAGGAGAAACCAATCCTGCAGGTGGGTGGTGCACAGGCGCTCTACACCGGGAATATCCCGCGGCAGATACAATACACTGCGCTGGGGCACCTGCACCGCATGCGAAGAGTGGATGCATCATCATCACCCGTCTTTTACAGCGGCAGTCCCCTCTCCTACAGTTTCGCCGAAGCGGGTCAGCAGAAACATGTGCTGATGATTGAGGTGGAGCCGGGTGAAGCAGCCGTTGTGCGCGAGGTGCCGCTGACATGTGCGAAGAGACTGCTGCGAAAGCGGGCTTACGGTGTCGATGAAGCGCTGCAATGGCTCTCTGAAAACAGTGATGCGCTGGTGGAGCTGACGATTGTCACGGATACTTTTCTCACCGCCCTGGAGCGGAGAGCGCTCAACGCCGCACACTCCGGCATTGTGACCATCATCCCCGAGGTAGCCGATGTGGAGAACCTGATGGGCAGCGGACAGAAGCAGATCGACCTGAGCCGGGGCATGGAGACACTGTTCCGCGACTATTTCCATCATGAGAAAGGGCAGGAACCCAATGATGAGATCATGCAGTTGTTCAACGAAATAATGGCAGAGGAATGATACCCATAGAACTCACCCTGCAGGGGCTCTACTCCTACCAGGCAAAACAGACCATCGACTTCACCCGTCTTACCGCGGCCGGCCTCTTCGGCATCTTCGGCACGGTGGGCAGCGGCAAGTCCTCCATCCTGGAGGCGATCACTTTCGCCCTTTACGGCCGTACCGACAGACTGAACCTGTCGGGTGACAACCGTAACTACAACATGATGAACCTGAAATCGGGAGAGCTGCTGATAGACTTCATCTTTGAAACAGGCAGTGAGCAGACAGCCTATCGCTCCACCGTGAGAGGGCGACGCAACAGCAGGCGGTTCGAAGAGGTGAAAACCCTTGAACGTGCTGTGTACCGAAAGGTGAATGATGAATGGCTACCCATCGAACAGGAGGCGCTGGTGGAGGCCATCGGCTTAAGCTATGAGAACTTCAAGCGTACTATCATCATCCCGCAGGGTCAGTTTCAGGAGTTCCTGCAACTGGGGAACAAAGACCGCAC
>JAAYGM010000202.1 GCA_012727735.1 Bacteroidales bacterium | reverse complement strand
TCGGCAAACGGGCTCATCAGAGATTATCAGCAAATAAAAGATCAGTTGGGAGAAAATCCTGCATTTGAATATGAAGACATGGTGATCCGCCCCAACAACGACGGCACCTTCGATGGAAAACTACTGATGGGAAACAGCATCAAGCCCTATATCGGCTTCGGCTTGGGAAGAACCATCCCCAATAACCGTGTCGGTTTTAAATTTGAACTGGGCATGGTCTATCAGGGTAAATACAGGCTTGAGAGTAACAACGTGAGTGAAGGGGGACAGGATTGGCTCGACAGTCTGATTGAGGAGGAGGACTTACCGGTTTCACGAAGTATGTTAAACTGGTGGCCTATGCTAAATCTTTCGCTCACCTGCCGTATTAATTAATTCACACATCCGGCCCATCCACCATCCGGATTGAGAAAAATCATCACATTCTTTCACAGAAAAGATCTTTTTTTTTGTTTCTTAATAAAAATAATGCTAATATTGCAGCAGAAATAGAGGTTTCCTTTTGTGCTAACAGACCATTGCCGGACCAGGTGTGATGAGCTTCCGGAAAGGGAAAGAATCATTTTAACGCGAGATGTTATAGTGCTACTCTGTCATTGAAACAAAAAAATGATGATTGATCTTAATCTCCTGCTAAATATCCTGTTTAATGTTTCCGGACCCGGGATGATGATCGGCCGGCTGTTATTAATCCTGTTATTGTTACTACTGATAATCCTGTTGGGGTATCATTATCTCCAACACTCCAGGAATATCCGCACCGCGCATCATGCCGATCAGCTGCGTTCCGATTTCTACACGAAAGTGAGCTATGAATTCCGTACGCCGCTCACCATCATCCTGGGTTTAACCAGACAACTGCAGGAACAGCGTGATCTGCATAATCACAACGCCTCTACTTATCTTTCAGCCATTGAACGGCAGGGACGCAATCTCTCCAACCTGGTGAATCAATTACTTGATGTGGCCGGCTTAAACAGCTATGATAAACCCAACGAATGGAAAAGAGGGAATGTTGTTGCCTACGTAGAGATGGTTGCCGAATCATTCTCTTTATTTTCCCGTCAAAAAGGTGTTGAGCTGGTTTTCTTCTGTGAAGAGAGGGAGATTCAAACTGATTTTGTCCCGGGCTATCTCAATAAGATACTGCAAAACCTGCTAACCAATGCCGTCAGATATAGCAGCGAGGGTTCAAAAATATTCCTGATACTTGAATTGAGTAAAAAAGACAGAAAGAAGATGGTGATTAAGGTGGTGGATCACGGTAAGGGAATCAGTAAGGAACATCTGCCACATATATTCGAACTATTCTATAAAGATGCTGCTTCTGAAGAGCTTGTGGGATCAGGTATAGGTCTGGCCCTCACGAAACACCTTGTGGGAATGCTCAATGGTACCATCGGCGTGGAGAGTGATGAAGCGAAAGGAACCGTTTTCACCATACATCTGCCGCTGCATAAAGAGAAAAAGAGGTCACATCTGCCATGGGTAGCCGACAAAAGTGAACTACTTCCCATGGCTGATTTGCTGCCTACAGAAGGCTACACTGTGAAGCTCGACGGCATATACAATGACAATGATCCCCGTATGACCCTGCTGCTGGTAGAGGACAATACGGATGTAGCACTCTACATAAGGGCCCTGTTCGACGAGAGCCGGTACAATCTGCTCTATGCAAACAATGGCGTAAAAGCACTGGAAATGGCAAGTGAGGCTATACCCGACATCCTTATCACCGATGTCAATATGCCCGGGAAGAATGGCTTCGACTTGTGCAGGGAGATAAGATCCGCTCCGCTGTTGAACCATATCCCTGTGATCATTATCTCGGCCCGAAACAATGAGACCGATCAGCTGGAAGGGATAAAATGCGGTGCTGATGCCTTCATCCGGAAGCCTTTTAATGCTGATGAGCTGCAGCTCCGTGTGGAGCAGTTGCTCAAATCACGCAATACGATGAAGGAAAAATACCACCGCATACATATCAATGATGATATCAATGAGATAAACAGTACAGTGAACATCAATTTCCTGCGTCAAGCCACTGATATAATTCACCGGGAGATGAAGAATCCGGAATTCTCACCAAAGATGCTATCTGAAGAGCTGGCCATCAGTGTATCACAACTCAACAAGAAACTGAACAGTGTCACCGGTTCACCCTCATCTGCTTATATTCTGCAGGTGAAGCTTGCCAACGCCAAGAAAATGCTTGCTTCCCAAAAAAGTACCATTGGCGAGGTGGCC
>JAAYGM010000001.1 GCA_012727735.1 Bacteroidales bacterium | reverse complement strand
GGTGGATGCGGATGGTCTCCCCCTGCCGGTGCAGAGCGGTCTGGATATCTCAAAAATATACAAGATCGAAATCAAGGCACAGAGCTTTATGCTGCTTACCAACATGAAGTAAGGCGGGACAACATGCGAAAGTTGAAGGTTTAATAAACTGATAAATTGAATAAATGATGAAGACGAAGATATTGAACACCTGCCTGCTCCTGTGGGCGCTCCTGCTAGTAATTGGCGGCTGTTCGAAGATTGAGGATGTACCCAAAATAATACCGGAGGAGGAAGAGGAAGTGACGGAACTTGCTATTGTCGACAAAAATGCCACGACGGAGACGAAAGCGCTCTATGCCAATCTCTGGGCAATACAGTCGGACGGTTTCATGTTCGGTCATCATGACGACCTGTGGTACGGAAGAAAATGGTACAATGAACAGGGTCGGTCGGACACCAGGGATGTGGTGGGTGATTACCCGGCTGTATTTAGCTTCGATGTGGCAGAGATCATGGATGACCGTCATGAGTCTCCGGAGAATGCCATCCGCAGAAAGGTGGCGATTGAGGCTTACAACCGGGGTGAGGTGCTGCTGGCATGCGCTCACCTGAACAACCCGCTCACAGGTGGGGATGCATGGGATAATTCCAGCAAGGTGGTGGTGCAGGAGATACTGAATGAGGGCAGTGCCACCAACATCAAATACAAGGGATGGCTCGACAGGATGGCTGCGTTTGCGCTTAACCTGAAGGGTGCGGACGGGAAGCTGATCCCGATCATCTTCAGGCCTTACCATGAGCATACACAGGATTGGTCGTGGTGGGGCAGATCATGCACCACACAGAGTGAGTTTATCGCACTATGGCAGTTCACGGTGACCTACCTGCGCGACACGAAAAAGGTACATAACCTGATCTATGCCATCTCTCCACAGATCGACTCCGTACAGGGACGAGATAACCTTCTCTTCCGGTGGCCGGGGAATGAGTATGTGGATTTCCTGGGCATGGACTCCTATCACGGATTGAATGCGGTGACACTGACCACCAATCTGAACACGCTGTCACGATTGTCTAAAGAGCTGAAGAAGCCCTGCGGCGTCACAGAGACCGGCGTGGAGGGGATACAGCGCGATGGAGTGCCGGAAAAGAACTACTGGACCCAGCAGATACTCACACCGGTGACAGGACAATCGGTCAGCATGATCGTGATGTGGCGCAATAAGTATGATCCGTCGGAAAGCGGGAATCACTTTTTCTCGGTCTTCAAGGGACATGCGTCGGAGGCCAGCTTCCTGCAGCTATACAACAGCCCCCTCTCCTACTTCTCGGACGACCTGCCTGACATGTATCGCATGCCTGAAGGGATCACTGTGAAATAATTCTGTCGGCACAGCTTATCGCTGTGCCGACAGTTTTTCATTGAACCGATCAGTAAGTAGTATTCACCGCTGTTTATTGAGGAATTCTGAGCAGGTTCGCTTTTCCCGGTTGTTTTTTGTATCAGGGTACATCGACAATTAATTTAATTTCATCCTCGCCGTACGCTTCTCTAATCTGCTTATTGGGTGTGATACGCGGTGCAACAGATTGTACACTTCTTATATCTGTGCCGATTTGAGTAAGTTCAATATCGAGCAATTCTTCGGGTTCATAATGGATCATTTTGGAAACAGGACACTGGATCTGTTTGATGATATGTTCGATACTCGTTGTCAGACGGGGGATCACATCATCAATGATCAACTCTTTCTCCAGGCTCACCACATCTTGTTGCATTTCTTCACTCAGGGTTATACCAAGTTCTTCC
>JAAYGM010000022.1 GCA_012727735.1 Bacteroidales bacterium | reverse complement strand
GCTCTAGCCAGCTGAGCTAATCCCCCTCATTTTTTGTGGTGCAAAGATAGAGATTTTGTTTATATTTGCAATCGAAACAGCTGAAAAAAATTAAGAAATCAGAAAATATGATTGTTTTCAATACCACTTTCCATGTGGAAGAGGCACTTCATGAAGAATTTATCGAGTATATGCTGCAGCATTTCATCCCGATGTCCACCAAAAGCGGGCTGCTCAGATCACCCCGCCTAGCGCGTGTGTACGGGAAAGAGGGTGAGGAAGGATACTCCTACGCGATGGAGTTCACCACTGCCGATCTGGTGTCGCTGGAACGATGGAATACCGAAGAGAGTAAGGATGTCTATGCCCCTTTACTGGAGAAATTCAAGGAGAAGCTGGCAGGGTTCTCCACAATAATGCAAACGGTTGAATATTAGCGTTAAGCCAGATGAGCTTCATGCAGGATTGCATGCAGAATGCCCTGACGAGCTGATTTTAAATGTACTGAATACGGACAAATGCAGAAAGAACGGATTATCATGGGGATCGACCCCGGTACGCAGGTGATGGGTTACGGTTTAATCCGGGTACTGGATAACAAACCATCCATGCTGGCCATGGGGGTGATGAACCTGGGTAAATATGGCGATCATTACCTGAAGCTGGCAAAGATATACACACGAATCATCGGCCTGATTGATGAGTTCCTGCCGGATGAGCTGGCCATTGAGGCACCCTTCTACGGCAAGAACGTGCAGAGTATGCTCAAGCTGGGCCGGGCACAGGGAGTGGCCATCGCCGCGGCTATCTCCAGGGATATTCCTATCGCCGAATATGCACCGTTGAAGATCAAGATGTCCATCACCGGTAACGGCCGGGCAGCCAAAGAGCAGGTGGCCTATATGCTGCAGAAGATACTGCACATTCCTGATGAGGATATGTTGCCGCAGCTCGATGCCTCGGATGGACTGGCAGCGGCATTGTGCCATTTCTACCAATCGAATGTCACTACAGGAGAGAAGAAGTACAAAGACTGGAAAGATTTCGCAACCCATAATCAGGATAAAGTGAGGAAATAATGAATTTTTTTTTACTTTTTGACGTTTTCCCTGCATATTTTTTTATCTTTGACTTATGAAACGAGCATTCAAAATGTTTTTAATCAGACAGATGATTTTTTGAACGTTCTAGAAATATTGAAGCAATAACTGTATGAATCAACTTGTTTCCCATATCGAATTTCTACTCCATGAGCATAACTGCGTGATCATCCCCGATTTCGGCGGTTTCGTGGTGAACACGATTGCATCCAGAAGAGATGGAATTGCTGCTTTCCATGCACCGCAGTCTGAACTGGTTTTCAACCGTGAGCTGACCCACAACGACGGGTTGCTCGCACAATCCTATATGAAGAGCTACAGTCTCACCTTTGAAGCTGCCATGCATAAGATTGAAAGTGCTGTGCAGGAGATGAAACTGCAGTTGAGAGAACAGAAACATGTGGAGCTGGGTAAGCTGGGGTCGTTCAAGATGAACGACAGCAAACGATTTGTCTACACACCTGCTGCATTCGTGCCACCTGCTTTCTTCGGGCTGAGTAAAGCTTCCCTGAAGCCGCTCATTCAGATGCATACACCAGCTGCCCCATCGAAACAGGTAAGCAGACAGAGACGGTTACGTACCACCGGTATCAGTGCAGCGGCTGTGGCAGCCATCGCGCTGTTGATGTTTATTCTTCCTGTAAGTGATACCACCATCGGACGCCAGACAGCGCAAATGATCTCCGAAAACGGATTGTTCCGTGCTAAACCGGAACAAACAGGACATCTTGCTGCTGCTGTGACAGATAGGTCCGTTGAATCACTTTCAGGTGAAGCGCGTATTGTTCCGGCTGAAGAAGCCGTTGCGTCATCTGTAGCAACATCTCTGCATGAGCGTGACAACAGCATGCCCCGGTATTTAATAGTGGTTGGTGTGTATGAACGGAGTGATGTGGCGGAGCAGATTACCGCACAGCTTAAGAATGAGGGATTTTCTCAGACAGAGTGGCTGGAACGCCCCGGCCGTATCGATGTGTACACAGCTTCTTTCACCGACAGAACAGAGGCTGAGTCCTATTTAAGAGAGATACACAAAGCGCATCCGACACACAGAGATGCCTGGATTTTAAAACGATAGATGATTATGTCTTTCAAAAGCAGAATTGTAACAGGGTTTTTACTCTATTGGGTTTACCAGCTTTACAAAGTAAGAAAGAAACTGGTACCTCCGGTAGACAGATTTCGTTTTCCGGATTTTTAGTAAAAAAAACATCCCCGAATTGGTAACAGTTCGGGGATGTTCTTTTAATAAAGGTTCAGTGCAGTTGATGATGCGCCGCGTTGCCCTCCACGTAAATGGCGGCCAAAGGCCTGGCCGGACAGATATACTCACAGGCGCCACAGCCGATACACTTCTCATTATCTACTGAGGGGACAAGCCGTTGTTTCAGGTACTCATCTGAGTTGATATCTGTTTCAGGAGCCGGTTGTCCTCCATCGCGGGTGACACGGGTGATGGCTTCCGTGGGACAGATGCGCCAGCAGCCGTCGCAATTCACATCATCTTTCACCACGATGCAGTTGTCACGCACATAGAGGGCATGGCCAACGGCGATCCTTGTCTTATCGGCAGGAGTAATCTTCCGGATGGCATCGGTAGGACATACATCTGAGCAGACGGTACAATGGGTGAGGCAATAACCTTTTTCATACGACATGACCGGCTGCATCACAGACATCCATCCATATTCGTTCACCGACGGACGCAGTATCTTCACGGGACATTGTGCTACACAGAGCAGGCAGGCGGTGCAATGCTGGTTCAGGTGGGCATGTCCCTCAGAGCCGGGAGGTGAGATGGGGGTGGTGCGCTTCCGGCTTTCTTTGTATTCAGCCGGGATATCAATCATGCTCCGTTTTTTTTGTTGTGCCGTCATCTCTACAGCCGTGGCAGCCATGACCAGCGTGGTAGCAAGAAAATTGCGTCGTGATGCCTGTGCATCGGGAGCAATACCGGTGATGGTGGCAGGTTCCTTTTTAATGATCCGTTTCGTTGTGAAGGTGATACTGTTATCGGGACAGCTGCTGATGCAATCGAAGCAGCTCACACAACGGCTGTAATCGATGGTGTGCTGCCTGAAGTCGATGCATGACGCCTTGCAGTTTCTGGCGCATTTGCCACATTTGTTACAGGTGCTCTCATCGATCCTCACCCTGAAGAAAGCATACCTGCTGATAAAACCGAGGAGGGTCCCCACCGGACAGAGGGTGTTGCAATAGGTGCGTCCACTGCGCCAAGCCAGGTAACCGACACCGCCAAGGGTGATGATGGCCGTCGCCAGGGTGATGACTCCCTTCGTCCATATCTCGCTGTCAGTGAAAAGATAGCTCTCCTGCTTCGCCGCGATACCGGCGAACAGGTTGTTGATAAAGGTGTAAACCGGTCCGGCCAGCTCGGTGACCAGGCGGCCATAGGCCGCGTAGGGATCGAGGAGGGCGGGGATGAGTGCGATCCCTGCAATGAGAGCTGCAATGAAAATCACCAGCAGCACCACACGCAGTACCGTCTTCGCTTTCGAGTAGGTATAACGCCGCTTCTTCCTGGGTTTGATACGCCGGGCGATGTAGGAGACAATATCCTGATAGACACCGAGCGGGCAGATCACAGAGCAGTAGATACGTCCGAAAAGCCATGTGAGCAGCAGGAGCAGTACCAGGATCACAAGATTGCGCGCGAGTAGGGCAGGGACGAACTGTATC
The DNA here is from genome assembly GCA_012727735.1 of Bacteroidales bacterium. Lineage (GTDB taxonomy): Bacteria > Bacteroidota > Bacteroidia > Bacteroidales > Dysgonomonadaceae > Proteiniphilum. The sequence continues at coordinate 18,370 of JAAYGM010000022.1, read as the reverse complement.
TCTGCAAATATTGCGAAATAGGTATGCAGCAGCCCCGAGATATCCAGGAATAACAACGTGATAAGGAGGAAGAAGATGATTTCGAGGGAGACTCTTATTTTTTTTAACATGGGATTACAGGGATTTAAGTTGTTGTACCATGGTGTCTATCCGCAGCATCTCCCCGGGGATGTCTATGTGCTGCGGACAGGTGGGAACACAATCGCCGCAGTTAACACAGTGATTGGCCTGCTCCAGCTGAGGTATGGCACGGTCGTACCCGGCAAGATAGGCTTTTGATGCTCGTCTGAAAACAGCATCACGGGCTCCCTCCGGGTCGGGGATGTTGCTGTCGTAAGTCGCTTTATTGTGATAGAGAAACACGGATGGGATATCCACACCATAAGGACAGGGAACGCAGTACTTGCAATCGGTACAGCGTATCACCTTGTAGGTACGTATGATATCGGCTGATGCTGCCAGTATCTCCCTCTCATTATCCGTCATGGGATTGAGTGGGGAGAAGGTCTTGATGTTTTCCTGCAAATGCTCTATCTCTGTCATCCCGCTAAGGACCACCATCACCTGAGGGAATGAACCTGCAAAGCGGAAAGCCCAGCGGGCAGGTGTCTCACCGGGACGTGCCTCCTGCATCATCTCCAGCACACTGCGGCTCACACGTGCCAGACGGCTTCCCAGGAGCGGCTCCATGATCATCACGGGTATATTCCTCTCAGCCAGCTTCTGGTACATGTACTCCGCCGGCACACGGCCATATTTCCAGTCGAGGTAGTTCATCTGTATCATCACGAAGTCCCACTCCACCGGCTCGTCCAACACCTTATCGAACAGTTCTTTGTCACCATGGAACGACCATCCCAGGTTGCGGATGCGTCCCTCTTTCTTCTCGTTGATCAGGAAATCGAGCATGCCCCATCGTTTGTAGATACGTTCATACATCTCGTCGCTCGAGAGGCTGTGCAGATGATAGTAATCGAAATAACTGACCTGCATTTTCTCCATCTGACGGTGATAGGTGGCGATAGCATCCTCGCGCGACTGAACGCTACCCGGCAGCTTGGTGGCTACATAGAAACGATCACGCGGGTATTTTTTTAACAGTTCACCCGTAACTATCTCCGAATCGCCCTGATGGTACATCCAGGCCGAATCGAAATAATTGATTCCGTGCGCCATGGCGTAATCCACCAGTTTCTCCGCTTTTTCTTTGTCGATGACTGTGCGCGGTCCCTCAGCTGTGGTTATTTCCATTGTGGGATACCGCATGGTGCCAAAGCCGAGCAGGGAGATGCGGTCTCCGGTTCTGGAGAGTGTGGTGTAAGTCATCCGGTCTGTCGGTACATCATTGATGTCAGGTGCAATCGAGCTGAGTCCTCCTTTGTGTGCGTTGCTGCATCCGTTCAGCCAGATACCGGCGGGGATGACTGCGGCACCCAGACCCATGTATCTCAGAGCCTGACGGCGTGTGATCTTGTCGGTAAAGTGTCTCTTTTTATCGTTCATGGAAGATTCTGTTTTGGTATGTTCAAAAGTAATCATATTTTTTCTGTTTTACCAATTCTCTCTTACCTTTGCATGAAGTTAATAAAAAATGAACGATGACAGAGCATGATTACGAAGCGAAGCTGATGAGCTTGTCCTTTCCTAAACCGGATCCTTACGGCTCCCTCTCGATGCCGGTATACCATACACTAGCCTATGAGTTTGCCACTGCAGAGGAGATGGAGGCGGCCTTCTGCGGCCGTACGACCGAACATACCTATTCACGTGTCACCAATCCCACGGTGCAGCATTTCGAAGAGCGTGTGAGAACGGTGACCGGTGCATATGGTGTCACCGCGCTCAGCTCAGGCATGGCGGCCATCAGCAACACCTTCTTCTCGCTGGCATGGAGCGGGAGCAATATTGTCACATCGCGTCATCTGTTCGGCAACACCTACTCTTTTTTCGTGAATACATTGCGCGCGTTTGGGGTAGAGGTTCGTTTTTGTGATCTGACTGATCCCGTCGATGTGGCGGCACATCTCGATGCCGACAGCTGCGCCCTGTTCGTGGAGGTGATCACCAACCCGCAGATGGAGGTGGCCGATCTGAAGGTGCTGAGCAGTCTGGTCCATGAGAGAAATATCCCCCTGGTTGCAGATACGACGATCGTTCCCTTCACCACCTTCCGTGCAGGCGACTTTGGTGTCGACATTGAGGTGGTGGCCAGTACCAAGTATATCTCGGGAGGAGCCACCAGCCTGGGGGGGCTGATCATCGATTACGGGAAGTTCGACTGGAAGCATTCACCGCGATTACGTTCAATGGCCGGGGAATCACCCTCTGCCTTTCATTACAAGCTGCGCCGGGAGATCCACCGCAACCTGGGGGCCTACATGACTCCGGAGGTAGCCTATATGCAGTCGCTGGGACTGGAGACATTGCAGGTGCGGTTTGAGAGACAGGCAGCCACTTGTAAGGCGCTGGCCGGGAGGCTGCAATCATTAACAGATATAGAAACGGTCTGCTATACCGGCCTTGAGGATAATCCCTCTTTTGAGGTGAGTCAACAACAATTCGGTGATTACCCCGGTGCCATGCTGACTTTCGATCTGGCATCGAAGGAGCGGTGCTACGGCTTCCTGAACAAGCTGAAGCTGATACGCCGTGCCACCAACCTCTTCGACAACCGGTCGCTGATCATCCATCCTGCCAGCACCATCTATGGCAGCTTCACCCCCGAACAACGCATGGCGATGGATGTGAAGGAGAACACCATCCGCCTGTCGGTAGGGCTGGAGAGTACCGATGCGCTGTTCGAAGATATTTGTCAGGCTTTGAATTGAGCAGTAGTCAGTAGTCAGTAGTCAGCTGTGAGCAGTGAATCAACCAGGGTGTTGAAATCTTCGATGAACTCCTGATAAAAAAGTCCGGTTGCAGGGCCGTTGAATCCTGTATGTATCCTGCGTACTTTTCCCTGCCTGTCGATGAAGATCGTGGTGGGATAACTGGAGAAGTTATCCAGCTCGGGCAGTGCACCGGCGATGCTCTCTCTGCCCACCTCACCGCCGAAGAGGATCGGGTAGCCTGTATTGTACCTCTCTTTCAGTTGCGTGATCGCTCTTTTGGCATAGTCGAAATCATCTTTCCGCTCAAAGGCGATGCCAATCACTTCCAAACCCCGCTCCCTGTTCTCTTCATACCACGGTGCAAGAAAGGCCATCTCATCCAGACAGTTGGGACACCAGCTGCCGAGGATGGAGACGATCACCACCTTGTCGCGGAAGCGTTCGTCGCTCAGTGAGACAATGTTGCCTTCGGTATCCGGCAGGCTGAAACCAAGTGTTTCGTAGCCCGGCTTCAGTCCGGCGAGAGAGTAGGGATCAGCCAGCGCTGCCTCATCGTTCCGGCTTCCTGAGAGTTGCGTTGTTCCGCGCGTGGTGTAGAAGATCCCCGTAAAATGATTGTTATCGGTGAAGGTGATCTCAACAAGGTAGGGACTCAACCCGCCGAATGCAGAGAGCTGAACGCCATCCTGCGTATAGGCACCTTCCAGGAAACGCAGGTCTCCCGAGTTGGTCAGGATGGAGCCGGTGACGATCTGATCATCAGACTGGAAGATGCCCACATTGTGTGTGGTGTCTCCCTTCTCCCCGATAAAATGCACCTCCCACTTACCGTCGATGGCAATACCGGTGGGGTTCTCTGCAGGGGCGAAGCGCGCTCCTTGTCCGTGCCGGGCGGTAAAGGGTACACCCTGATCATTTTCGATATAGTTCTTGATAAACCGACCTTCAATCGCGTCGTCTGTCGCCACACCCTTTATCACCGCATCATAGGCTACGATGGGGATGACGACTGAATCACCCTGAAGCGTGACGCCACTGAGTACAACCCTCTCCTCCCCGTTGATCAGTGTAACAGAGGCCGTGTCGGCACCATCATTGTTCACCTCAAACAGGAAAGGAGCCTGTTTATTACCGGCTACGGACAGCTCGCCGCGCCATATACCGCTCTGCAGGGTGCTTTTTCTCTCACACGAGAGGATTCCTGCAAGGATAAGGAAAAGGAATATTATTTTCTTCATATCGGTTATTTATTATGTGTCAGTTTTGAAACGTAAAAGTAGTATTTATTTTATTTGAAGATCCACAATCTGGTTTCGATCACATCATTTCCCTGTGTGGCGACAGCGGCCTGGTAGTTTTCCAGATTCACCGACTGTTCCTTCACAGGATAATAGATCCGGGAGGGAACACCTCCGTCGCCAAAGAGCGGGTTGAATTTGTAGGTGACCGCATCACCGTTGATCACGCCGGAGAAGATCACATCCTCCTCCTGAATGAGGAAATCGGGGAATCCGGTACGGCGATAATCACTCCACCCTTCGAGGAACTGTGTGAAGAGGGCGATGTATTTCTGGTTCAATACGCTCTGCTGGCTGGCGGGTGGAAGCGTTGAAAGATAGACCTCTGCCTCTGCCGACGGGACACCCCATTTCTCCAACGAGGCCCTGACGCCCTTCTCATAATCGCTCTGACTCCAGTTGTTGTACTCCGAGAGTAAAAAGGCTACCTCGGCGTATTCCATCAACACTTCTCCATAGTTGGCAGCGCTGTAGATGGTGCCGGGAAGACTCACGCTGGTAGCGGGGAAGTTGCCCGATTCGGCTTCCGTCAATCCGTAGGGAAGGCCAACAAACGCACCGGCACCGTTGGGTGTGGCATACCTGCTCAGGCGCGGGTCGGTAACAGGCAGTTGCGGGTTCTCTCCTTTCAACAGATCGATGAAAGGCTTGGACAGGGCGAAATCACGGCGGTTGGCTGTCACTGTAGCACGATAGTAGGGTGCCTCATTGGGTGAGGCAGTAGCATAACTGTAAATGGCATTGTCGGCATTGCCGGTGAAAACACCCTTCTCCAGTGCATCTGTGATGTGAGACTGGTAGAGGCCCGTGTTTTTCTCCTTCAGCCTGGTGGCAAAACGGAGTCGCAGCGATTGGGCAAACCGGGCCCATTTCCTGTTGTCTCCCCCATAAATGATGTCAGAAGGACCAAACGTCTTCTCAGAAGGATAGCGCAGCAGGGTGTCACCGGCCTGCTTCAGCTCATTCAACAGGTCGGCATAGATCTTTTCCTGCGATGCATAGCGAGGTGTGATATTCTCCGGGTCATGCTGCAGCGCCTCGAAATCGGTATCATCACTTCCGTATGAATGGTAGGGTACATCGCCGAACAGGTCGGTAAGGGCATAAAAAGCATAGCTTTTCAGGATGCGGCTGATGGCGATCTGGGTGGCATTGCGACCGGCACCACTGGCCGTGACAAGCTCCCTGGTCAAAGGGTCGCTGTTGAGCTGGATGATCTCCTGTAGATTATTGACTACCTCATACAAACCGTCCCATACATCGGCCGAATAGCTGAAGGGGATATCGTAACGCGACTGGCTGGTGTAGGTTACCTGGCTCAGTTGCTGGATGAAGAGAGCCGAGCTCCGTAGGGAGGCTGATTCACCTCTCACATTGTCGAGCAGTTGCTTCTCGGCTGTGACAATCAGTGCCGGTGTTGGTACCGATGAGGGCCGGTTGGGATCAACATTGAGCGTATCATCAATGCAGGAGTGCAGCAGCAGGAGCGGGAAAAATAACAAGGACAGGATATATCTATTTTTTGCTTTCATCTTTTTTTTCGTTTTTTTATGTATGAATCTGTTGATTGGTCATCTCTGTAATGATCTGTCTGATCGTTTCAACCGATATGATAATTAAAATCTGAAACTTATATTGATGCCGTAGGTGACAGGTGTAGGCATGTTGCCGCCTTCAATACCCTGGACATTGCCGCCACTGTTGGTCAGTTCAGGGTCAATGGTGCGGCTCTTCCTGTAGAGGTAGAAGAGGTTACGGGAGTAGAGCGATGTGCCGATGCTTTTAAGGGGACTGTGGTCGGCCAGTTGAAAATCGTAACTTAACGACAGCTCGCGCAGCTTGATGAAGGTGGCGTCGAATACAGAGAATGACGTTGGGCCATTCCTGTGGTTCCTCGACCAGGCCTGTGCCGTTACATTGTGTGTGTTGGGGGCGGTATTTGTCACGCTGTAACTTCCGTCAGGATTGAAGGTCACATCGCCCGTCACGCCGCCGGCAACGATACCGTTCTCGCGTATGCCGTTGGCAGCTGTCTCGGGCAGTATACCTGAGTACATGGCCACACTATAGGTCTGTGAGTAGAAGTGTCCACCCACACGTGAGTCGATCAGAAAGTTGAGCCGCAGGTTCCTGTACCGCAGCCCGTTCTGAAAGCTCCAGAGGAAATCGGGCAGGACGCTGCCAAGAGGCTCCAGCTGCTGTGTACGCAGGTAGAGCCCGTCGGTACCTATAACCCTTTCTCCGTCGCGGCTATAGACAAAATCGTAACCGTAGAGCTGCCCGTAACTTTCGCCCTCCTGTGCGGTGAGCGTCACCAGAGAGTTGCTCAGGCTGAGGCTGCTGACGGCGTCGGAGAGCTTGATAATCTTGTTGATGTTTTTGGAGATGTTAACCGTGCTGCTCCAGTCCCAGTCACGACTTTTCACCGGATGAATACCCAGTATCACTTCTACGCCCTTGTTGTTGATCTCTCCGGCATTGATCAGCCTGGATGAGTAACCAAAAGCGTCTGAAGTGGGCAGTGAGATAATCTGGTTGCGACTGCTGTTGTTGTACCAGGTAACATCGAGGTCGATGAGATCGCGGAAGAGTTGCAGCTGCAGACCTGCTTCCAGCGACGAGGTGATCTCTGGCTTCAGGTTCCTGTTGTTGAGCTGGTTGGATAGCTTGTAGGCACTGTTTCCGTTAATGGCATTGACAGCTTCATACACCTTGTAGAGCTGGTAGGGGTCGGTATCGTTCCCTACCTGTGCCCATCCCAGGCGTATTTTTGCGAACGACAGCCAGTCACGGTTGCGTAGTGCAGGTAGCTCACTCAGGATGAGTGACGAGGTTACTGAAGGATAAAAATAGGCGTTGTGCTCCACGGGCAGGGTTGATGACCAGTCATTGCGGAAGGTACCGTCGAGATAGACAGTACTTCTCCAACCGTAGGAAATGCTTCCGTAGAGTGAGGAGAGTTCTCTTTTGTAAGTTCCCGTACCGGGATTGATAACAGTGGAGGTGGCATTGCTGAGGCTGTAGTATCCGGGGATGATCAGTCCTCCCGAGGTGGAGATGTCACTGATGCGGCGGTTCTGCTGCAGCAGGTTTGTTCCCGCATTGGCCACCAGTGAATGGTCGCTCCAGGCATGACGGGCACTGGCCAGCAACTCATAGTTGAACTCGCCAAAATTCTGGCTGTACTCCTGGTACGAGGATTGTGAACGGGAGTTAACGGCGATCCTGTCCTGGTAGTTATAGGAGTAGATATCGGCATTGATACGGCCGGTCACGGAGAGCCACGATGTGGGGGTGACTGTGATGCCGAAGTTCCCGTAGAGACGGTCGCGATCCTCCTCCAGGTAGCTTTCGTAGGCGGACCAGTAGGGGTTATCGATGTATTTTGTCTTTTCGTCAGCCACGTTGTTTTGATAGCCGGTACGGTTCCATGCCCGCGGGGTACCGTCGGGACGTTTGTACTCCGCCAGCTTCTTGTAGTCGACCTGTACATGTCCCCACTGAAAAGCCTCAAGGATGATGTTACGGTTCGATGCTCCCGTCCAGGGACGGCCGGTGGTTTTTGTCTTCAGGTAGTTGGCACCGGCAAAGAATGAGAGCAGCTTACCGGTAACGTTTCCCGAGATGCTTAGTGCATTCTTGCCCAGCGATGAGTTGGGGATGGTACCTGTTACGTTCTTGTTAGTGAAGGAGACCCTGAATGCCGCGTTGCCGTCTGATTTTGATAAGGAGATATTGTTGGTGTTGGCAACGCCTGTCCGAAAAAAATAGCTGACATCATTCTCAGGATAGACCCATGGTTGCGGATTGAGGTAATCGCCTGCATATTCGGGGTCTAGGTTGTACCAGTGAAGTACAGGTGTCCCGTCGAGCTTCGGTCCCCAGCTCTCATCGCCGGCATAATCCGCAATGTTGTAGCTCTTTCCGTCGATGGTTGCCGTGGCAAAGGTGGAGTTGTAACCTCCGCCATAGAGCTTCTGCCTTTGGGGCAGCCGCGCCACATTCTCAAACTCTATTCCACTGTTCAGCTCTATCGCAATCCGGCCATCTGTGTCTGCTCCCTTCTTCGTGGTAATGAGGATAACACCGTTAGCAGCACGTGATCCGTAAAGGGCCGCCGCAGAGGGTCCTTTCAGCACGTTGATGCCGGCGATGTCATCGGGGTTGATGTCCTGGATGGTGCTACCCATATCTTTCCCGGCGCTCCCGTTAATGGTCGAGCTGCTGTTCATGTCGCTGTTGTCGAGCGGCACGCCATCAATTACGTAGAGTGGCTGGTTGTTGCCGGTAATGGAGTTGACACCTCGCAGGGTGATGCGCGAAGAGCCTCCCAGGTTGCTCCCTCCCGAGATGACCTGTAGTCCCGCTATTTTCCCCGCAAGTGCACTCATTGGGTTGGTAGGCCGTGTCTGAAATGCTTCGGAGGTGACGTTCTGTACGGCATAACCGAGAGCCTTCTTCTCGCGGGGGATATTCAATGAGGTAATCACTACCTCGCTCAGTGCGGTGGTGCTTTCTTTGAGCTGTACCGTGAGCGTTTGTGATTCATCGACTTGCAGGGTTTTGGTCTCGAAGCCGATGTAGGAGAACTCCAGCGTTCTTCCACGGGTGATGGTGATGTGGAAGTTACCGTCGATATCAGTCACTGTGCCGCTGGCGCGATCATCGCTGCTAATAATGGTGACACCGGTAAGAGGCGTTTCATGCTGATCAGTTACCTTCCCCGAGAGGGTGATTGTTTGATTGACCTGTGCACCTGCACTCAGTACAAGTAACAGGAAAAACAGGATGAATAGGTTTTTTCTAATGGATAATGCTCGTTTCATTTGATTTTTATTTTTTTACATTAGGGTTTATGAAACCATTGCTCATGCCGGTTTCACATTTAAATAGTCTGTAACTTCTTCTTCTGCTGCTTGAATAAAAAAAAACGGCTGATTTCATCAATCAGCCGTTTGTATTGTTTGCCCACCATGTTAGACATACAAGAGTAGCTGATCATTGCGCCGGCAATGACAACACATCATCATATGCATACATAAGACAGGATACATTGTGGTAAACATAGTGGTATATATCTTAAAGTGGGTATTCATCGAATGCATAAAGCACGGTGGAGAGATAGCGCTCTCCGGTGTCGGGAAGCACCACCACGATGTTCTTGCCTGCATTCTCCTTTTTCAGCGATAGTTGCAGGGCGGCATAGACGGCAGCACCCGAGGAGATGCCTGCCAGCAGCCCTTCTGTTGCAGCCAGCTTGCGGCTGGTGCGTATGGCGTCGTCATTGGTGACGGTGACCACCTGGTCAATGACCGAACCATCGTAGGTGGCAGGGATGAAGCCGGCACCGATACCCTGAATCTTGTGTGGTCCCGCGTTACCACCCGTGAGCACGGGTGAGTCGGCAGGCTCCACGGCAACCACCCTGATAGCGGGGTTCAGCTCCTTCAGCCTTTTCCCCGCACCGCTGGCGGTGCCTCCTGTGCCGATACCGCTGACAAGGATATCCACTTTCCCGCCGGTATCACGCCATATCTCCTCACCGGTAGTACGGTAGTGTACGGCCGGGTTGGCAGGGTTCTCGAACTGCTGCAGGATCACCGCATCGGACAACTGGGTCTGGAGACCTTTCGCCTTGGCGATGGCCCCCTTCATCCCCTCGGCACCGGGTGTCAGCACCAGCTCGGCACCGAGTGCCTTCAGCAGGTTTCTTCTCTCGAGACTCATGGTCTCCGGCATGGTTAGGATAAGCCTGTACTTCTTGATGGTGGCCACAAACGCCAGGCCGATACCGGTGTTGCCGCTCGTGGGTTCGATGATGATTGATCCCGGTTTCAGCAGGCCGCTCTTCTCTGCCTCTTCCACCATGGCCAGGGCAATGCGGTCTTTCACACTTCCCTGCGGGTTAAAGCTCTCCAGCTTCGCGATAAGGGTGGCTTTGGCACCCTCTTCCTTTCCGAATTGATTGAGTCTCAGTAAGGGGGTGTTACCAATCAGATCTGTCAGTTTCTCTGCAATTTTTGTCATAACTTAATCATTTAATTTTTAACAAAGATAGATGATGCCTGCTGCAGATGAAATAGCACATTCATGGTATTTTTAAAGAAAAGAGGGGATAAATCATTATATTTGTCGCCGGATAAATAAAAAATGGGCATGTTGGGAAACTATATATTAGCAGACAATCAGTATATTACACGTGCAGGAGTGATCTCGTTGCTGAAGACGATGAATCATGATGCAGGGATATGTGAGGTAACTACATCCCTGGAGCTGCTTGAAACATTGCGCAGGCACCCCCGTTCGGTGGTGGTGGTCGACTACAGCCTGTTCGATTTTATGTCGATGAACCATCTTCTCAATATGAAAAGTGGTGCGGGGGAATCATCATGGCTGCTTTTCAGCGATGAGCCGGAAGAGCATTTTCTGCGGCAGCTCCTCCTTGCAGATCCGGCAATAAGCGTGGTGATGAAGCATGGCACGCAGGCACAGATAAACGATGCGCTGATGCGGGTCGCTGCCGGTGAGGTCTACTGGTGTGATCTTGCCCAATCGGTGATGAGGACAGATGTGCCGCCGTCCAGGGTAGCCGATCCGCTCACCCCGTCGGAGAAGGGTATCCTTCGTGAAATCGCGCTGGGAAAAACAACGAAGGAGATTGCAGCAGAGAAGTACCTTAGTTTCCACACCATCAACGCACACCGACGCAATATCTATCGCAAACTAAAGGTGAACAGTGTGAATGAGGTGACAAGATACGCGCTGCAGGCCGGGTTGATCGACCTGATGGAGTATTATATCTGAACCTTGAATTTGTCGGAGATCACTCTTTTTCAATATACCGCACGAAAGCGATGCTTTTGCCGTCGGGTGACCAGCTATGTACATTCAGACTGCCTTGTCCGCCATAGAAGACAGGTGTGAGATCGCGTGTCTGCTTTGTCTCCACATCCAGCAGGCGTATCCTGACATCTTTGCCGAAAGGGTGTCCGCCTTGCTGATCTTCCATATAAGAGATATAGACAACCTGCCTGTTGTCGGGTCCCGGGTGCGGGAACCAGTTGTCGTAATCATCAAACGTGAGCTGTGTCTGTCCGCTTCCATCGGGACGCATCCGGTAGACATGCATCCGTCCTGTTCTGTGGCTGTTGAAATAGATCCATTCACCGTCGTAGCTGTACTCCGGTCCGTCATCCAGTCCCGCGGCATCAGTCAGACGTATCTCTTCATCGGTGATTACGTTGGTTTTATACACATCCCATGCTCCGTCGCGCATCGCACAATAGACAACCCACCGGTTGTCGGGACTGATGCCGTGCCAGTAACTGGGGTAGTTGGCTGTGATCAGTCGTGGTACACCGCCCATGGCCGGGAGAATAAAGATGCGTGAATTTCCACCCGGTGAAGATACCCGTTCGTCGTTATGACTTACAATCAGCCACCTGCCATCGAAAGAGAGCCCATGGTCGTTGTTGCAGTTATCTGCAAAGCCGGTGTCTATCATCCCCATTTTCCTGCCTTTCACCGATATTTTTTCCAACCTTCCGCTGGCGTTGATGAGCAGGTGCCTGCCGTCGCGGGACCAGTTGGGAGCTTCGAAATGGCGTTTTTCACGCAGTATCACCTTCTCTTTTCCTGTTTTCACATTGAGTAAAACAAGCTCACTTACGATGTCAGGAGGAGCCTGGGCAAACCCTGCAAAGGAGACGACCAGGCTTGCGAGAAATAGTTGTAGTGTTCTCTTCATATCTTTCTTACATTTTTTCCATGATCTTCCAGATCGCTTCCACCCATATCTCATTGTCGTTCAGGGAGGGGATGAAGGTGAATTTTTCGCCGCCCGCTTCCATGAAGAGCCTGCGTGCTTCGATATCGATATCATATAATGTCTCCATGTTATCCACCGGAAAACCGGGTGCAATCGCGGCCACCTTCTTCCATCCCAGCTTCGGCAAATCGCTGATATCGGTGTTCAGGAAAGGTTTTAACCAGTTGTTGTCGCGTTGTGAAGAGTAGAGGATCAGCGTGTGATGCAGATCGAAATGCAGCTCTTTGCATAAAAGATGATTGGTCTCTTTCAGCTGATAGACATAATCGTACTCTTTACCCTTCTTCCATGCCGTCTCCACCTGCTTCACGGGCAGGCTGTGATAGGAGAAAACCAGTCTGTCAATATCTTCCAGATAGGGTTTTGCCTGTTCTGCCAGGGCATGGATAAAAGCAGGATGGCGGTAGTAGGGTTCGACGAACTTCAGCCTGAAGGAGTGGGGGTGCCTGTAGAAAATGCGTCCGATCTCTTCGGTGATGGTCTCTGTGGTTGATTGAGCGTAGTGCGGGTACATCGGGAAGATAATCACTTCATGGAGCAGGGGGCATCTTCTCTCCAGCTCTCTGAAGGCATGCTCAATGCCCGGCTCACCATACCGCATGGCAATCTCAACGGGTATTCCTTTTTTTGTCTCCAGTGCTTCTGCAAGCCTGCGCATATGATACAACAACGGCGATATTTTCGGCTCCTCCCTGCGCCAGATCAACCTGTATTTCTCTGCCGATCGGGATGCCGATAGGGGTGCGATAATTTTCCCTGCAAGAAAGACGGACAACCACTCGGGATATCCGGTCAGATGGGGATCCGAAAGCATATCTCCGATGAATTTTTTTACATCGTGTTTGTCTGTGCTTGCAGGTGTACCAATATTCAGTAATAAAATGCCTCTCATATTCGGTTTTCAGCATTCAATAGTCAGTTCTCAGTGGTCAGCTATAAGCTATAAGCTGAAAGCTTTGTAGTCTCTTTCCTTTATTCCCCTACGTAAGTCTCCAATAATTTGGAGGATTCGCCGGGAATGATGGTTATCCAACTGGTGTCGGCCGGTATCAGCATCGACTCGCCCTTACGGATTGTTTCACTGTTTCCTTTATCGTCCCTGATGGCACAATGGCCGGCCATACAGATGTAGATCACAAATGAATCAAGCGTGGCATAACTGCGTTTCATCGGGATATCCATTTCCAGCAGATGGGTAGTGAAATAGGGAGAGCTGACCAACTTCACAGAATGGTTCACGTTTGGCTCGTATTCTGTTTTGTATGAATCATATACCTTGTAGTCAATGGCGTCTTTTGCCAGCTCTGTATGCAGCTCGCGGGTATTGCCGGCGGCATCTGTACGGTTATAGTCATAGATGCGGTAAGTGATATCTGATGTCTGTTGAATTTCAGCAATGAAGCATCCTGCGCCAATGGCATGCACCCGTCCGGCCGGCAGGTAGAACACATCTCCTGTTTTGACTTCCTGTTTTTTCAGTGTGTCGGTGAATGTGTTGTTTTTAACTGTTTCAATGTATTCATCGGGGGTGATGCTTTTTTCGAAGCCTGAATAGAGAAAGGCACCGGGCGCAGCATGTACCACGTACCACATCTCCGTTTTTCCGAAGGAGTTGTGCCTGGCTTTCGCCAGGGTGTCATCAGGATGAACCTGGATAGAGAGGTCATCGCGTGCATCAATGAACTTGATCAGCAGGGGGAAAGTATCGCCGAAGCGCCGGTAAATTTTTTTCCCGACCAGTTTTTCTTTTGTCTCTGTGAGCAGTTCGTCGAGTCTCTTTCCTGCCAGTCTACCGTTGGAGATGACAGATACATTGTCCGGCACGCCCGATATCTCCCAGCTCTCACCGATACCCTCCTGCAGGGGTTTGATATGCTTGAACCTGCATATATCGGATCCACCCCAGATCATGGTCTTGAGGATGGGTTCAAATTTCAGGGGATAAATCATCTCTCTCTCTGCTGAATACGGATTTGTATTGCTATTGTTGTCAGTCATTTATTTATTTTTCTGCTTGTTTTTTTCTCATCACCACAGCTGTTCGTGCCGGCATGTATAACTTCAGCCAGCCTTTGTTGTCAGGTGCATAGAGGGGATCATATTGTGTGAAGTGGTGGATCGTGTCATCGTTCAGTCCGAAACCACCATACTCCTTGCTGTCTGTATCGAGAATGATTTCATACTCACCCTGTGATACCAGTATGCCGTAATCACTATAGGATCTCTGCGGATGAAAGTTGTAGACAAAAAGCAAATCATCCCGCTTGTATGCCAGTATGTTGTCATCGTCCTTATCCCAGATCTTGACCAGGGGCGTGGCCTGAAAATCGGGCAGTGACCTTATCACTGCTACTACTGCCTTGTCGAAATCGCCCAGATAGTGATACTTCAGGTTCTGGTCACCGGCAAGGCTCCATTGCCGCCTTGCATACTTATAGGACCAGTTGTTGCCCTCACGGGGGAAATCAATCCATTCGGGGTGACCGAACTCGTTGCCCATGAAATTGAGATAGCCGCCATTGATGGTTGTGGCTGTTACAAGACGGATCATCTTATGCAGTGCGATACCGCGATCGACAGAGTAGGGGCTGTTTGTCAGCTTCGACATAAACCAGTACATGTCGGCATCGATCAGCCTGAAGATGATGGTTTTATCTCCTACCAATGCCTGGTCGTGACTCTCGGCGTAGGAGATGGTCTTCTCATCGGCACGTCGGTTGGTGGTCTCCCACCATATGGTGCTCGGGAGCCACTCTTCATCTTTTTTCTCCTTGATGAGCTTGATCCAGAAGTCAGGGATATTCATCGCCATGCGATAGTCGAAGCCATATCCTCCCGCCTCCGTTGTCAGTGCCAGGCCGGGCATGCCGCTGACCTCTTCGGCAACGGTGATGGCATGTGGGTTTATCTCATGGATCAGCCGGTTGGCGAGGGTAAGGTAGCAGATGGCATCACCGTCCTGTCCGGCGTTGTAGTAATCGTCATACCCGGAAAAGGACTCCTCAAGACCGTGACTCAGGTAGATCATCGATGTGACACCATCGAAACGGAACCCGTCGAACCGGAATTCCTCCAGCCAGTATTTACAGTTGGAGAGCAGGAAGTGGAGCACTTCATCTTTTCTGTAGTCGAAACAGAGTGAGTCCCATGCCTTGTGATATCTTCTCTCAGGGTCGCGGTGGAAATAGAGGTCGTGAGAGCCGTCCATGCGGGCAATGCCCTCTGTTTCGTTCTTCACGGCATGTGAGTGGACGATGTCCATGATAACGGCAATTCCCATCCCGTGGGCAGTGTCGATCAGTTCGCGCAGCTCTTCGGGCGTTCCGTTGCGGGATGAGGGTGCAAAAAAGCTGGAGACGTGATATCCGAATGAGCCGTAGTAGGGATGCTCCTGGATGGCCATGATCTGGATGGCGTTGTAACCATTTTCTTTCACACGGGGTAGTATCTTTTCCCTGAACTCATTGTAGCTGCCTACCTTCTCCTCTTCCGTGGACATACCCACGTGTGTCTCATATATAAGAAGCGGGGAGGTGTCGGGTTTGAAGCCGGAATGCCTGAACCGGTATCGCTCCTCCGGCTCCCATACCTGCGCACTGAAGATATAGGTCTCTTCATCCTGTACCACACGCTTGCACCATGCGGGGATACGCTCTCCCGAGCCCCCTTCCCAGCTGACATGCAGCTTGTACAGATCTTCGTGACGGATTCGTTCAGGTGGTATTTTCACCTCCCAGACACCGCCATCCTTGCGTTTTAAGCGGTACGCCTCCTGCCGCTGCCACCCGTTGAACGTGCCAATGAGGAATATCTCGGTGGCGTTGGGTGCCCATTCCCGGAAAACCCACCCTTCGGCCGTCTTCTGCAGACCGAACCAGAGGTGGCCGGTAGCGAAGTCGGAAAGCGTGATTTTACCGTTTTGCGTGAGGTCGGAGAGACGTTGGAGGAAATAGTTATGGCGTCCTTCAATTGCTTTTGAAAAGGGGGTAAGCCACGGGTCATTCTTGAGGATGTTGAGCATTGTGCAGCAGTTTTAGCGGAGGTTAAATCACAGCTACCTTAATGATAATCTTTTTCGTAACACCATCACCAATAAGCGGTGCATGGCCGTCTTCGGGAGAGAAGATAACGAACTCACCCGGCTGCAGCGTTACATAAGTGGAGGGAGCTTCGCTATAGAACGCAATATCATCTGCCTCGTCATATCCACTCACGGGGGAGGTGAGTGTTGACAGTGATTTCCATCCGAAGGTCTCACCGCTTGTTACCGGTATCTGGATATCGATAAATTTCTTGTGTGTCTCCAGTTTCGCCTCTGTTGCCGGCTTCAGTATTGCTTCAACGACAGATGCCCTCAGCGCTGTTCCCTCGATCACGGTGCTGCCGGTCACCGCTTGTTCCATATCAAGCTCGCTGATGAACTCAAATGCCTTCTCAAAAAGGGGATGCAGGCTGAAGTAATTGGCTGCATTTGCAAGGTTGTCAACAATCATCGTTATATCTGTTTAATGTGTAATCGAACAGGACAAAGATAAAGAAATTGCAGAGATTTCGCTCTCTTTTGGTGGCTAAAATGGGCGCCATAAAATAAATTTGAAAAAAAAAGCCATATCTTTGCAATCAATGTACAATAATATCAGTGTACAATAAACAGAGATTACTTCATGAGACGAATTGCAGAAATTTTATTAGTCATCGTTATCTTCACAGGGAACCTCTTTGCACAGGACGGGTCATTGACCTGTAACCCGGGATTTACTTTTAAGATCAGTGAAGATAAAAGCTGGGGATATAAGGAACCGGTCGTTAACAGCATCACTCCCGGCTCACCTGCCGAGAGGTCCGGCTTGAAGCTGAACGATATCATTCTTTCAGTGAACAAACAAGGCACATACCTGAAGTCCTACCGTACGATCATGTCGTGGTTTGACATGCATGAAGAAGAGATGACCATCGCTATACGCAACTTTGAACATTCATTCAAAGAGATGACGATCATGAAGGATTGCCGTCACAGTAAAGCCATCAGTGAGGCTCAGCTGGCGCCGGTTTTTGCTTTTTACAGTCTGGAAGATGTACAGGAGAGGCGTTTTCTGATGCCTGTAAGCACTATGACCAACGAGGATGCCCTCTATCATACTTATCGCACCTTTGCCTTTGCTCCTTCCGATGAGCGTACGAGGGGTCTGGACGAGCGCATCAACGCTATATTTATCCGTGCTTTAGAAGAGAAAGGGTTACAGTTCAATCCCGCCGATCCCGATTTCATCATACAGACCTATTACAGTTATCAGAGCAACAGCATGTTTAAGAGCGATTCGCCCACATATGGCAGCTATCAGCCCGTATGGCGGTTCGATACGAGGAATCACAGGACGGTGAAGGTGCCACTGTATGATCCTTCCGAGGCTGTCAGGGTCGATGATATAGCCTATAACCTGGAGTTCGGTTACCGCTTTTACGACAGAAAATTCATTGGGGCGGGTGAGATGAGCCTCATATGGGAGAGTGAAGCGAAAGAACGGCTGAGCAGCCGCTATGACCTGGTCGATTATCTTGAAATGAATCTCCCCCTTATGTTATTGAAGTTCCCATATCCCGGCAATCGCTCCTTCGCAACCTTTCAGGTGAAATACCTGAAGTATAATTACACCGGTATAGGGTATGACATGAACGACCTGAAAAGCGTTGTTTCTGTCGATCCCGGTTCACCGGCGGCGATTGCCGGGATCCGGCCGGGTGATGTTGTGACGAATATCCAGGGGCAGGGCTTCAATCACACCTCTCAGTCGCTCACGGAGGGTTACCGCCGTTTTCTTGCCGAGACGATGAACCTGAGAGATCACAGGACGCGCTACACCGATTCGAACGGTTTCAAGGATTGTATGTTCTGGGATGTGAAGAATTACGGTGCGGTCTCGGAAGCCATCTCCGATAACAGGAGGTATAAGGCCGCCTTTTCCTATCTGTTCAATTTCAACCAGTACATCAGCTGGAACACGCCTCTTACTATTAATCTAGAGGTGGAGCGCAACGGAGATGTGATGAACTTCGCGGTTACACCGATTGTTACCACCAGCTCTCATATCCTGGCGGAATAATCAAGCGTTTGTTTCACAACCTATTAATAGGATGAACCCGTTCCGCGGGTGATAAAGTTGCCGCTATTTCTTCAAATAATTGTCAAAATATTTGGATGATATCAATTAACTTTACTATCTTTGTAACCCTTTCGCAGAAAAAGAAACAGATCATAGAGATGATGAAAAAATTGAACTGATTGAGTATCAATTTAGTTTCACGAAAAGGAAAGAAAAGAAATAAAAAACTTCACCAAATATTTTGGTATTAAGAAATAAGTTTCTATCTTTGCACCCGCTTTTGAAAGGAACACCACCTTGATAAAGCAAGCG
>JAAYGM010000201.1 GCA_012727735.1 Bacteroidales bacterium | reverse complement strand
TGGATGCACCGTCGGGATTGTAAATATCATAATCTTCCAGCTTCAGCCCCAGCGCATGCATCTCAGACAATTTCTGCTGCTTCAGCAGCTGGAGCATCCACATTCCCTCATCGGCTGAAGATGTAAATACAACGCCAATCGTTATTGCCAGGCTAAACAACAATCTTCTCATTTCCCTCTTTTTTAAGTTTTCTTATTTAGAGGATAAAGATAAGAAAAAAACTAAAAAAGAGTATGATCACACCCTTTTAGCTGTATATTTGCAGGCAATATTGCGAACAATCCATTTTGTGGCTGACCATTTTGCGGCTGAAACAGGATTACTGACAGACCAGCAATTAATCGAGATGAATTACGAAAAAACCTTCGAAGAGATATACAACGAGCTGCTCAACAGAGAAGACAGAGGATCTGTAGCCGATTATATTCCTGAACTGGCAAATGTGGATCCCGATCAGTTCGGTGTCTGTCTGACGACAGTAAAGCGGGAGGAATTTTCCTACGGGGATGCAGAAAAACGATTCTCCATTCAGAGCATTGCCAAAGTGTTATCTTTTGTGATGGCCTACTCCAGCATCAAAAGTAATATCTGGGAACGGACCAACCTGGAGCCGGCCGGCACACCCTTTAACTCACTGCTGCAACTGGAACATGACAGGGGAATCCCCCGCAATCCGTTTATCAATGCCGGCGCTCTGGTCATCTGCGACATTCTTGTGAGTGAGCTGGCCTCACCGAAAGAAAATATTCGTGCGTTTATCCGCAGATTATCGGGCAACAACACGGTTGATTTCAATCCTGCAGTAGCTCACGCTGAGAAGAAAGCAGGCAGCCGCAACTACGCCATGATCTACCTGATGAAATCTTTCGGTAACATCAGGAACGATATCGAAACAGTCATGGATCTTTACTGTCACCTGTGCGCCATTGAAATGAGCTGCAAAGAGCTCTCCGGGACCTTCCTCTTCCTGGCGAACAATGGTGTGGTTCCCTGGTCAGGTGAACGCATCCTCTCACCCAGCCGCACCAAACGAACCAATGCCCTGATGCAGACCTGTGGTTTTTACGACGAAGCCGGACAATTCACCTTCAAGGTGGGGCTGCCGGGCAAGAGCGGTGTTGGCGGCGGCATCGTGGCAATACACCCGGAAAAATATGCCATTGCCGTCTGGAGCCCGCGCCTCAACAAGAAAGGAAATTCATACAAAGGGATGCTCTTCCTGGAGGAGTTCACGACGAAGACCCGCTTATCCATCTTCTAACGGAGAATCACCTGTTCATCAGATAAGAACATGATTACGGACAGGGTATATTGTCCTGTAAATCTTAAATTAACAAAAAAGAGAGCGCATTCATTGGGTATTAGGGTTAAATCCTTTAATTTTGCCGACAATTGAAAAATAAGCAGTTAGATGAAGATAGACTTTAAGGAACGGACTCCACAACTTGTGGCAATCATTGGTGTGATGGCCATCGCATTAGCCATTGTCATCGGGTTTCTCCTGACCAGGAACAGACAAATAGAAGAGATACAGGAAGAGTATACCGTGAACAAACAGGAGCTGGAGGATGAATATGAAGCCATCTCACTGCAATATGAAGGGTTCAAATTCAGCGTCCAGAACGACTCCCTGCTCTATAAGCTGGAGAACGAACAGGCAAAGGTCCTTCGTCTGCAGGAAGAGTTGCGTATGACCAACGCCACCGACAAGGCAGAGATCAACCGCCTGAAGGGTGAGCTCTCCACACTACGCAAAATACTTCGTTCCTACATCCATCAGATTGACTCGCTGAACAGGCTGAATGAGGAGCTGCGTGCCGAGAACAAACAGATCACACAGCAATACAGGGAGACAAGCAGAACACTCACACAGGTGGCACAGGAGCGGGAAGCACTTTCTGAGAAAGTGACCCTCGCCGCACAGCTGGTGGCGACCAATATAGGTGCGAAAGCGGTGAACGACAGGGGACGGGATCAGACAAGGCTGAGCCGAAGCACCCAATTTGTGATCTCCTTCACCATTGCCCGCAACATCACCTCCGAACCTGGTGAGCGGACGATCTATGTGCGTATCATGACGCCCGACGGCACGGTGCTCTCTAAAAGCCCTTCCAACACGTTTCCCTACGAGAACAGGGAGATACTGTTCTCCATGATGCGTACCGTGGAGTATGGTGGTGAAGAGATACCTGTTACCATGTACTGGGATATTGAGGAGTTTCTGATGCCCGGGACATACAAGGCCGATATCTTTGCCGACGGGCACCATATCGGGTCTTACAGTTTTCCCATGAATGAATAAATAACAAAAAAACACCCCACAGGGATAACCGGGTATGTTATCACTCATGGGGTGTCTTTGTCTCTGTGTCTCTCTGAACTGCTTATTGAACCGCCTCTTCTGCTTCGTCGACGGTCTCTTTTACATTTTCCTTAAAGTTCTTCCAGCCACGTTGCAGGTCGTCAGTCACATCATCATACTTGTCACCGATGTCTCTCTTGACCTCATCCCAGTTCTCCTGCGTGCTGTTCTCCATCTTTTCCACCTCTGCCCTGAATGCGTCTCTTTTTCTTTCGAGATCGGCTATTGCCTTGTCAGAGGCTGCTTTTGCATCGTCCGACAGTTCATCCGCATTCGCTGCTGCATCGTCCTTCCATTCTTTGATCTGGCGATCCATCTCATCGAGCTTCCTGTTGGCTTCGTCCAGCGCTACACTCTTCTCTTCATAGGTATATACCGTGAAGTTGGTCACGGTGTCGGTACCGTAAACTTCAACGTTTACCTCTTCTTTCGTTTGCTTACGCTCGTTACACGAGGTGAACAGTATCAGGGCCATCAGGCTCAATACCATCGTTCCGGTTATTGCAAATAAATTCTTTTTCATCTTTTTTTCTTTTTTATATGATTATATATCAACCTTATAACAAGAGGCAGGATAGATATGTTCACGGTTTGAGGGAAAAAAAATCCGGCAGGGGTCAACGGATCATCTGCAGAATCGCATTTTTTATCGGTGTTGAGCACCCCGTTCCTTTCCTTTATCCGGCTCTTTTATTTGGAGATTACCGCCCATAAATATGGCGATACCGGTTTAAAAATAACATGGTGTAACGGGTATAAACCGTAAGACAGGATGGATGCCTTATAACCCTGTTATTCTTGTTTAACAGATAAATAAACTTCTTTAACTTAGTTGGCCGCAGCGTATTGCGGTTGAAAACATCTTTCAGGTAAGTCAATCCATATTGAATTTAACACACCGGACCGATGAAGGACCTTTCTGTTCTTGTTCCTTTCTTTTTAATCATTGCATTGTTTACGACAGAAGTACAAGCACAGGATTTCAACGACGAACTGAAAAAAAACCTTCGCCGGTCGCTTATCACGCCTGAGAAGAGGCCTTCGGAGCGACAGCCTCATCAATCTCAGCAGATCCTGCCCGAGTCAGACAGGGGGGTGCTGAAAGTATCACCCACGACCAGACTGCCTACAAGAGGCGACCGGATACAGATCCTCTATCCGCCTGAGAAATATCTGATCCATATCAACCTGCAAACAACAAACAGCACCCCCATCAATCAGCGCCCGACCGGGTCGGTGAGATACTGGCTCAACGGGAATAAATTACAGATCGAATCGACCGCCGGACAGCTGGTCTTTCCATCGGGGATGGATATGGATCCTATCCGTGCACGCAACAGAAGAAGGCACGAGAGAACAGTAAAACTGATGAAAGCCTACAGCGGGGAGTAAAGGATAAGCTATCCTCAGAAAGGAAACAACAGCGGCAGCACGATGATCATCACCGCCATGTAGATCAGCTGCAGCGGTAAGCCCACCTTCACATAATCCATAAAGCTGTATCGCCCTACCGACATCACCATCGCATTGGGGGGTGTGGAGAAGGGGCTGGCCAGGCACATACTGGCAGCGACGGCGACTGTGATCACAAAAGGATAGGGACTCACGCCCAGTGTCAGGGCGGCCTGCAGGGCGATGGGGGCAAAAAGCACAGCGGTAGCCGTGTTGCTGATGAACATGGTAAGGAGAGAGGTACCCAGGTAGATACCGGCCAGCACCATGTAGGGCCCGTAGCTCCCCAGCATCTCCACGATACCGGCAGCAATGGCCTCCGAGACACCTGTCTTCTCCATGGCTACAGCCATGGGGATCATGGCAGCGAACAGGAACACACTCTCCCAGCTGATGGTCCGATAGGCATCTGTCACGGTACGGAAGCAGCGGGTCAGGATCATTGCCACCGCGGCAAGAAGGACGGCGATGACCGGCGGAAGAATATTGAATACCATGGCCAGCACCATCAGGATCATGATGCCACCCGCTACCGGCGCTTTGTGATGCAGTGTCACCTTCGAGGCCTCCATGGCCGGCTGGCCTATCACCACCACCTCCGCCTCGAGGCGGCTCAGACGGTCAATATCTTCCCATGTGCCCTGCACCAGGAGCATGTCGCCCGACAGCATCTTCTGATCTTTCACATCCTGCAGCAGATGCTGGTCTTTACGTTGAATGCCGATGATGTTGACATTGTAGTTCTGTCGGAAGCCGGAGTCCTTCACCAGCCTGCCGGTAAGCTGTGAGTTGACCAGCACCACCACCTCCGCCATCCCTATCTCATCGAACTTCAGCTTCCCGGAGAAGACGGGACGGTTGAGGGAGCCGTCTGTCATATGATCAGTGAATGTCAGATCGTTCTCTGAAAGAAATCTCTGCACATTTTCAAAATCACCGATCAGATAGAGGATATCCCCTTCGTTCATCACCCTCCCTGCTTCGGGCAGCTCCTGGGTGGTGGTCTTGATCAGTGGGGAGGACGACCGTCGTCTTATCTCGACGATGGTGACAGCATATCTTTTTGTGATGTCGAGTGCAGCGATTGTCTTGCCGATCATGGGGGAGGGCCTCTTCACCTCCACACGGTACATGTTTTCCGACAGACGGTATTCCGAAGCCAGTTGTCCAGGCGACTTCACCGTGGAGCGGTTGTCGCCGATCTCTTTCTTTCCTTTTTTGTCCAATATCTTCGTGAGAGGCCACAGCAGGAGGATAGAGATCACCAATAGTATCATCCCCACCGGCAGTGTGGTGAAAAATGACAATCCCTCCTGTCCCGATTCAATGAGTGCACCGTGAACGATCAGCACCGGCGGTGTTCCGATAAGGGTCATCATGCCGCCTATGCTGCTGGCAAAAGCCATGGGCATCAGCAGCCTTCTCACATTCAATGCAGAGGTTGAGGCCATCGTCACCACGATGGGCATCAGCAGCGCCACCGTACCCGTGTTGCTCAGGAATGAACCTATCAGCGAGGTGACCAGCATCAGCAACAGGAACAGTTTATAGTTGCTCTCACCTGCGAAATGCAGGAGGCGGGCACTCAGTGTACCGGCAATCCCTGTTTGAAAAATGGCCCCTCCCACGATAAAGAGTGCGGCAATCATGATGACCACGGAGTTGGAGAATCCGGAGAGCGCCTCCCCGGGTGTAAGGATGCCGGTGAGCACAAGTGCAAGCAATGATGAGAGCGCCACGATATCGGAGCGTATCTTCCCCCAAACGAAGAGGGCAGCCGTAACGGCCAGGACAATGAGGGTTATCGTCATACAGGATCAGGTATACTACTTTTTTTTGCGAAGGTACAAAAATCTGCAGGCAAACGTGTACAGATTGATTATTCCGGGTAATTATTACCGCAGCATCTCCAGGAAAGCAGGCTCACCGATCAGCTTCACCCCCAGTTTCTCTGCCTTCTCCAGCTTGGCCGGACCCATGTTCTCTCCTGCAAGAATATAATCGGTCTTTTTCGACACCGATCCGCTGTTCTTCCCTCCGTGCTGAAGGATCATCGCCTTATACTCATCGCGCGAGTGCAGTGCAAAGGTGCCGCTGATGACGAACGTCAGCCCCTGCAGCTTGTCGGTCTTCGCTGCCAGCACATCATCGCTCAGTGAGAACTGCAAACCGTTCGACTGAAGACGATGGATGAAGTCAACGAACTTAGGCCTGCCAAAGAAATCGATCACACTCTGCGCGATGCGATCGCCTATCTCCTCCACGGCAATCAACTGTTCATGTGATGCCTGCGCCAGCAGATCAATGGCAGGGAAGGCATGTGCCAGCTTCTGTGCTACCGTCTCCCCCACGTAGCGGATGCCCAGGGCATAGAGCACCCGCTCATAGGGCACATGCTTCGATTGCTCAATGCTCTCCAGCAGGTTTGTCGCACTGGTCTCTCCCCAGCGGTCGAGTTGCAGCAGCTCATCATACTGCAAAGCATAGAGGTCGGCGGCATCACGAATCAGCCCTTTCTCCCAGAGCAATGAGATGGTCTCGGGCCCCATGGTGATATTCATCGCCTTGCGGGTGACGAAATGTTCGATGCGCCCCTTGATCTGCGTGGAACATCCCTCCGTATTGGGGCAGTAGTGTGCCGCCTCATCATCTAACCGTATAAGCGGAGTACCACAATCAGGACAGGTGCGGGCGAACGTCACCTTGTCGCCTATCATGAAGCGCGCTTCCTTCTCCACGCCGGTGATCTTGGGGATGATCTCTCCACCCTTCTCCACGTATACCCTGTCACCGATATGGAGGTCGAGCGCGTTGATGGCATCTTCATTGTAGAGTGATGCCCTTTTCACGGTTGTACCGGAAAGCAGTACAGGCTCCAGGTTGGCCACGG
>JAAYGM010000200.1 GCA_012727735.1 Bacteroidales bacterium | reverse complement strand
TTGCAGTGCGCAGGTTTTTTCCCTATCGTTAAACAGTACAAACAAAGTACAGGATGACTATGAAGATAAGATTGCATTAAGCCGAGAAGGAGGCACTACCCGTGCCACTGACATCAACACCATGCGTATGATGAGTGTTGCCGATCCTGTGGTTGTGGATGCCTATTTTTCCAGGAATACTGTTACTGTTTCGGTAGAGAATTACCGCGGAGGGGCATGGATAGAAATCACCGGTCCCGGTGGATCCAGAAGCAGCTATATTGAAGTGTATGACATGGGTTTTGATGCAATCCATCTATCCGGGTTACGTGCCGGCAGCTATAATATTCGTATTACACTTGATTCAGGTGTTTATTCAGGAACATTTAAAAAAGGACAACATGGACGCAAATAAGAAAACAATCAGGCAGGAATCGGTGCGGAAGTATTTGCTTACTGACGTTGCATCCTGCACATTCACTTTCACTGATGGATTGAAAAGTAAGGTGAGTGCCTCTCCCGAGAATGAGATGGTGCTTGTGAAACTGATTCCATGCTCTTCAAAATCAAAAACATTTGAGGATAGTGTGCTGAGACATTATTCATCGGCAAGAACAATGAGTGAGCTGGCCAGATTGTGCCACTACGATTGTCTCCGGACATTCACACGCCATTTTAAGAAAAGTTTCAGCCAGACTCCCTACCAATGGCTGCTCGATCGGAAAATGGAGGAGATCCATACCATGGTGCTCAATTCAGATATGAGCATCACCGATATTGCGAAGATGTATGAATTTAAAAGCGTATCACATCTGGTGAATGCTTACAGTAAGAGATACGGAATTCCACCACACAAAAGCAGGCTGTCGAATGCTATCTGACGCTACTTTTTTTTACGAATGAAACGTAAGCACAATCTTCATAAAATTTTTCGGTAGCTATAAACTTGTGCCGGCGAAACGAAAAAGCGTCCCTGAAAAGGAGACGCTTTTTTTGTAACTATCATGCTGGTGTTTTAAATCCACCTCATATAGGCAAAATCCATTCTGTGTGGCAGGTCCGGGTTTTTGGGAAAAACGCGCAGGCCGTACTGGTGGGTGCCGGGATCGTTCAGTGCCTTGCGTGTCTCGAAGTAGAGCAGTGATCCTTCTGTTTTTACAAGATCGAATTCATACGATTCAATAAACTCGGCCTCGTTGTTCATCGTGTCGTGGTCTACCACCACACATTCAACACCCAGATCACATTGCATTTTTTTCCGGTCAATCACAACCCTTCCGTAAACCTCTTTGTTGCTGTTGTTGAAATCCATCTTCTGGTTTGGATTGAACTCCAGCTTCACCACCTCCAGCGAATCCCATTTCGAAGCGGTATCCTCTTTCCAGCTTGCAATCTCTTTTGCTTTCGCATAATTATTCTCATCCAGAAGATGCGAACGGCGTGCAAGTTTGCTATAGAAGCGATCGTAATAATCGTCCATCATCCGTTTCGTGGTGTAGTGGGGGGCGATCTCGGCCATCGACTTCTTGATGTACTGTATCCACTCGTGCGAATAACCATTACTGCTCTGAGCGTAGTAGAGCGGGATCACCTCGTTCTCGAGCAATGAATAGATCGTGGATGCATCCAGCTCATCCTGGAAAGACTGGTTGTCATATGTCCGCTTGTCTGTCAATGCCCATCCGGCACCCTCCTTGTATCCTTCATACCACCATCCGTCGAGGACTGAGAGGTTCAGCACACCATTCATTTCAGCTTTCTCACCCGAGGTGCCCGATGCCTCCTGCGCACGGGTAGGGGTATTCAGCCAGATATCCACACCCGACACCAGCCTCTTGGCCAGACGCATGTCGTAGTTCTCAAGGAAGATGATCTTTCCTAAGAACTCGGGGAGGCGTGAGATCTCCACGATCTGTTTGATCAGGCCCTGTCCGCCTCCGTCGGCAGGATGTGCCTTCCCGGCGAAGATGAACTGAACGGGGTGTTTTGGATTGTTCACGATCCTGGATAACCGGTCCAGGTCGGCAAATAACAGATGGGCACGTTTGTAGGTGGCAAACCTGCGGGAGAAACCGATCAGCAAAGCATTCGGATTCACCTCTTCCAGCATGTTCATGATTCTCGAGGGGTCTGCCTGGTTCTTCAGCCATCCCTCTTTGAACTCAACCTGGATATAATCGACCAGCTTTTTCTTCAAATGCATGCGCAAGTCCCACAGCTCATCGTCACTCACATTGTGGATGTTTTGCCAGATATTGGGGTTTGACTGGTCATCGAAGAACGAATCACCAAAATGCTTCTCGTAGAGTGCTTTTACCGATGATGTTGCCCAGCTGGGCAGGTGGACGCCGTTGGTCACGTAACCCACATGCAGCTCTTCGGGAAAGAAGCCTTTCCACACCGGCTGGAACATTTTCTGAGATACCGTTCCGTGTAACTTGCTCACACCATTTGTCTCCTGTGCGGTGTTCAATGCGAACACACTCATGGAGAACCGCTCACTTGTGCCGGGATTGGCACGACCCATATCCATGAAATGCTGCCATGAGATACCGGTTTTCTGTATCAGCGGCGCCAGATATTTCCCCATCAGGGGCTCATCGAAATAGTCGTGTCCGGCCGGTACTGGTGTGTGGACGGTGTAAAGTGATGATGCACGGACAACCTCAAGTGCTTCCTGGAAGGTGAGGTTCTCTTCATGTATATAATCGTGTAGTCGTTGCACATTGATGAAGGCAGCGTGTCCCTCATTCATGTGATAGACATCTTTTTTGATGCCCAGTTTCTTCAGCAGCAATATCCCGCCTATGCCAAGCAGGTACTCCTGCTTCATGCGGTTTTCCCAGTTGCCTCCGTAGAGCTGGTGCGTGATGGAGCGGTCAAACTCACTGTTCTCCTCAAGGTCGGTGTCCATCAGATAGAGGTTGATACGCCCGACGGCTACTTTCCAGATGTGTGAATAGATGGTACGGTCATGAAAAGGCACTTCCAGGATCATGGGCGAACCATCTTCATTCATTTCCTGGGTAATGGGGAGGTTGCCGAAATTCTGTGCTTCGTAGCTCGCGATCTGCTGTCCCTCAACAGAAAGAGACTGGGTGAAGTAACCGTAGCGATAGAGAAAACCGACGGCGGTCATGTCTACATTGCTGTCACTCGCCTCTTTCAGGTAATCACCCGCGAGGATGCCGAGCCCGCCGGAGTAGATCTTCAGCACGTGCGATAGCCCGTATTCCATACTGAAGTATGCCACGCTGGGGCGCTCACTGTTGTGAGGCACGCTCATATATTGTTTATATCTGTCGTAAACATGCTCAATGCGTTGCATCATCTCAGCATTCTTTACCACCTCTTCAGTGATATCTGATTGCATGTTCTGCAGCAGAATCACCGGGTTTTTTTCGCTTTTTTCCCACTCTTCCGGATCGAGTGTTTCGAAAATGCCTTTCACCTCTTCATTCCATACCCACCACAGGTTATGGGTCATCTCTTCCAGGGGACGTAACTGGGCAGGTAATTCTGCATGAACATGAATATCCTTCCATACCGGAGTATTGGAATAACTCGATTTAATGATCATAGTTGTTCTTTCTATTTTATTTTTTTTATTTCCATATTGGTTCTGGTAACGCTTTCAGCAATAGTCTGTTGCCCCCGAAACAGGGGGTAGCGAAACAATCATAGCACAACAAATATAACGCTTTCAGTCCGCTTTAAGTTTAGCCGGCCTGGATAATCTCACAAAAGAGTTATGCAATGCTTTGTTATATGCCTCCTGGTAATATTTCACAAAATGTGCCCAGTCGGCCTGATCAGATAGTTTCGCCGCGCTTTGTCTCAATAGCTTTATCTGTTCGATACTCTTTATTGAGAAGTCATAGATGAGGGAGGCGATCTCTTCTGCCACTTCGGAATGATTTTCATCGTCACGATGAATCACTTCAATCCCGTCGTCCAGCCCTTTTTTGTCACCAATTTTTTTTGCCCAGACGCCGAAGCCGGCCAGGGTGGTGGTGATTGTAGGGATGGAGAAGGCGATGCTCTCGTGAGGCGTATAGCCCCATGGTTCGTAATAGGAGGGGAAGACGGAGACATCGAGCCCTATCAGCAGATCGTAATAGGGGAGGTTGAAGATGCCGTCGTCACCGTTCAGATAGGAGGGAACGAAAATAATCTTTACCCTGTCGTTCTTCGCATTGCAAAAGCCCAGGTGCCGCACCTGGTTCATCACCATATCCTGCTCAGGCTGAACCATGTCGTGTGTGACAAAGGGGCAGCTGGGTTGCTGGTTGTTCTTTTCCGGGATCTCTTCGCCTGCAAGAAGTGCCCGCAGATCTTCCCGCGGCCCTTTGATCCAACCCGGAACCATGATGAATGCAATCACATCCTTCGTCAGTTCAGCCATGTTCCTCAGCTGGTCCAGTGCCTCAATGAAGATGTCGATCCCTTTGTTTTTGTATTCATACCGTCCGCTGGTGCCTATCAACAGTGCATCGGGGTCTACAGCGTGACCCAGTGTTTTTTCCGCTACATGCAGCAAGGCTTTTCTCGCCTTTTTTCTCGCCTGCGTATAGGCGTTTCCTTTCGGGATAAAATTCTTCTCAAAGCCATTGGGGGTGACCACGTCGGGCCGTCGCTGCAGAAACTGTGTACACTCGCTGGCCGTGATCTCGCTCACGGTGGTGAAGCAATCGACGTTCAGTGCCGCTTTCTTCTCTATCGAGTGCTTGGCGGTCATGTTCAGCTGGCGTGCCATCTGGTCTCCGTTGTACTCATGCAGGTGGTTGTAGAGCGGCAGGTTGTTGCCTGCAATGGAGCGGCCGATGGATGTGGCATGCGTGGTGAAGATGGTAGCTATCTTGGGTACATGCTTGTTGATATAGAGTGCACCGGCACCGAGCATCCATTCGTTGAAATGGGCGATCACGTTGTCTGCTTCCAGCTGGTGGAAGCGGTAAAAGCTCTCAATCAGCAGGCCTGTAGCATAGGCGAACATGGTGGATTCGTGGTAATCCCCGTAGGCGTTGATGGAGTCTACACCATAATCCCTCCACATGGCACTGTAGATATCGTTCTGTTTCTCAAAGAATGCCTTGAACTTCACCAGGAAGACGACAGGCTCTCCCGGCACATTCCACCGGCCGGCACGGATCTCCAGCTGTTGATTGTTCAGTGCGAAGTCACACCATTCGGGGTAGAGGCTCCGGTCTTCCCTGAACCAGGGACTTTCATGCTCTTCCCACAGATCGGGTCCGATGAAAAATATGCGGTCTTTGTATAATTTCTGAAGTGAGTTGGCTCTGGTAGATAAAACGGTATAAATACCACCTACCATATTGCACACTTCCCAACTGGTCTCGAAGATGTAGTCGGGTTTGTGCCGGGCATCTATATGCATAAAAAAAAATTTACTTGTATCTAACGGTGTCAAAGGTAATAAAAAAATGATTATCGGGATGTTATCTAATGTGAATGTTTTATATTTGCGCAATTCTCACTACCCTGATGAGGCATTTCGGAGGATTAATTGTATCTTTGCCCTTTCATCTGAATGGTTGACACGATAGACATTTCTCAACTACTACAGCGGGTTGAAAAACACCCCAATTTAGCGGCGGCGGGCTCTCTGCTGAAAAACGTGCATGTTTTATCAGTAACAGGTTTGCACGGTTCGTCACGTGCGCTCTTTTCTGTCGGGTTGTTCCGTAAGCTACCACAAACATACCTCTATATTTTCAACGATGCCGAGAGTGCCGGTTACTTCTACCACGATGTGACGCAGGTCATAGGGTCGAAGGAGGTGCTCTTCTTCCCCTCTGCCTACAAGAGGGCTGCAAAATACGGGCAGCTGGAT
>JAAYGM010000199.1 GCA_012727735.1 Bacteroidales bacterium | reverse complement strand
ACCTATTTTTTCCGTCAGGACAGCACTTTCCTCTATTACTTTGGTATCAGTAAACCCAACCTGATTGCATGGATCGATATTGATGAAAACAAAGAGTATCTCTTCGGCGATGATCCCACCATCGATTCAATTGTATGGACAGGCTCACAACCCTCAATCAGAGATCTGGCTGCACTGGCAGGCATCAGTTTCACCGGGTCCCTGTCTGTATTCACAGACCGGATATCCCGGATTAATCCTCATTCCGTAAGTTATTTGCCACCTTACAGGGCAGCACATTTTCTTAAACTGAAAGCTTTTCTCGGTTTTTCTGTCGAAGAAGCTGCCGCGCATGCCGACAACAAAATGATTCAGGCGGTGGCTGATCAGCGTACTATTAAATCGGTGGAGGAGATAGAAGAAATTGAAAAGGCAGTGAGCGTGACAGCCGATATGCACCTCGCAGCCATGCATTATGCACGCGGGGGAATGACCGAGGCTGAGGTCACCGCAAAGGTACATGAGGTAGCAATAGCTGCGGGAGGCAACCTCTCTTTCCCCATCATCGCTACCATCAACGGACAGTTTCTTCACAATCATTATCATGGTAACAGGATCAACGACGGAGACCTGTTCCTGCTCGATGCCGGGTATGAAACCCCGCTTGGATATGCAGGTGATATGAGCAGTACCTTCCCTGTCTCATCAAAATTTACGGAGAGGCAGAAGGAGATCTACCGCATCACACTTGAAGCACATGACAAAGCAATAGCACTCTCCCGCCCGGGAGTGAACTTCAGAGAGGTGCACCTGCAGGTGGGGGAGGTTATTTTTGAAGGCCTCAAAGGCATGGGGCTGACCCGGGGAGATACCGGAGAGGCTGTGGCCAACGGTGCTCACGCTCTTTTCTTCCCTTGTGGTACAGGACACCTTATGGGACTGGATGTCCATGACATGGAGAATCTGGGTGAAGAGATTGTCGGGTATGGCGGCCTGCCCAAAAGCACTCAGTTCGGGCTGAAATCGCTCCGTCTGGGCAGAGAGCTGCAACCCGGTTTTGTGCTGACCATTGAGCCGGGGATCTATTTTATTCCGGAGTTGATAGACCACTGGGAAAGCAATCAGATCAACGCCGCTTTTATCAACTTCAAGGAGGTGAACCGCTATCGCGATTTCGGTGGTATCAGGAATGAAGAAGACATCCTGATTACCCATTCCGGAAACAGGGTATTAGGTAAACCACTGGCTAAAACAATAGCGGAGGTTGAACAGGAAAGAGAGAAAGCCTTTTTCTGATCGTTCTCTTTTACAATCTTATACCTCCGTCATTTTAACACTTCGGGAAGGGTCGTGGTGGTACATTTATTTTATGTTGTAACTTGTCATGACCAGGTTGCTATTCCGAAATATTCGCTATCTTTGTAATAAATAATGCTGCAACTTACATTAACTTTTGCGGTTGTAAATGTTAGTCTATATGATTGGTCACCAGTGTAATATATCTTTGTACCATAACAACGGGAAACGTCTCTTCTCCTGCTGGATCTGTTGATGACACCTTCTTCGAGCCTTTTTCATATCCACCCTTACAGCGGATCATTTATTCTATTACATTATATCCTAACAAGAGCTGATTATGTTCGATGAACTTACAATGAAAAATAGTCTCCCGGAAAGAGAATCATTTCGTGAAGGCAACTTCTATAAAGAGAATTCCGCAAGGCCGGGAATGAACGACCGGATACGTGCATTGCGTGAAGAGAGCATCTCCACACCGGCCACCCTTTCCATTGAGCGGGCACTGATTGAAACATCTTTCTATAAGGAAAATAACGGTAAGCATGCCACTCCGGTGATGCGTGCACTGAACTTCATGGAGATCTGCGATAAAAAAAAGATTTATATCGGTGAGAATGAATTGATTGTCGGGGAGAGGGGCGACAAGCCAAAAGCGGTCTATACCTTCCCTGAGCTGACCTGTCATTCGGTGGAGGATCTGCAGGTGCTCAACAGCCGTGAACAACAGCGTTATCTCATCACAGACGAAGAGATTGAGACCTACCGCAGAGAGGTGATCTCCTACTGGGAGGGACGGTCACAGCGCGATCGCATTTTTGACCATCTCCCTGCGGACTGGATGGCTGCCTATGAAGCAGGTATCTTCACCGAATTTATGGAACAGCGTGCACCGGGACATACCTGCATGGATGGTAAGATCTATAGGAAAGGAATGCTCAATTTCAAAGAGGAGATTGCCGCAGAGATAAGTAAGCTCGATTATTTCAATGATCCGGAGGCGACCGACAAGGAAGAACAGTTGAAGGCGATGAGCATCTCCTGTGATGCCATCATTCGCCTGGCGGAGAGACATGCCGAAAAGGCGGATGAGATGGCTCTGACAGTAGACGATCCTGGCAGGAAAGAGGAGTTACAGTGTATTGCTGAGGTGTGTCGCCGGGTGCCGGCACATCCTCCCCGTAACTATTGGGAAGCCATACAGATGTACTGGTTCATCCATCTGGGAGTGATCACTGAACTTAACGGATGGGATGCTTTTAATCCCGGACATTTTGACCAGCATCTGGCTCCTTTCTATCAGAACGACCTGAAAGAGGGTACCCTGACAAGGGAGGAGGCGAAGGAGCTGCTGTGCTGCTTCTGGATCAAGGTGAACAATCAGCCTGCCCCACCCAAGGTGGGCATCACAGCCAGTGAGAGCGGCACTTATAACGACTTTACCAACATTAATATAGGAGGAGTGAAACCCGACGGATCGGATGGGGTGAACGAGGTCTCCTACCTGATGCTGGAGGTGATTGAGGAGTTGCATATACTTCAACCGGGTAACTCGGTACATATCTCCTCCGTCACACCCAATCGTTTCCTGCATGCCGCCATCAGGGTGATACGCCAGGGGCATGGTTATCCATCGGTCTTCAATCCCGATATCTACATCCAGGAGATGCTGCGTTCCGGTAAATCGTTGCAGGATGCACGTGAAGGAGGCTGTAGCGGTTGCATCGAGGTAGGTGCTTTCGGGAAGGAGGCTTACCTGCTTACCGGCTATCTGAATGTGCCTAAGATATTGGAGCTCACGCTCAATAACGGTGTGAATCCGGTGACGGGAAAGAGGGTGGGTATTGAGACGGGTGATCCGCGTACTTTTACCACATTTGAGGTGCTGTACAACGCTTTTCATGCCCAGATGAACTATCTCATCGATTTGAAAATTAAAGTGAATCAATATATTGACAGAATGTATGCCCGCCATTTTCCTGCAACCTTCCTCTCGGTATTGATGGATGACTGTATCAGAAAGGGACGTGATTACTACAACGGCGGACCGCGGTACAACACAACTTATATCCAGTGTACCGGTCTGGGCACCGTCACCGATTCACTCTCATCGATCAGAAAGCATGTTTATGAATTGAAGGAGACCACGATGGAGCGGTTGTTGCATGCCCTATCCGTTAACTTCGAAGGAGAAGAGGTGCTGCGTCAGCGCATAATAAACCATACACCTTTTTTTGGGAATGATGATGCTGAGGCCGATGAAATAGCTGTGAGGGTCTATAACGATCTCTTCGATCTGATAGATAATCGGCCCAACGGGAAAGAGGGGG
Source organism: Bacteroidales bacterium (assembly GCA_012727735.1). Classification (GTDB taxonomy): domain Bacteria; phylum Bacteroidota; class Bacteroidia; order Bacteroidales; family Dysgonomonadaceae; genus Proteiniphilum. The sequence goes on along the minus strand of JAAYGM010000199.1, from coordinate 716 downwards.
GCAAGTATCACCTGAACATGCTCTCCACTACCTGTCACAACTACTTCGGGAATGTGATGGGAGCCTCACCCAACGGACGCCTGGCAGGGAAAGCCATCTCCGACGGCACATCCCCCTCGCACGGAAGCGATACACATGGCCCCACGGCCGTGATCCGCTCCCTCTCGCGGCTCGATCAGGTGAAGTCGGGAGGAACGCTCCTCAACCTCCGTTTCCTGCCCAGCCTGCTGCGTAGTGATGAGAGCGTGGCCAAGCTGGGTAATCTTATCAGGAGCTACTTCGCCCAGGGAGGACATCATATCCAGTTCAATATTGTGGATACAGCCACGCTGATAGCGGCACGCGACAACCCCGAGGCTTACAGGGATCTGCTGGTGCGGATGGCAGGCTACAGCGATTACTTCAACGATATGCATGATAACCTGAAGCAGGATATTATTGATCGTACAGTGAACGAATCGTTTTAAAAGGAGTGGTGATGGCATTTCTCTTCGATATAAAAAGATATTCAATCAACGATGGCCCCGGGGTAAGAATCACTCTCTTCTTCAAGGGCTGTCCGCTCTCCTGCAGGTGGTGTCATAATCCCGAGAGCATCTCCTCCGAGACCGAGAAACTTTACAATAAAAGCAGATGTATAGGATGTGGCAGCTGCATCTCCGTATGTCCGACAGATGCACTTACATTGACATCTGCAGAAGGGATCGTCACCGATT
>JAAYGM010000198.1 GCA_012727735.1 Bacteroidales bacterium | reverse complement strand
TTTGCCCATGTCGGTTATCCTTATTTGTGTTGTTACAATAAAGGTAAACCTTCTGGGGGAATTACCGAAAGGGATTCCCCTTCATTTTAGCGTTTCTTTTTTTACCGGACACCAGTGATAGTTTTTACTAAATCAGATATTTCGCTGTTGCTGCAAGCACGAACCGGTGTTCTGTTTCACCTCTCCTGCAGAACGAAAATATTCAACTCCGGCCGGCGATTTCTTTCAACCGCCGATGAAGTGATGCGCGGGTAAGATCAGAAAACGGTAGAGAGATCGGTGTATAGTTCATTCAGGGTTGCGAGGGTCTCTTTTCGGATGTTACTCCTCCATTTGCCCTCATCTCCGCCCGCATTGACAGCCTGATCAGTGATGGTCTGCTCGGCGGTGTATACTTCCGGGAAGAATGATGCCGCATCCTTTTGGGTAGACTGATAGGTGATGTCCCTTATCACCAGCATGCATCCGGCATTGGTGATGGAAGCATCGAAGCGGTAGCTCATGATCACTTTCTCCTTCACCCCCTCCTTATTGACAGGGAGCATCAATTCAGCCCTGGAGCTTACCGTGACACTCCGCGACTTATCATCGAAACGTATACCCGACAACATCGGGTTTCCCGTGAATCGCTGCTTTCCCCACTTTTCCAGAAGTGCATATTTCTGCACCGCTGCCACATCCTGATCTGCCAGGATGAACTGTTCAAAAACCACCTTCCCGTTCACCACCGGAACGGCAGTAAAAGCGGCATCAATCTGGCCATCGACAGTAAACAGACTGATCACCAAAATGACGAAAGTAAGTAGATATTTTTTCATAACGTAATTTTTAATTTTAACACCAAGTTCGTACCTAACCCGCAAATGATCATGATCCTCTTGCATCAGCGGATGAAAACCATCCTCCACAACCCGCTTGTCCCGCCAGAATATGTTGCCGAAACTGACCGTTAGACTGCAAACGTACGAAAAAGATTAAAGCATGCCATTACTTTTCTGAAAAAACAGGCATCTAAATTTTATTTATCACTTAAAAACAATTACTTTTGCATCTCTTAAAACAAACGTAATATTTTTTTAATAAGGTATGTCTGCTAAAAAAACAAAAGAGTCGAAAGCCGAAAAGAACTTTGAAAACATCGGTGAAGCATTAACCACTTCGGAACAGTTTCTGGAAAAAAATCAGAAATCCATTTTAATCGGATTGCTCATCGTTGTGATCACGGTAGGAGCTTTTCTTGCATACAACTACTTATATAAGGTGCCGCGTAACGAAAAGGCGCAGGCCTCCCTCTTCAAGGGCGAACGTTATTTCCAGAACGGTGAGGATTCATTGGCACTCTTCGGTAACGGAAACGATTATATCGGATTTGAATCCATCATCAATCAGTTCAAAGGCACCAAAACAGCTGATCTGGCCAGGGCTTATGCAGGCATCTCCTACAACCGTATGGGCAACAATGAAAAAGCGCTTGAGCATCTGAAGAAGTTCAAGGGAGGTGATATTCTGATCACACACGCCGTCGCCGGTGCCATTGGAGATGTGCAGATGAACATGGGTCAGACCGACGATGCAATCTCCAGCTTCCTCAAGGCCGCCAAAGAGGCTGACGACCGGATGCTGAGCCCCATCTACTACAAAAAGGCAGGGATGGCTTACCTGAATGGTGCCAGCTATGACAAGGCGATTGAGGTGTTCACACAGATTAAGGAAAACTACATCGACTCGCCCGAAGCACAGGAGGCCGACAAGTTTATCAAACAGGCCGAATTGCTGAAAGAAACGAATTAAACATGGCAACGGAATTGCATAACCTCTCCTCCTACGACCCCTCATCGGTCCCCCAGGGTAATGGTAAAAGAATCGGCATTGTGGTATCGGAGTGGAATTACTCCGTCACCGGCAATCTGTTACGCGGAGCCTGCGAAACGCTGATTAAATTCGGGGTGGAGAGTGAGGATATTATTATAGAGCATGTGCCGGGAAGTTTTGAACTGACCTACGGGGCAAAGTTACTGATTGAAAAAGGCAACCTCGACAGCGTGATCATCCTTGGCTGCGTGATTCAGGGTGAGACACCCCACTTCACCTTCGTCTGCGAGAGTGTGACGCAGGGTTGCACAGCGCTGAACCTGGAGCAGGATATACCGGTTGTTTTTGGTCTCCTCACCACCAACACGCTCGATCAGGCAAAAGCCAGAGCAGGAGGAAGACACGGCAACAAAGGGGATGAAGCAGCCATCACAGCATTAAAAATGATTGCACTTCAGTCGAAATATAAATAAATTTTATTATCTTTGTGGCTCGAAAAAATGGGCAGTTACCAGAGTGGCCAAATGGGGCTGACTGTAACTCAGCTGGCTTACGCCTTCGGTGGTTCGAATCCATCACTGCCCACTATCGATTGATGATTTCCGGTTTCGGATAGAGGATATGAATCCACAATCCCAAATCGGAAATATCAAACATCACAAAGTAAATTGCGGAAGTAGCTCAGTTGATAGAGCATTAGCCTTCCAAGCTGAGGGTCGCGGGTTTGAGTCCCGTCTTCCGCTCTCAAAGGAAGTAACAACACAGGTTACTTCCTTTTTTTATCTAAAAAATTACGATCACGTGGAGGATCATCGTTTACATAAGCCGGCAATTCGCGATCTGACGCACGGAGGGATATTCCGTCAGCTGACCTCACTGGCACTGCCACTGATGGCGATCAGTTTTATACAGATGACCTATAATCTGGTGGATATCATCTGGATCGGACGCCTGGGCAGCAAATCGGTGGCCGCTATCGGCTCCGTGGGCATGCTGATGTGGATGATGAACTCCGTTGCCCTTATCTCCAAGGTAAGTGCCGAGATCTCCATCGGACAGTCGATTGGTGCACGGCGACTGGACAAGGCCTCCTTCTATGCCTCCCATACCACCACCATCGCCATCATCCTGGGTCTGTTCTTCGGGTTGCTCTTCTTTCTTTTTCCCCATCCTTATGTATCCTTTTATAAGCTGGAGGACAGCATAGCCATTGAAGCAGCCGGATATCTGCGGATGATTGCTCTCGGGCTGCCGATCATGTTTCTGATCCTCAACTTCTCAGGGATCTATATTGGTTCCGGCCGCAGCGACATCCCCTTTTATTTCAACGCAACCGGCCTGGCGATCAACATTGCACTTGATCCGCTCTTTATTTTCGGTGCAGGTGCATTCCCTGCGATGGGTGTGCAGGGAGCGGCACTGGCGACAGTGCTGTCGCAGGGTGTGGTGCTCCTGCTTTTTATCGTCCACCTGAAGAAGAGAAACGCTCCGCTGGGTAAATTCCAGTTTCTGATCAGGCTGCGCAGGACCTATACCCTGAATATTCTGAAGCTGGGACTGCCTGTGGTGGCGATGAATATCTATTTTGCTTTTATCAACATGAACCTGGCACGTTTTGCTTCTGTGTACGGGGGACATCTGGGTATCACCAGCCAGACCACGGGAGGACAGATTGAGGGCATCACCTGGAACACCTCCAACGGCTTCTCCACAGCGTTGGGGAGCTTCGTGGCACAGAACTTTGCAGCGCGGAAGATTGGCAGGGCGAACAATGCTTTCAGGTACACACTGCTGATGATGGGTACGCTGGGTATCCTCGTCACGCTGGCGTTTGTCAATTACGGTGAAGCCATCTTCTCCCTGTTTGTTCCCGAGAAAGCAGCCTACGAGGCGGGAGGAGCATATTTAATGGTGCTGGGATTTTCTCAACTCTTCATGATGCTGGAGCTGACCACACAGGGGATGTTCAATGGTTTGGGACGGACCACGCCCCCTGCCGTTATCAGCATTATCTTCAACACGATGCGTATTCCGCTGGCGATCCTGCTTGGATCACGCATGGGGGTGACCGGCGTATGGTGGGCCATCTCCATCACCTCACTCTTTAAAGGGAGCATCCTGTTTATCTGGTACATGCTGTTGCAGAGAAGGCTGTCGAAGAGAGACAGGGAAGAGCTGTTTCATCCCGCCTGAGCCGCCGCTAATAGCCCTGCAGGAAGAGTCCTATATCCGATACCGGGAAGTTGAAATGGTTGGCCACGTAAGAGTTGACCATTTTCCCGGCATACATGTAGAAGCCGGAAGCGAAGCCGCGGTCGAACCGTGCAAAATGGGCCACACCGCCACATTCGCCCATGCCGGTGAACATTGAGATAAAAATGTTGCTCAGTGCGATGGAAGCGGAGCGTGCCACACGTGAGCTGAGGCTCATCTCACAAAAATGAAGTACCCCGTACTTTTCAAACAGAACAGGATGGTCGGGCAGGCAAGCCTCCATGGTGGTCTCAAAGCAGCCCCCCTGCGCCATGCGCAGATCGATGATCAGTGATCCCTTCTTCATCTCCCCGATCAGGTCGGCCGAGATCCGGTAAAAATGCGTCTTGTTGATATATTGCATGGCACCGATCACCACATCGGCCGAACGAAAGACATTCCTGAGCACGTTGGGCTGCAGTGTGGAGGTGAAGATCGGGCTCGCCAGCTCATGTCTGATATTCCGCAGCTTCAGGATATCGTCATCGAACACCTTCACAGACGCACCCAGTGCCAGTGCTGCACGGGCAGCCATGGTGCCGGCCACGCCCGCACCGATAATCACCACTTCTGTGGGTGAAATACCGGGCACACCTCCCAGCAGGATCCCTTTCCCGCCATGGGCATTGCTCAGTAATTCGGCTGCCAGGGTAATGGAAGAAGCTCCCTCAATCTCAGAGATGGATGTCACAAAGGGTGAGACACCTGAGTTATCATATAGCAGTTCATAGGCAAGCGCGTTGATACGTTTGACTGACATCCTCTCCAGCAGCGGAGTGGAGAGCTGATGCAGAAAGAGAAACGAATAGACCGTTGTGCGGGGCTGCATCATCTCCACCTCACGGAGTGTGGGGGGTGTGATCTTCAGGATCAGGTTGGCCTGAAAAACCTCTTCCGCACGCTCCACGATCTCCGCACCCGATTCGGCATAATAAGTGTCGGAGTAGTTGATGGCAAGACCTGCTCCCGCCTCGAGCAACACCCTGAAACCCAATGAGACCAGCTGTGCAACGGTTTCAGGTGTCAGCGCCAGCCGTTTCTCCGTTTCCTGATTCTCCTTTGGGATACCAATCACGGTGGATACTTTCTGTTTCTCTGTTTTCAGGAGGAGCTCCCTCACGAAAAAAGAGGTGCTTTTTTTGGATTCGTACATGATTTATCTCTTTCTGTTTTTCAATCTCTCCTCAAGTGCGTTCACCGTATGATGGACCTCTTCTTTGGTGATCATCCTGTCTGTATGGTGAACGATCTGCGCCATCTTGTAATAACGCTCTCTTTGCGCCAAATGTTGCGTGATGAAGGGGATAAGTTCCTCTTTCGGTTTTCCCGCAATGAGCGGCCGTACATTCCTGGAGGCCAGCAAGCGTGAAGCCAGCTCTTCGGGCTCTGCCCGGATGTAGATAGTGGTGCCAGCCCTGTTCATCACCTCCATATTATCGAAAAAACAGGGTGCTCCCCCACCCGTTGAGATCACCACATCCTCGAACTGAGCCACCTCGTGCACAGCCTCCCTTTCAATCTTCCGGAACTCCTCCTCTCCTTTTTCCGAGAAGAGCTCTGGGATAGCCTTGCGGTATCTGTTCTGTATATAGGCATCCAGATCGATGAAAGTGAGCGAGAGAGATTTCGCCAGGCGTTTACCCACCGTGGTTTTACCTGAGCCCATATATCCCACAATAAAAATTCGTTCCATAATTTCAGTTTTCAGCGGTCAGCTATCAGCAGTCAGCTTTACAGCTGGGGTTAATGATACTTTCAGCGGTTTGGGCTTTAATTTTTCACTTTTCACTTTTTTATTTCCCAAATCCTACATTCCACATCCTAATTTCTACATCCCATATCCCAAATACCAAATCCCATAGCTAACAGCTTTTTCACAACAACGGTGCAAAGAGCCGCAGCAGCGATTCAGCAAACCGTCTCATCTTTGGCCGTTTCATCCACTCTCTCAATGAGATCATCTCAGCATTCCGCTGATCTTCGGTAAAGATATCGTTCGCCTCTGCCGCCAATGCAGCATCATAAATGAATGCCTCCACCTCGAAGTTCTGCTCGAAGCTGCGTGTATCGAAATTAGCCGAACCAATCAGCGTGAGTGTATCATCGAAGATCATCAGCTTGGAGTGCAGGAACCCTTTCTGATAGAGATAAACCTTCACGCCCGTTTTCAGCATATCGCGGATGAAAGAGTTCGATGCCAGTTGTACGATAGCCACATCGGAGCGCTCGGATATCATGAGACGCACATCCAGACCACGTATGGCGGCAGCCTGCAGCGCATCGGCCATTGCTTCGGGAGGCAGGAAATAGGGTGTCTGGATAAAGATTGATTTTTTAGCGCTGTAGATCGCCTGCATGATGCCATGCGACAACTCATTCTCTTCACTCAGCGGACCGCTGTTCACTATCTGCATGGAGCAATCACCGTAGTTACCAAGCTGCGGAAAGTAGTTGCGTGAGGTGATCAGCGTTTGTGAGACGAAGTACCAGTCGATGAGAAAGACTGACTGGAGACCCTGCACCCCTTTCCCTTCGATGCGGGCATGTGTATCGCGCCATGGTCCCCACTCCAGCCCCTCAAGATAGCGGTCGGCAATATTCATTCCTCCCACATAACCTATCTGTCCGTCGATCACGATCATCTTGCGGTGTGTGCGGTAGTTAAGCCGGGAGGTGAGCGACGGCAGCGTAAGTTTTAAGAAGGGTTCTGTTTCGATGCCCGCTTTCCGGAAATCTTCGAAGAATGCTTTCTTTGTTTTGCGTGAACCGAAGCTGTCGTAAATAATACGTATCTCCAGTCCCTCATGTGCTTTTTCTATGAGCGCCTGCTGCAATTTCTTTCCCAGCTCATCATCTTCCAGCACATAATACTCAACGTGTATATGTTTTTCCGCCTTCCCGATATCGGCAAAGAGATTGTCAAACTTCTCCTTCCCGCTGGTGAACAGCTTCACATCGTTGCCTCCCAGCAGAGGGGTATAATCCATTTTCCGGAGCAGGTTCACCAGGTTGGTATACTCGTGGGGGAAGGAGACCTCCACCGGTGTCTCCATCTCATCGAGCGGACGTTTCTTCAGCTTGCTGTACATCCGCCTTGAGATCACATATTTTTTTGTTGTATCCTGGCCGAAGAAAGCATACCAGATGATGCCCACGACGGGAAGGAAGAGCACCGCCAGTATCCATGCCACTGATTTGATGGGGTTCCTGTTTTCCGAAATAACCACCACCACGATACTTACCACGGTGAGGAGGTAGAGTATCTCGATGAGCGTAATCAGTGTTGTGTTGAATTGCATGATCACAAACGATATTTGTCGTCGCTGATGTCTTCCAGAATATTACGATAGGAGTGATAACGGCTTTCGCTGATGTAATGATCCTCCACCGCTTTCAGTACGGCGCAATCAGGTTCGTTGAGGTGGAGGCAGTTATTGTATTTACATTTTGCCGAGAAGTTGAATATCTCGCGGAAATAGTGCGACACCTCGGCGATGCCCATGTCGATGGTACCGAAGCCTTTGATGCCCGGCGTGTCGATGATAAAACCACCGTTATCCAGCTCGATCATCTCTGAGAAGGTGGTGGTATGCATTCCCTTGTTGTGATAAGCGGAGATCTCTTTCACTTTCTGAGCAGCTTTTATCTGCAGCGCATTGACGATGCTTGATTTACCCACCCCGGAGTGACCGGCGAGGAGCACGATCTTACCGGTTGTCAGCGCTGCCAGCTGCTCTTTCCCCTCACCTGTGACCATGGATGATTTCATGCAGGAGTAACCGATCACGCTGTAGAGGCGTATCAACCCTTCCAGGTATGCATTATCCTCCTCGTCATAGAGGTCTGTTTTGTTAAACACGAGTGTTACCGGTACGGAGTAAGCCTCAGCAGTGGCCAGGAAGCGGTCGATAAAGACCGTCGTCGTCTCGGGAAAACGAATGGTGATGCAGAGCAGTGCCTGGTCGATATTTGCAGCGAGGATATGCGTATGCTTGGACAGGTTGGAAGCCTTGCGCACGATATAGTTTCTGCGCACCTCAATCTCAGTGATGAAAGCAGTGCCATCGGGGTTCACATCCATCTGTACCACATCGCCCACCACGATGGGGCTGGTGCTTCGGATGTTCTGGAGCCGGAGGTTTCCTTTTGCCTTGCAGAGGTGATCGTTTCCATCATCATCACGCACAAGATAGGTGTTCCCCGTATTTCTGATCACCAACCCTTTCAACCCTTTCAGGTTGCTCTCATCCTCCCCCTTTGCCATTAAACGGTGAGAATTTCTTTCTCTTTGATTGCAAACATATCATCCACTTTCTTAATATATTTATCATGCAGCTTCTGCAGTTCATTCTCGCCATCTTTCCCCATATCCTCGGCAAGCCCATCCTTTACAGCCTTCTTCACCTCGTCGATTCCTTCGCGGCGGGCGTTGCGGATGCTAATCTTGGCCTCTTCGGCCTCATGCTTGGTCTGCTTTACCAGTTGTTTTCTGCGCTCCTCCGTCAGCGGCGGTATCCCCAGCCGTATCACCTCTCCGTTGTTCTCGGGCGTGATGCCCACATCGGAGTCCTGAATTGCCTTCTCCACCACTTTCAACATCTGCTTTTCCCAGGGCTGCACCATGATTGTCTTTGCATCGGGCGTGGTAACCGTAGCTACATTTGTTAAAGGAACGTGACTACCGTAATAATCGACACGTATACCGTCGAGGATATGTGCATTGGCACGTCCGGCACGGATACGTGAAAAAGTCTCTTCCAAAAACTCGAGGGTCATCTGCATTTTCTCCTCGGCCTCATTTCTGATTGTCGTTGTTTCCATATACTGTTGAAATTGTTTTGAACAAAAATAGTGAAAATATTTTAAATGGCTCCTACAAATGGACCAATGTACCAATATCTTCGCCATCTATCACCTTTTTCAGGTTACCGTAGGTATCCATATCGAAGACCACGATGGGCAGGTTGTTCTCCTTACACATGGTTGTTGCGGTAAGGTCCATCACCTTGAGATCACGTTTGTACACCTCGTCGAAGGTGATGGTCCTGAATTTGGTGGCAGCGGGATCCTTCTCGGGGTCGGCTGTGTATACGCCATCGACGCGGGTACCCTTGAACATGGCATCCGCCTCAATCTCAATACCCCTTAAAGCAGAAGCGGTATCGGTGGTGAAGAATGGATTACCCGTGCCGGCGGCGATGATGGCGATCTCACCCTTCTCCATCGATTCAATCGCTTTCCACTTGGAGTAGAACTCTCCCACCGGCTCCATGCGGACAGCGGTAAACACGCGGTTCTTCTGTCCCGCGGCAGCGAGTGCAGAGCTGAGAGCCAGGCTGTTGATCACTGTTGCAAGCATGCCCATCTGATCACCCTTCACCCGGTCGAACCCTTTGGAGGTGCCGCTCAATCCGCGGAAGATGTTTCCTCCGCCAATCACGATGGCGATCTCCACACCTTTCTGTGCTACTTCGCGAATCTGTTGTGCATATTCATTCAGCCGTGACGCATCAATTCCGTACTGCTTGCCGCCCATCAGCGACTCACCACTCAGTTTCAGTAAAATTCGTTTAAATTGCATATGTTTTTAGTTGTCAGTGTTCAGTTGTCAGTTGTCAATCCACAAATGCAACTTCTTTGAAAGCATAGCGGCGCTCCTCATCGTTCTCCAGCGTTCTCAGTACCAGGTGTCCCGATGGGAGTACATCCTCAATTATTGCCCTGAACCGGCCGTTAGTATCCTCAAACCAGTAATAATCGTTCACCCGATAGAGATCGAGCATATATTCATCTATGATGGTTGTTGTCCCCTCGTTCTGAAACTCACGATAAAGAAGGAAGAACTCCCGCATAAAGAGATCCAGTATATGGTCTCTCTGATGTTCTACTCCTGTGATCTGTCGCAGTGAGACGGGATTGGGCAGCCCGATCGGGAAAACCTGCTGATTGAGATTGATGCCGATGCCGATGACCGCATTTTCGATCTCTTTACCCTGTATATCGTTCTCAATGAGCATCCCGGCAATCTTCTTATCCTTCCAGTAGATATCGTTTGGCCACTTGATGCGGATGTCATCGGTAAACTGATCGAGTGTGTTTTTCACCGCCAGCGACGCGATACGCGAGATGATGAACTGCTCGTTGGCTTGCACCCCCCGGGGGTAGATAAGCAGGCTGAAGAGGAGGTTCTCACCTTTCGCGGAGAACCAGCTGTTCCCCATCTGACCGCGTCCGCCGGTCTGGTAATCAGCAATCACCACCGACCCCTCTTCAGGGTGCTCTTCTCTGACCAGTTGCCGGAGATAGAGGTTGGTCGATTCCACCTCATCCACACGGATTATCTTACGCTCGTCACTTAACTGTTCCATAATATTGCTCTTGTTGTTTTTTGGGTAATTTCCTTATCACCTCCTCTACGGAGTGCTGGATCCACTTTTTGAGTTCTTTCTCCGGCATATCACCATCGAGCCAGATTCTGTTCCAGTATGTTTTATTCATATGATATGCACTCTCCACGCAGCTGTACTCCTCACGCAGTCTGACAGCTTTTGCGGGGTCACACTTCAACGAAATGCTGAACCGATCGACATCTGTGGGGATCAGTGCAAACATCTTCCCCATCACCTTCATCACGATGGTCACCTCGTCGAAGGGTGTTGTTGCCTCAGCACCCTTCACCGAGAGGCAATAGTTGAACAGCTCTTCAATATTCATAGATGTAGTACTTACATGAACGACATGAAGGCATCTTCAATATGTTCCAGCTCGAACTGGCGATCGTTCCACAGGATTGAGACAATATCAAACCGTGCCGGCTTATCGACCCTGTGCATGATGAGATAATGATTCGCTGCTGCAATCATGCGCCGCATACGCTGTTTACCGACGAAATCCTCGGGATTACCCCACTCCGCGGAAGTACGGGTTTTAACCTCCACAAACACGATATATTCATTGTGTTCGGTCACGATATCTACTTCATAACCCCGGAACGTCCAGTTTCTCTCGATGATACGGTGTCCTTCCGACGCGAGAAATTTCACGGCAGCATCTTCACCTTTCCATCCCAGTTCGTTGTGTTCAGCCATCTCATCGTTGGTAGAAATGCCCCATAATCGTCGTAAAAATACAAATTTACCCGCTATTTCCTTCGTTTTGGTGTAAATATTTTGTTTTTTTGTACCAGCAAAGGAAAAGCGGTTGATACCGGTTCAAAAAACAGGCTGTTCCTTTGGAGAGAATATTCAATGGTTATTTGATGAGGACAAAGAGATATAATCTGCAGGGCAGGCCGAAAGCACGCATAAAAAAAGCTGAGTTCATGCTCAGCGATGAAGAGTATGATCTGATTCAGTTCTATCTGAAAAAATACAGGATCTCCAACCGCTCCCGATGGTTTCGTGAGACCGTCCTCAATCACATACTGAAAAATATGGACCAGGATTACCCCACGCTCTTCGAGGAGAATGAGATGAGGCGGTAAAGAAGAAAGAAGAACCAGGAGGATGTTAGACGACGAATATTTCATGCGACAGGCGCTGCAGGAGGCCCGTAAGGCGTTCGATGCAGCAGAGGTACCCGTGGGTGCCGTGGTTGTTGCCGACCAGCGCATCATTGCCCGCTCTCACAATCTGACGGAGATGCTGAATGATGTGACGGCCCACGCCGAGATGCAGGTGATCACGGCAGCAGCCAACGTGCTTGGAGGGAAGTACCTGACCGACTGCACGCTCTACGTCACCGTGGAACCTTGTCCCATGTGTGCCGGCGCATTGCGCTGGGCGCAGATCTCCCGCGTGGTGTATGGTGCACCGGATGAAAAACGGGGGTACAGCCGGGTATCATCACTCCTTCTTCACCCGAAGACTACAGTCACTGCCGGTGTGCTGGCCGATGAGTGTGCCGACCTGATGAAGCGCTTTTTCGCCCGTTACAGGTGATACTGCCTCTTCCCTGACGATTGTCTTAACCACAATATCGGACAAAGACGTTACTGAACTTTCACGACAGCTGTATATTCAGTTTAATCATCCGACCGTTTCAACAGCAGCACAATGCATCGGGGTCTGAAAAAAAATAAAACCGCCGGTTTCCCCCGTTAATTATTCGTAAACCTACACCTTTTCAATTGGAAATGTCTTTGTTTGTTCGCTACATTCCATATATTTGCCTTATCTAAATCACACACTATGAAACGATTCATTATTCTTGCCGCTTTGGGTTGGTATTGTGTCGTGAATTTAATGGCACAACTAAATGAGAACAAAAGTCTGCCCTGGGACTCCATCCCTCCCCTGCTTCCCCCATTCGAAATGAAACCAGTAGATACATTGCGTTTCAATCCCGGAGACACCATTCCCTACCCGATCTGGGAAAAGTTTTTGAGGAAGAATGAGGCAACAACAGGCAGAACAATCGAAGCACCAATGGATAAAATGCCGGTGATTGTGCCGCCCGATCACAATTTTTACATGATCGTAACCAAACCGGATACCACCTTCCATTTCTACATGCGTAATCTGCACGGGAAGAGCGGGAAGCGTCCTTCCCCGAAACAATTTGTCCTCCCTGAAAAAATAATTAAGCAAAACAGGTAAACGATTTCTCCATGAATCTGTTTAATGAGTATATTTTAACAGAAAAAACCAAAAAACAGAATTTATGGATAGAAGGATGAAGCAGCAGATTGCTTTTATTTTGGAGGCGGACAAACTGAAAAACGTGATCCGCAGGAACTATCTCGCCGATGACTCCCGACGGGAAAATACAGCCGAGCATACATGGCATTCCACTTTAATGGCATTGCTGCTGTTTGAACATGCCGAAAACAGAGAGGAGCTGGATCTGCTGCACATCATCCGGATGATCACCATACACGACCTGGTGGAGATTGAAGCGGGAGACACCTTCATGTTCGATGAGGAAGCCAACAGGAACAAATTCGACAGGGAGAACCAGGCAGCTAAAAAGATCTTCGCGATGTTGCCCTACGATCAGGGGAAGGAGTACTACGATCTATGGCTGGAGTTTGAAAAGGAGGAGACGCCGAATGCCATCTTTGCAGCCTCAGTGGATAAGATGATGCCGGTACTACTGAACACCTACAGCAGTGGTGCCAGCTGGCGTGAGGCGGAGATCACCTCCGGCAAGGTTTTTGATACGTTGAAGGTCATCAGAAAAGGACCAAAAAAGATAGCGGATCTGCTGGAAGAGCTAGTAACTGAATCACTGAAAAAAGGGAACCTGGCATAAATGGCTCATCAATATATATTATCAAACAAAACCTGGCACAAAGCGTTATATGCTTAGTGAAAGGGATATCGTTTCCCTCGAAAGCAAAACCAAACAGAAACAGAAAGAACTATGAGCAAGAAGAAAATTGCAGTGCTGGTAGGCAGCCTGCGCAAGGAATCCGTGAACAGGAAACTGGCAAACGAGTTGGTTAAGTTAGCTCCCGAATCGCTGGAGCTGGAGATCGTAGAGATAGGATCGCTGGCACATTACAACGAAGATCTGGATGAAAATCCGCCTGCTGAGTGGGTTGCATTCCGTGAGAAAATTGGCGCGGCTGATGGTTATCTATTCGTGACCCCCGAATACAACAGGACATTCTCAGGTGTGATAAAAAATGCACTTGACGTGGCTTCACGTCCCTACGGTCAAAGCAAATGGGGAGGCAAACCGGGTGGTATCGTGAGCAGCTCAGTGAGTGGTCTGGGTGGTGAGGGAGCCAATCTGGCACTCCGCCAGCCGATGGTGTTCCTGAACGTCTACATGATGCAGCAGCCGGAAGCATACATCGGCAACAGCTGGGAGCTGTTCGACGAGAAGAACAATCTGAAAAGCGACGACACCCGCACATTCCTTCAGGGATGGGTGAACGCATTTGCTGAGTGGGTACATAAGTTTTA
>JAAYGM010000021.1 GCA_012727735.1 Bacteroidales bacterium | reverse complement strand
GTATAGGCGTGGAGGACCGGGGCGGTTATTACGACCAGTCAGGGGCACTGCGTGATATGGTGCAGAATCATCTGTTACAGGTGGCATCACTGGTGGCAATGGAGCCGCCTACCAAGATTACACCTGAGGATATCCGTTATGAAAAAATGAAAGTCTTTCGTTCACTTCGACCCTTCAGCAAGAAAGACCTGAGAATGAACGTGATCCGCGGTCAGTACACTGATGCAACTGTCAGAGGAAATCAGTACAAGGGATATAGAGATGAAAACAATGTGGATAAAAACTCACGTACAGAGACCTACGTGGCAATGAAAATGTTTATTGATAACTGGCGCTGGCAGGGTGTACCCTTCTATATCCGTACAGGCAAAAGATTACCTACAAACGTGACGGAGGTGGTGATTCATTTCAGACCATCACCGCAAAAACTGTTCAAGTCTGCCGACGTTTCCTCAAACTCAGACAACCAGCTTATCCTCCGTATCCAACCCGATGAAGGTATCCTGCTGAAGACAGGAATGAAGGTCCCCGGAAGCGGCTATGAAGTGAAGTCGGTGAACATGGACTTTCATTACACCGAGTTAAATGATCATTATATCCCCAGTGCCTACGAGAGATTGATCCTCGATAGCATGAATGGAGACAACATGCTATATATGAGTAGTGAAGCGGCGGAAGAGACCTGGAAATTTGTACAGCCCCTGCTTGATTACTGGGAGAATGACAAGGATGCACCCCTGCACGGCTACCCTGCCGGATCATGGGGCCCTGATGTAGCCGACGACCTTATTGACGGCAAAGAGAACACCTGGCGCTATCCCTGTAAAAACCTGGCAGAAGATGGGATATACTGTGAACTGTAAATTCGTGGATACTTTATTAAGCTGATAGATCTATACGCTGATAGGATTCGATGACTGAAGTTGATCCCTGAACGCTGAAGGCTGAGAACTGAACACTGAAAAAAATGAACATTGAAATATTTAACACGCTGAGTGATTTAAACAGATCCTTTACCGATTGGCTGAAGGAGATTATGGAAGAGAAAGAGACTGTGACCATTGCCCTGTCGGGCGGTTCCACACCGAAATCACTGTTTGATTATTGGGCTACGCTGCCTGAGGGAGAAATAGACTGGAAGAAGATAAAATTCTTCTGGGGAGATGAACGCTGTGTTCCTCCTACAGATGAAGAGAGCAATTACAGGATGACGAAAGAGCATCTTTTCGATTTCGTGCCGGTGACACAGGCTAATATCTTCCGTATAATGGGGGAGAATGAACCGGTGGAGGAGGCCATACGCTACGGGGAGATACTTCAGAACGAACTGGAGAAGGTGAAAGGTACTCCCTCATTCGATATCATAATGCTCGGGATGGGGGATGACGGGCACACTGCTTCTATTTTCCCTTATGAGATGATACTATGGGACAGTGCAAAGAACTGCGTAACTGCCACCCACCCTCAGAGTGGCCAGAAACGAGTGAGCCTCACGGGTAAAGTGATCAACAGCTCAAGGAATGTTGTCTTCCTGGTTACCGGCAGTAACAAAGCAGAAAAGGTGAAGGAGATCATCAGTGATCCCGACCTCGCGGCAAAAAAATATCCGGCAGCACGGGTACAACCGGATTCAGGAAGTCTTCACTGGTTTATTGATGATAAAGCGGCTCATCAGCTTACCAGTCGCAGCTGAGCCTGCACTTACCTCACCTTTTTGATCTTGTAATCGCAGGATACTTTTCCCTTCTCCATATTGGTGAGCTTGCTTTTAATCATCCTTTTACGGAGGGGTGAGATCTTATCCACAAACATTATCCCATCGAGATGGTCATATTCATGTTGAATCACGCGTGCCAGAAACCCTGAATAGGTCTCATCATGCGGTTGCAGATCCTCATCGAGATAGGTAATACGTATCTCACCTTCGCGAGGCACCTTTTCGTGAATACCGGGAATACTCAGACACCCTTCTTCAATCAGCTCCAACTCGCCACTGCGTTCAGTGATATGTGCGTTGATAAAGACTTTTTTCAGACCGTTGAACTCAGGATGTTCCTCACTGGCAACAGGTGAAAGATCCACTACAAAGATGCGATCAGTCAATCCAACCTGCGGAGCGGCAAGCCCCACCCCATCGGCAAGATACATGGTCTCGAACATGCTATCGATCAATTTTTTCAGATTCGAATAATTATCCGGATCAATATCTTCAGTTATTTTTCGCAATACGGGTTGTCCGTATGTATAAATAGGTAAAATCATAATCAGAATTCCGGGTTCAGTTAAGCGTCAACAATAGCAGTTTCATATGTTAACCCGCTATTCTGAACCAATTTATTTTATCGTTGCATTCTCTTGCTCTCCATATACCCCTGGAGGATGATGGTTGCACTGATCTCATCCACCAGTGCTTTGTTTTGCCGGTCTTTCTTTTTCAGTCCGCCATCGATCATTGTTTGATGTGCCATCCTGGAGGTGAACCGTTCGTCGAAATATTCCACCGGAATATCGGGATAAAGCTTCCTCAACCTGTTCACAAATGGTTCCACGCGCTTCATATTTTCCGAAAGTTCATTATTCATCTGTCTGGGGAGCCCCACCACTATGCAGGATACCTTTTCCTTCTGCAGATAGTCACTCAGAAAATCGAACAGTCCGGTTGTCTCCACTGTAGTCAACCCGTTGGCGATAATCTGCAGCGGATCACTCACGGCAATACCGGTACGTTTTTTTCCGTAATCGATGGAGAGAAGTCGTGCCATAAACAGTTAAGGAGCCTCGAATGTTCGTTTGCGCAACTCGAAATCGCGACCGAGATATTTCTCCCTCACAACTGGATTGGCTGCCAGCTCTTCGGCTGTGCCCTGAAAAAGCACCTTACCCTCAAACAGCAAGTAGGCACGATCAGTGATACTGAGTGTCTCGTCCACATTATGGTCGGTGATGAGTATACCGATGTTCCTGAATTTCAACTTAGCCACGATCGATTGGATATCCTGTACGGCTATCGGATCGATACCTGCAAAGGGTTCATCAAGCATGATGAACTTCGGGTCTATAGCCAGGCAACGCGCAATCTCAGCACGACGACGCTCACCACCTGAGAGACGGTCCCCGGGATTCTTGCGCACTTTCTGAAGACCGAACTCTTCGATCAGGCTCTCCAGCTTCTCTTTTTGTGCACGCGGGGACATATCTGTAAATTCAAGGACCGATTTGATATTGTCCTCGACAGTCATTTTACGAAAAATGGAAGCCTCCTGCGCGAGGTAACCGATGCCGTTCTGAGCACGTTTATAGACCGGGAAGTTGGTGATGTTCTGTTTGCCTATAAAGATATCACCCTCGTTCGGAACGATTAACCCAACAGTCATATAAAAAGTGGTTGTCTTGCCTGCACCGTTCGGCCCAAGCAATCCGACAATCTCACCCTGTTTCACATTGATGGAGACGTGATTCACCACAGTGCGCTTGCCGTACTTCTTCACCAGATTCTCTGTGCGCAACATCAGCTGCTCACTCTCCTGCTGCGTATCTTCCGGCAAAGAAACAAGCTCTTCAGTTTCTGAAGAGAGCATTATTTCATCCATACGTTCGTCCATTTCATCAATAATTTTTGCAAAGATACGAAAAAGTTATAAGTTAATAAGCATACTCCGCAATGAGGGTCAGGTATGAATAATGATTTCGGCTTTTTCCATTTCTCCCTTCACAGGCGGATGCTTCTTTGACACCCGCACCTCCAGAAATGAAATCTGAGGGTACTCTGCCCTCATTCTCCTGAAAATGCGACCAGCCACATGCTCCAGCAAACGGGAAGGAGTCTGCATCTCCCTCTTCACCAAATCGAACAGTGCTGCATAGTTGATCGTGTCGTTCACATCGTCCGATACGCATGCAGCTAATAAATCTGCCTCCAAAGAGATGGACACTTCAAACTCATTCCCCACCAGCTTTTCGTGTGGCATCACACCATGATAAGCATAAAAATGCATGTGATGCAGTTCGATCTTTGTTTTCATTTGATTGTTCATTATATTTTCTGCCGGTGTTCTCTGTTATCCGGTTTAAAGACTCAAATATAAGAACAATTTGTTATATTTGTTGTTTAAAAACTATAATCAGATAGATTGAAACAAGCGTTGTGATCATTTCAGGTAAACAGATGATTGCAGCTGGTACAAATAAATTACAGTATGAAAACAAACGAAATCCCCGGGAGACTCAGCGCCATGAGAAAATTCATGGAAGAGAAGAATCTGGATGCATTCATCATCCCAAGTACAGACGCACATCTAAGTGAATATCCCCCTATGTTTTGGGAATCAAGAAAATGGATCAGCGGCTTCACCGGATCAGCCGGAACAGCTGTGGTAACGAAAGAAAAAGCAGGTGTCTGGACCGATTCGCGTTACTTCCTGCAGGCTGCCGAGGAGCTGAACGGGACGGGATTCGATCTTTTCAGAATGGGACAGGCTGACACACCCGATATGACATCCTGGATTATTGAACAGGCAGGTAAAGGGAGTACCGTAGGGATAGACGGACTGGTATACGCTGCCTCAGAAGCCAAAACACTGAAAGAGAAACTTGAAGCCAAAGGGATTGGGCTGGAGACCTCCTTTGATCCCTTCACTGAAATAAGAGCTGATCGTCCTGAAATACCAAAAAACAAAGCATTCACACTCCCGGTGGAGATTGCCGGAGAATCGGTTGCGAGCAAGATAAAACGCATAATTACCGGATTGAAAAAAGTGGAAGCGGACGGAATACTACTCGTCACACTCGATGCAGTGGCCTGGACCTTCAACATCCGCGGTAACGATGTGGAATACAACCCTGTAGCCGTGGCATACGGGTTTGTATCAGAAAAAGAGACACTCCTTTTCATCGACCCTGAGAAGCTGACCGATGAGATCATCAACGCCTATCAGACAGAGGGGGTTACAATTGCCGGTTACGATGATGTTTTCGAATATGTCTCCAACCTGCCGGAGAAGAGCGCTGTTTGTGTAACAGGAAATAAAATAAACTACAAGTTGCTGCAAACCATCTCTGCATCATGCAGGATCGTAGACATACCATCACCGGTAGATATGATGAAGAGCGTGAAGAATGAGACCGAACTGAAAGGTTTCCGCAACGCGATGGTCAAAGATGGTGTAGCACTTGTGAAGTTTTATATGTGGCTCGAAAAGGCTATCCCCACGGGTGAAGTGACCGAGGTCACCGTGGAGGAGAAGTTGCGTGAATACCGCTCTCAGCAAGAGTTGTTCGTGGGTGAAAGCTTCGGCACCATCGCCGGGTATGCAGGCAACGGCGCCATCATTCATTATCATGCATCACCTGAAACCTGCCTGCAGGTAAAACCGGAAGGGTTGTTGCTTATCGACTCCGGCGGGCAGTACAAAGACGGAACCACCGACATCACCCGTACGGTGGCAGTGGGTAAACTCACCAAACAGATGAAACATGACTATACCAATGTGCTGAAGGGTCATATCTCACTTGCGACAGCTGTTTATCCGGAAGGAACACGCGGTTCACAACTCGATATCCTTGCAAGAAAGGCATTGTGGGAGAACAACCTCACCTACTGGCATGGCACCGGCCATGGCATAGGTCATTTTCTCAATGTACACGAAGGACCACAGAGCATACGCCTGGAAGAAAACCCCACCCTACTGAAACCGGGTATGGTCACCTCCAATGAACCGGGTCTCTATCGTGCCAATCAGTACGGGATTCGTATTGAGAACCTGATCGTAACACAGGAACAGAAAAAGACAGAGGAGTTCGGCACATTTTACAATTTCGAGACCATCACCCTTTGCCCCATCGACACGAAGCCAATTACCAGGAAACTGCTCACAAAAAAAGAGATTAAATGGGTTAACAGGTACCACAAGATGGTCTACAGCAAGCTGAAAGATCATTTGAGCAATGAGGAGAAAGGCTGGTTGAAGCGTAAAACAAAACCGTTATAATGGCTCTGATCAAATCTGTCAGGGGCTTTAGCCCACAAATTGGAGAGAACAGTTATCTGGCCGACAACGCTACCATCATTGGCGATGTGATCATCGGCGACGATTGCAGCATCTGGTTCAATGCCGTGCTGCGGGGTGATGTCAACTCTATCCGTATCGGTAACCGTGTCAACATTCAGGATGGTACTGTTATTCACACGCTCTACCAAAAATCTGTATCCATCATTGGAGATGATGTCTCTATCGGACACAACGTAGTGATCCACGGGGCCAGAATCGAAAATGGTGCACTGATAGGCATGGGGGCCGTGGTGCTGGATCATGCCGTGGTAGGCGAAGGGGCTATCATTGCTGCCGGCTCGGTGGTGCTGACAGGCACGCAGGTGGAACCGGGCAGCATCTATGCCGGCGTTCCGGCGAAATTCGTAAAGAAGGTCGATCCGGCCCAGGCTAAAGGAATGAACCAGAAGATTGCGAACAACTATCTGATGTATGCAGGATGGTTTAAAGAGGATCTGAAATAACAATATCGCTCTCTCCCTTGCAATTGCCGATACGGTGAGAGCGGCGGAAGAACAGGGTTGACGCGGAATCTTTAAAAGTTACATTGTAAGCCGGTCAGGACAGTCTACCTTTCGTGTGCCGTACCTTTCCTGTTGGCAGCAACCATTTTATAGAGCTGATCATTGGGACGGATCTTTTCATCTGTCTTAATCGAGAAATGATCTCCTTTAACTGCCTCAGCAACAGTCTGCGTATCCACACGGATATCATCGGCTGTGACGAAGAGAGCACCGGTGGTGGGACCGGTAATTAACAACTCATCCCCTGCTTTCACCGATTGTGTCTCGATGAGGAATTCCGTCACACCCAGGTTTCCGAAATGCTTGACAGCCTTACCCACATACACTTTTCTTTTCGTGGCACCCGATCCGTAGCGATGCGTCCACTCACCCAGCCGCTGTCCCAGATAGTAACCATCCCAGAATCCACGATTGAAAACGGTGGAAAGACGTTCGTTCCAACCGTTGATCTTCTCTTCGGTGAAGGTGCCATCGCAATAGGATTGCACAGCCTCTTTGTAACATGATGTGACAATCCGCACATATTCCGGCCCCCTGGCGCGACCCTCAATCTTAAACACCCCTACACCTGCATCCATCATCTTGTTCATGAAATGAATCGTTTTGAGGTCTTTGGGCGACATGATATACTCGTTATCAATCTCCAGCTCGATATCACTATCCTTGTCCTTCACCACATAACCCCTGCGGCAAATCTGGTTGCAGGCACCGCGGTTGGCAGAGAGGTCTTTTTCATGCAGACTCAGGTAACATTTCCCTGAAACAGCCATACAGAGCGCACCATGGGCGAACATCTCTATACGGATCAGTGCCCCTGAGGGACCAGTGATCTGCTGCTCAAAAATATCCTTATAAATGGCTGCCACCTGGTTCAGGTTGAGCTCACGCGCCAGCACCACCACATCGGCAAACTGTGCATAAAA
This sequence comes from Bacteroidales bacterium, assembly GCA_012727735.1. Taxonomy (GTDB): domain Bacteria; phylum Bacteroidota; class Bacteroidia; order Bacteroidales; family Dysgonomonadaceae; genus Proteiniphilum. The sequence continues at coordinate 13,349 of JAAYGM010000021.1, read as the reverse complement.
CTTCAGCGATTCACTGTTGGTGATGTTCAACTGTGTGGAGAGATGCACCTCCATACCGACGCTGCGTGCATAGACCATCACCGCTATATCGGCTGCGATTATCGCAGAGAGTGCTGCCTCTTTTGCTGCATCCACAATCTTACGCATCAGCACCATGTCATCCTCGTAGATGATCGTGTTTACAGTGAGGTAACTTTTCATATTGTTCTCACGGCAGATCTGTGCAATCTGATGAAGATCGTCAATCGTGAAGTTGTTGGATGATCTGGCACGCATGTTCAACCCTTCAATCCCGAAGTAGATAGCATCTGCCCCACCCTGTATGGCTGCTGTCAGTGATTCATATGAACCAGCAGGAGCCATTATCTCATAATCGTGAATACTGTTCATTGATAAGCTCTGGTTTGAAAGTACAAAAGTACAAAAAAATGAGGCACTCTGATAATAATAAAAACGGATGCACTCAAAAGGAGCACATCCGATTCACATTCAAAAGATTATATCTTGTCACGGAAGAACTTTTATCAACAATGATACTGCTCTTCATGTTTCAAGAATATTTCGCTAACAGATTTCTCCGTTGCAATCAGCTCTCTTTTAATTTCTCAATAAACTGCTCTGCATCATTATATGCAGCGCTCATTACTTCCTGTACCACGCCACCTGCCTGCGCCGCAATCATCGATGGATTCAACCGTGACAGATAAGTATTACCGTCTGTTTTGTTGTATACAGAGATACGACAGGGAAGCATATTGGAATAGATACGTAATTCATCGTCAGAGAGTAACCTGTATGCATAGGCAGGATTACACAGTTCAATGACATGCACAGAAAGAATATCTTTTCCGTTTTTTTTCATAATCTCCTGCAGATCGTGCTGATGGAGTATTTTCCATCCACCCTCGAGAATGATCCCGTTGAGCTTACTCACCGTCTCCTCAAAACTGTATCTGCTTTTACTTTCCAGAAATAGCTGCTCCATCATGTTTTTTTTAAGATTTCTTTAATAATACCTCTTCAATCGCCTGCTTAAACGCATCTTTGGGTAATGCCCCCTGTGCCATCTGTGGAGCTTCGCCCACAGGGCAGAAAAGAATCGAAGGAATACTTCTGATACCAAAATCAGCCGCCAGCTGCTGCTCTGCTTCCGTATCTACTTTGTAGATATAAATCTCACCTTCATATTCAGCTGCCAGTTCCTCAAGAATGGGTGCAACCATTTTACAGGGACCACACCAATCTGCATAAAAATCGATGATACAGGGCTTGTCCCCAAGATATTCCCATTTTTCGGGATTCTTTTCGTAGTTGGCCACTTTAGTTAAGAAATCGGCTCTCGTTAAATTAATTGTCTTTGTCATATTATTTTCAGTATTTGTTGTGTTTGTTTCCTGTTTTGATTCCGCACTGACGGATTCGCTCTTTTTATTACTGTTATCGCATGAAGCCAATGTGAAAATCAGCGCTGCAGCTATTAAAATTGTTGCTCTTTTCATTGTTCAATCTCTTTATCATTATTATTTAGAATCTCTTTATCTTTCTTTTTGTTTGCATCTTTCGAAAAGATATCGAACAGCAGATACCCCATCAAGGCTCCGTATAGCATCATCCTGAATGGATTGGATGTAATGGGACAGGTGCCGCTCAGACATCCTACGTAATAATAATAAAGCCAACCTCCCAGCATTCCTGTGGCAACCCCCGCAAATCTAAGCCAATGTTTTATTAAAAAATCTTTCATTCGAATATATTTTATTCTTTTCTATTTGTTCTGTCCTGATTTCAGATGTTCTTGCCTTCACAACTCATAAGACATTTCAGTACACTTGTAAATCTGTTATCACTCAGCGAATAAAAACTGTTCTTACCACTCCTGCGACAGTTCAGAATTCCCTTCGCTCTCATATCTGTAAGGTGATGTGAAAGCAAGGATTGCTCGCAATCCATATTCTCCATCAATTCAGATACAGATTTTTCACCTGCCCTGGAGAGCTGCATAACCACGCACAAACGCGTCTCATTGGCCATTGCCTTTAGAATGTAAGCAGCCTCCTCAAATTGAGAGCGGTCAATTTTTATCTTTTCAATGTCAAATGCTGTTTCATTCATCTCATTCAATTATCAAATCAATATATGAACATACATTCATATTGTTTTGTTCAAAAGTACAACGGTTTTTTTACTTTACAAAAAAATATCAGTTAATTTTCAAATAATAGGTGAGTTTTGCCTCAATCAAACGATGGGCAGAACGGGAAAAATAAGCGTCGTCGCTGCGACGGCTGTTGAAAACGTCCCCTAATCCAAAATAATACCGTCCTTCCAGGTCAATATCGCCGATACCCGTTCTCAGTTCCATCCCTACTCCGCCAACCAACCCGTAATCAAAACGATTCATTTCATCCATTGGACCGTACTGGACACCAATGGGTGCATCAGGGTCTACAGCCTGACGTTTGGCAAGATCCTCGGCAAGCGCCTGGCTCATCTCTTGTTTATCTCCAATAAGTATACTGATCTGAGGACCGGCATTCAGAATAAATCGTGCCTTTTTTCCAAAATAGACATGCGTCATAAATGGCACTTCTATATAATTCAGCGTCCTTTTAAAGGAGAAATCGGTAATGGGATCGAACTCCTCCTTCCATCCGCGCTGTGCAAAATTGATCTCGCTCACCAACCCCAGATGTTTTTCGGAGATATACTTCACAGCAACCCCAGCATAAACGCCTCTGTTGAACATCTGAGGAATGGCAGGCATAAAATCCACACTCGCCGACATTACCCCACCTCCGGCTCCAAAATATAATTCACCTTTAAAGGCCTGCTTCTGTGCATGAAGGGACATAAACAAAGTTAACAGAACCGGAAGGAGATAAAGTCGTCTCATCTGCTTTTGTCCATTTTGATGATTTGACCGTTCCTGTCGTAATGAACAAGGTATAATCCATTATTGATCAGACCGCCCCAGTTATTCAACCGTTCAAAGTGAAATGCAAACTGGAGTGTATTGACACGAATCCGCTGGATATTCTGTTCAAATTGTGTTCCGTTACGTCTGAGAGCAGTCAGGAAATACAATCCCGTATCATATCCCCACAAACCGTAGCTGGGATAGGTTTCCATCAGGTTACGATCGTACCACTTGCGGAATTTATCCCGGAATTTTCTCGTTTCTATGTCCTTATCATCAATAAAGAATGGTGAATATATATAGGTCCCGAAGAGATGATAATCATCCACCAGATTAGTGTAGGTCTGCCATTCAGGATGTCCGAAAAGACGGATTACATAGCCAGGATTTGTGTCCTGCACTTTTTTCAGTTCATCAATGATGATCCGCAGGGTGTTGGCATCTCCGCTGGCAGGGATGATGACATTCTCCTTGTTGTTGCTCAATAACGGGAGGATAGAAGTACTCAGGGATCCCGACGCACTGATGGCTTCATACTTAACACTGTTCTTCCGGAGATTCAGCTGTAATTCGGAAAGAAATTCTGCTTTATCATTTCTTCCACCGCTGACAAAAATAACGTTTGCATTGCGGAAAGTTTCCAGGAAGAGCGAAGAGGCCTTGGTATGGGTAGCACTCGCCAGCGGATTCACCTGGAAAATATTCCCGTTGTTTAATACCTCACCATTGCTTTGTGAAAATGGAACAACGTATTTTATGTTATTTTCTTTTGAGAAATCGGAGATAACTCTTATCTGCTCATCATTGACACCACCGATAATCAGGTTGAGTGATTTCATCTCCATCGTACCCAGCAGACTACCCAGCTTCTGCGTGTCATTCCCTTTGCCAATCTCAAAGACATAGAGCTCAAGATTGGCTCCCTCATTCTTCATCTCTTCCACAGCCAGAAGAAATCCCTCATAATACTCCTGCAGCCGCAGATGCCCTCGGCCTGCTTCATCAAGGAATGGCAGAAGAAGTCCTACTTTCATCACATTCACACTTTGTGAAGGTTTGTTCTGCGAGAGCAGCCTGTTTGCTTCATTCTCCACTGAACGTGAATCACCTTCAATCGCACTTCTTTTCACAGGGATAATGAGCTCCATGTTGGTTTTCAACCCACCGGAGAGCATCGGATTCATGTGCTCAATTTCATTTACCTCTACTCCATAATTGCGAGCAATACTGTAGAGTGTTTCGCCACCCAGCACACGGTGCTGGACGTTGGTTGTTTGATTTTCGTAGGGAGTAATTACTTCATAAGACTCAAAGAAGGGAACACGGATTGTCTTACCGATTGTGAAGGTTTCAACGGATAGTCCGGGATTGGCTCTCATCACATCTTCCGGCTTCAGCTTGTATGTTTTGGAAACTGAATAGAGAGTCTCTTTGGGAAGGATGGTGTGGTAACGATAATTTTCTTCCTTCACTTCACTGATCACACGTTTCTGGGGAATGGTCAACACCTGCCCTTCTCCAATACCCTCACTGGCACCAGGATTGTAACGGTACACCTCGCTTACGTTGGTATGATACATTCTTGATATGCTGTATACTGTTTCACCTTTCACCACGGTGTGTCTGAAGGTATTGTTTTGATCAACAGGCGCTATCTGTGTTGTAGTATGTGACGAAGTGACGGAAATATTTCTGTCGGCATTTGTCTTCGTAACAGGTATAAGCAGCTCTTGTCCATTTTTCAGCCCACTGCTCGATCCGGGGTTATGACGCAGTATCTCCGCGACAGATACAGAGAATGTCTTTGAAACGGCATACAATCCTTCTCCCGATTTCACTGTATATTTATAGTAAGTCTGTCCGTTCACGGTAACGGTTTCGTAGGGAAGATCCTGAGCATGAAGGAGACTGAACCCAATACTCAGTAAAAACACTACAGCAAATATTTTACTCAACCGAATGGGGTTACTCATCTTTATACTATTTTTTTGAGGTTACTTATACAACTTTTAACCCACAAAAATAGGGAAATTAATTGGAATAGCATCTTTTCGCACTCCGTGTTACTTGTTGTTTTACAGTAATTATAACAATTTAAACACAATTACGTAATCCATGTTATATTGCAGCATTACCCCTATCACTTTATCAATATGCGCCTTACCAGCACTGTCATTCTCCCTAAAAAGGCAATGGATCCCTGCTCTGTGAGATGAGATCAGATGAGGAAGTTGAGGAATTATCTGAATGATTTGCTGCTTTTTGATTACTGTTCATCTTTGATGGTCGTTCCACATATTTCTGTCCTACGGCATAATCATCAAGATTCTGAAAACGTGCATATTCATTATCGAAACGCATGCTGGCAATACCCGTCGGACCGTTACGATGCTTGGCCACGATTATCTCTGCGATGCCCACCAGTGAATTACCCTTTTCATCTTCCGTAATACGGTAATATTCCGGACGGTGAATAAAGCAGACAATATCTGCATCCTGTTCAATTGCCCCCGACTCACGCAAATCAGCCAACTGGGGCCTCTTACCCTCGTTACCCTGTCGGTTTTCCACACCACGGTTTAACTGCGACAACGCAATAACAGGAATATTGAGCTCTTTGGCCAGACCTTTCAGAGAGCGTGAAATCATACTCACCTCCTGTTCACGACTACCAAAGCTCATCCCACTGGCGTTCATCAGCTGAAGATAATCGATGATTAATATCTTCACTCCATGTTCACGTACCAGACGTCGAGCTTTGGTACGCAGTTCGAATACTGACAAACTGGGGGTGTCATCGATATATATGGGTGCGTTATAGAGAAATTTATGGTTCTTATCCAGCCGCTCCCACTCATCATCAGAAAGACGACCGCTTTTGATGCTCTCACCCTTAATCTGACACACATTCACAATAAGACGATTTACCAACTGGACGTTTGACATCTCAAGGGAGAACACGCCTACCGGCAATTCATAGTCGAGTGCCATATTTTTAGCCATCGTCAGTACAAAAGCTGTTTTCCCCATCGCAGGACGAGCAGCAATGATCACAAGATCGGACCGCTGCCATCCGGAAGTCAACTTGTCAATTTCCTTAAAGCCTGTGGGCAGACCACTCATCCCATCCTTCCGGTTTGCTGCCAGCTGAATGTTATGCATTGCTTCCTTGATAACAGGATTGATCTGGATAACATCCTTCTTCACGTTTCTCTGAGAGATCTCAAACAGACGACCTTCGGTCTCCTGCATCAAATCATCTACATCCACGGTCTCATCAAATGCCTGCTGAGAGACATCCGAAGAGAATGAGATCAACTCCCTCGCCAGATATTTCTGGGCAATAATACGTGCATGGTATTCTATATGTGCAGCTGAAGCCACCTTCTCAGACAGTTCTGCCACATAGACAGCTCCACCGGCTGTCTCCAATTCACCTCTCCGCTTTAGATCCTCCACTACGGTGAGTACATCCACCGGCTTTTGCTGCATGGCGAGTCCCTGTATTGATCCGTATACAAGCTGATGTGTAGGATCATAGAAACTCTCCGGCTTAAGGATTTCGCTGACGATGGAATAAGCATCCTTCTCAAGCATCAGTGCGCCCAAAACAGCTTCCTCGAGTTCTCTCGCCTGAGGCGGCAATTTCCCGATGTCAGGTGCAAATACGGTTTTCTCCACTACTTTTACGGAAGGTTTTCTTTTCTGCTTTTCCATTAAATACCAGTTTTTTTAAAAGATTGTAAAGTTAGGGAGTTATTTACATCTTAGGGAATTTTGTTGTTCATTCTTGCCTAAAAGTTATTAACAAAAGTTGTTGAAAACTTGAACTTTTACACATAGAATTTGTTCTACAAGAGAACTATTCCTATTAAATTTTTATTAAAAATTGAAAACGCCCAATCATATTGAGGAGATACAGAATAAACTAAAAGCCAGCGGATTGAAAATCACCCCGCAAAGAATCGCTGTGCTGGAAGCAATTTACACGCTGCAGAACCACCCTGTGGCAGAACAGATTATCGGGTTTGTGCACAGGAAAAATCCAAACGTTGCTACCGGAACCGTCTATAAAATACTTGACACGTTTGTGGAAAAAGGTGTGATCACCAAGTTCCGCACCCAAGAAGAAGCAGCACACTACGACGGCATTCTTTCAAGTCACCACCATCTCTACAGCAGTGAAACTGACAGAATAGCTGATTTTGAAAACGAGGAGCTGGATCAGTTACTCATCGATTTTTTCACGAAAAATGGTATCTCCGGTTTTGAAATTGAGTCAATTAAATTACAGATAAATGGAAAATTCCACAACAGGTAAGAACCCTTTAAACTTTAACGTATGAATGCAGAAGAACTAAAAAAACAGAAAGACAAGGAAAACCGGAAGAAGATGACCACCGTCGCCGGGGCACCGGTGGGTAACAATCAGGATGCAATGACGGCCGGACCGCGCGGACCGATGATGTTGCAGGATGTATGGTTTCTGGAGAAACTGGCACACTTCGACCGGGAGGTGATACCTGAGAGGCGTATGCATGCCAAGGGATCAGGCGCATTCGGCACTTTCACCGTAACCGACGACATCACGCAGTACACCAAAGCGAAGATCTTCTCCCAGGTCGGAAAAAAAACCGAGATGTTTGTCCGCTTCTCCACCGTGGCAGGTGAACGCGGGGCAGCTGATGCCGAAAGAGACATCCGCGGTTTCGCAATGAAGTATTATACCGAGGAGGGAAACTGGGATCTGGTAGGGAACAATACACCCGTATTCTTCTTTCGCGACCCGCTCAAATTTCCCGATCTGAACCATGCTGTAAAACGGGATCCACACACCAACCTGCGCAGTCCGAACAACAACTGGGATTTCTGGTCGAACCTCCCTGAGGCATTACACCAGGTGACCATCACCATGGGCGACAGAGGCATACCGCGCAGCTTTCGGCATATGCATGGTTTTGGCAGTCACACATATAGCTTCATCAACGCCGACAACAAACGGTACTGGGTGAAATTTCATTTCGTCACACAGCAGGGGATTGAATACCTCACAGATGAAGAGGCTGAGACAGTGGTAGGCAAAGACCGCGAAAGCAATCAGCGCGACCTTTTTGAAGCAATCGGCAATGGTGATTTCCCGAAGTGGAAGATGTTCATTCAGGTCATGACCGAGGAACAGGCGGAACAGATGCCTTACAATCCGTTTGATCTGACGAAGGTATGGTACAAGGGTGACTTTCCTCTGATCCCGGTAGGTGAATTTGAGCTGAACCGCAACCCGGACAATTACTTCCAGGATGTAGAACAGGCTGCCTTTAATCCGGCGAATGTAGTTCCCGGTATCGGCTTCTCACCGGACAAGATGCTGCAGGGCCGCCTCTTCTCCTACGGCGATGCGCAACGTTACCGACTGGGCGTGAACCATCATCAGATACCGGTGAATCAACCCAGGGGTGCAAAAGAGCAGTACAACTCCTTTCACCGCGACGGGCAGATGCGCGTCGATGGCAACCATGGTGCCACTCTGCACTACGAACCAAACAGCTATAATGTATGGCAGGAACAGCCGGAACATGACGAACCACTACAGAAGGTGAACGGCGACATCAAACGATGGAACTTCCGTGAAGATGATGACAACTACTACGAACAACCAGGAAAGCTGTTCCGTCTGATGAAACCCGACGAGCAACAGCGGCTGTTTGAAAATACCGCCCGTAACATGGGATGCTCTGATGAGATCATCAAGATCCGCCATATTGGCAACTGCTACAAGGCAGATCCTGCCTATGGACGGGGTGTAGCGGATGCATTAGGGATCTCTTACGAGAAGGCTGGTATTATATAATTTATCGCCACAGGTTTAAATGGCATGCATGGCATACTTACAAAGGGAGAAACATTTTTCTCCCTTTGTTGTTATAGATAATCTCGCAGAAAGAGACTGTAATTTTCAAAACAGACACCTCAAAGTTTTTTAAATGGTTGTTTTGTTTATTTTGCTATAAGCATCGGCTCAGTTTATTTGAAATCACTACCTTTGCTAACTAATTATTAAGATCACGGAAGTATATGAAAAAGCTATCCTTACTGCTCAGTTTATTTTTTCTCAGCATAGCTGCATCATTCGCTCAGGATGAGATGGTGTGGAACTTTACACTTGAAGACAAGGGTAACGGCGAAATAGAGCTGGTGGCAGATGTTAAAATTAAACAGGGTTGGTATGTCTACGACACACAGATACCCGATGGCGGACCAACACCTACACAGATCAGTTTTGACCGGATGACCGGCGCTGAGCCTGTGGGTACTTTTCACGCAGCCGGCAAAGAAGCCAAAGTGAAATATGATGAGATCTTCCAGATGACCATCGGCACCTTTCAGAATAGCGCCCGTTTTGTACAGCGATTGAGGGTCACTGACAAGTCTGCTTTCTCCATCGAGGGTGACATACGTGCACAGGCGTGTGACAATCAGAGCTGCACGCCACCACTGCCTAACGACTTCTCATTCACGGCCACCGACCTGCCGGCAACAGTCAGAGTGCCGGCAGATTCTCCCACGGGAACGACGGAGACAACAACGGCACCATTGGAACTGCAGCCGGCACAGATAGCCGACAGCGATCAGTCACAACGCACAGCTGCACAGGCAGCAGTCTCCACCGCTGAGATCGACAGTGATCTGCTCTGGACACCGGTAATTGAAGAACTTCAGGAATATGGAATGAAGGGGAGCACCGCAGGGATGTCAATGCTGTGGATTCTCATTTCCGGTTTTATTGGCGGGCTGATCGCATTGGTGACACCTTGTGTATGGCCCATGATCCCGATGACCGTCAGCTTCTTCCTGAAACGCAACAAAACAGAAAGGAAGAAAGCCATCACCGAAGCGTTGATCTATGGTGCTGCTATCATTGTCATCTATGTGTTGCTGGGACTCCTTATCACCGGCATCTTCGGTGCCAGCGCATTGAATAACCTGGCCACCAGCGCACTGTTCAATCTCATCTTCTTTGCCCTGCTGGTTTTTTTCGCCATCGCCTTCTTCGGCGGGTTTGAGATGGTGTTGCCATCGAAATGGACCAACAAGATGGATGAGAAAGCAGACAAGACCTCCGGTGCACTCAGCATCTTCTTTATGGCTTTCACGCTGGTGCTGGTCTCTTTCTCCTGTACCGGACCCATTATTGGCACTCTCCTGGTGGAAGCCGCCACCGCCGGCAGCATCCTGGCACCGGCTATTGGCATGCTGGGCTTCGCCATCGCCCTGGCCGTCCCGTTTGTACTCTTCGCCATCTTCCCCTCCTGGCTGGCCGGCATGCCCAAATCGGGCGGATGGCTTAACTCGGTGAAGGTGGTGCTGGGTTTCCTCGAGCTGGCACTGGCCCTTAAGTTCCTCTCTGTTGCCGACCTGGCTTACGGATGGGGTATTCTCGACAGGGAGGTGTTCCTGGTATTGTGGATCGTCATATTTGCACTGTTGGGTATATATCTGCTGGGTAAAATCAAGTTCCCCGGTGACAGCGATGTGCCACATATCACCATCCCCCGTCTTTTCCTCTCAATCATCTCAATCGCTTTTGCCATCTATATGATTCCCGGGTTGTGGGGAGCACCGCTGAAAGCGATCAGTGCCTTCTCCCCTCCCCTGTTCACGCAGGATTTTAATCTCTACGACGGAGAGGTACATGCCAAAACACTCGATTATGAGACCGGTATAGCCATGGCACAACAGCAGAACAAACCGGTGCTGATCGACTTCTCCGGCTACGGATGCGTCAACTGCCGCAAGATGGAGGCTTCGGTATGGACCGATCCGAGGGTGAAGGATCTCCTCGACAACGAATATATACTGATCACCCTGATGGTGGATGACAAGACGCGTCTTCCGGAAATTATCGAAGTGGAGGAGAACGGCAGAACAACCCGCCTGAAGACCATCGGCGACAAATGGAGTTACCTGCAGCGTCATAAGTTTGGCTCAAACGCGCAACCCTACTACATCGCATTGGATCACGACGGTAAACCGCTGAGCCCATCCTATGCCTACGATGAGAATGTAGAAAGGTACATAGAGTTCCTGCAGACAGGATTGAACAATTTTAAACAATAAACCTGCAGAGAGGTCGTACCGGCCTCTCTGCCTTATTACATATGAACAGAAGAGAACAAAAGCTTGAGGCTTTCGGACGGCTGCTCGACATCATGGATGAGCTGCGTGAGAAATGCCCCTGGGATAACGTACAGACTAATGAGAGCCTGAGGGCAAACACGATTGAGGAGACCTATGAGCTGGCTGAGGCTATCATCAACAACGACAATGCCGAGATAAAGAAAGAACTGGGCGATCTGTTGCTTCACGTTGTGTTCTACGCAAAAATAGGCGAAGAGAAGCAGGCTTTCGATATCGCCGATGTATGCAACGCCATCTGCGACAAACTGATCTTTCGCCACCCCCATGTCTTCGGTGATCAGAACGCCGACTCTGCGAGCATGGTGGAGAAATCGTGGGAGCAGATTAAACTGAAAGAAAAAGGAGGAAACAAAACCGTACTTGAAGGAGTGCCCTCTTCGCTCCCCTCCATGGTGAAGGCGTACCGCATTCAGGACAAGGCCCGCAACTCCGGCTTCGACTGGAACGAACGCCACGATGTGTGGGATAAAGTGAAAGAGGAAATGGGAGAACTGGAGGCAGAAATTGAAAAGATGGATGCCGACAGGACAGAAGCTGAATTTGGGGATATGCTCTTCAGCATCATCAATGCCGCACGCTTGTATAAGGTGAACCCCGACAATGCACTGGAACGAACCAACAAAAAGTTCACCTATCGTTTCAACTATATGGAGAAAAAGATCAGGGAAAAAGGCCGCACACTGAAAGAGATGACACTTGATGAGATGGAACTGATCTGGCAGGAAGCGAAAAAAAATGATCCCCTATGAAGAATCTGTTATGTCCGCAATGCAAAATACGCCGTTTCTACCTGCTCAATGCAGCGGGTGAACGGCTGGTAGTAACAGTCACGGAAGACAAGCAGATCAACCCCATTCACGAAAACGAATCAACGGATGGATTTGACACCTCTCTGTTATACTGCCTGGGTTGTTCCTGGAAAGGAACAGTCAATAATCTGACCTGAACTACTTCCCTATGCGCCAGCGTGACAGGATATTTCTCCGTTTCGGGAAGATACCATTCTGTTTTGTGCGTATATCTTCTACCACGTAGAATATATTGCTGTCGAACGCATTGAGTATACGCTCCAGTTTTTTCATCTCTTTACGGTCTACAACAGTCTCTATGATATCTACCGCATTGGTGGATCCCGTACCATGCGTCATGGTGGCTCCGAAGTTCATACTGTTGAGCTTTTTAATCAGTTCCAGTCCATTCTTTTGCGTATAAATCCGGCACAAGACTATCCCATATGCAATCTGTTTCTCTATCAGTATACCAACATAGTTTCCTGCGGCATAACCACCTGCATATGACAGATAAGCAACCATATCGCTTGCCCGGGAGAGAATCTGAGAGATGATTACAATCCAGATAAAAACCTCAAAAAAACCGATAAGCGGTGCTTTGTACTTTTCTCCTTTCGAAACAAAGATGATGCGCAGCGTACCCAGCGTTACGTCGAAAATACGCCCGAAAAAAATAATGAAAGGCAAGAGCCATGGATAAACATCAAGAAAATCAAACATTGAAAAATAGGTTATAGGAAGAAGTTGATCTGGCATCTCACAACATAAAATTGTGAATGATTCCGTGAATATCTCTTCCGGTTAATTTGTTAGTTGTTTTAAATATGCAATGAAAGTGCTGATGTCTTCGTCAGAGGTATCCCAGGAACAGACCAGGCGCATCTCGTTGCGGCTTTCGTCCCAGTCATAAAAGAAATAGCGTTCACGCAGCTTGTCGGTCACCTCTTTCGGAAGTATGAAGAAAAGCGCATTCGATTGTACCGGTTGTGTGATCTCAATACCTCTGATCAAGCGCATCTCCTGAAAAAGTTTGCCTGCTGCAGCATTCGATTTTGAGGCGTTCTCCAGCCAGAGTCCCTCATTCAGATAGGGAATAAACTGGGCAGAGAGGAAACGCATTTTGGAATACAACTGGGTAGTCTGCTTGCGGTAATATTTGATGTGCTCAGCCAGCTCCTTTCGCAGTGGAACAAGGGCTTCACCAAACATCAGACCGTTCTTCGTGCCGCCCAGTGTAAAAATATCCACCCCGCAATCGGTGGTGATCTCCTTCAGTGTGACATCCAGAAAAGCACAGGCATTGGCAATACGTGTACCATCCACAAAGAGATACATGTCGTGTGCATGTGCCAGATCGGCCAGCGCTCTCACTTCGTCGGGTGTATAACAGGTACCCAGCTCAGTGGTTTGCGAGATGGCAATCACCTTCGGTTGTGAGTGATGCT